>JAWWBW010000332.1:0-1518 GCA_033720775.1 Oleiphilaceae bacterium | reverse complement strand
TTGGGGTTAATGCGGGGGCATTTGTTGCCGCAAATTTAGCTAACCAGATGACTCCAGCCCAAATGTGTCGCATCTTTGTGCGCAACGAAGCCGATGTGCATCCCTTTCACCCCCAGGTATTTTACAAGCCAGCGTTTGAAGAATATATGACGCGAGCCAAACGCGTACCGTCGTTGGTAGCGCAGGCAATCCTGAGCTTTTTACGGCACCCAAACGACCAAAGTTTGCTCGAGGCTTTGACCATCCTGACGCAAGCGGTGCCAGCGGGAGTGTTTGATAACGAGGGCTTTCATCAGTATCTCAGCTCATCCTACAGCTCCATTGGTCGCACCAATGACTTTGCCCGATTGAGTCGAGAGTTGCGTGTCATCGCAACCGATCTTGAAAGTGGAGAAACCGTGCGTTTTGGTGATCCTGACCAGCGGAGCATACCCATATCCCGAGCGATTCAGGCCAGTATGGCGGCGCCCGGGCTCTATACGCCGGTGCATTATGGTGGGCGATATTACCTCGACGGTACGCTCAACAAAGGTATGCATACTTCTGTCGCGCTCGAAAATGGCGCAGACGTGGTGCTGGCCATTAATCCGGTGGTGCCCGTTGATGCACGCGCAGCCGTGGCACAAGGCACCTTGCCCGAGGGAGCCCTGACACATTCGGGGATGCCCAATATTCTCTCTCAAACCTATCGGGCAATGGTCACTTCACGTCTACAGAGTGGCTTGCGCACCATCGCGCGTGATTATCCCAAAGCGAAAGTGCATCTGTTTCAGCCAAACCCTTCCGATGTGCACCTGTTCTTCAAGAGTGTATTCAGTTTTCATGCGCGCAAGGTGTTGTGTGAGCAGGCCTACCAGATTACCCGCCAGCAGCTTCGCGAGCGTCTGGATGAATTGGCTCCAAGTTTTGAGCAGCTCGGTATTAGTGTGCGTGAAGAGGTGTTGCACGATCAAAGCAGGAATCTTAAAACCGGGCTGTATATCGAAAGCGTTCCTTACTTTCGCGCTGAAACGGATGCGGCGGAAGAAACGGGCGTTGTGGAAAGCATCAGTCAGCGCAGCAGTGCTTTATTGAAAAGGGCTGCCAGCTGGATCTGATGTTAATTCAAGAGGTTCGGCTTGCTCCGGCCCGATTTAGCCGATCCAGATAGGCCTGCCAGAGTTCGTCCCGTTCAAGGCAAAATTTACGAAGCAAAGACCAGGTGTAGATCCCGGTGTCGTGGCCGTCGCTAAAAACAAGCTTAATACCGTAATTTCCTACACCTTCAATGGCGTCAATACGCACATGCTGCTTGCCAGTCTGCAAGATAGGATTGCCGTGGCCCTGTACTTCTGCTGACGGAGAGTGTACACGCAAAAACTCCGCGCTTAGGTCAAAGCATTCGTTGTCGTAGTGCAGCTCGAGGCAGGCACTGGCCTGCCGGAGTTTAATCTGCTTTGGCGTAGTTTGTTCGCTCACAGAATGTATTGGCTCAGGTCTTCGTCTTCGGATAACGCGTCCAGCTGCTGCTCAACGTAC
>JAWWBW010000331.1:0-1553 GCA_033720775.1 Oleiphilaceae bacterium | reverse complement strand
GAAGACCCGTTTGTAGGAGTTGATGGTGCAATGTTCGATATCGCCAAAGTGGGCAATGATTGCGTACTGTTGCGGGTTGATGCGACAGAGTACGTCGAGAGGACGAATCAATGTGCGTAGGCGGCGGGTAATGCCGACGGCCAGTTCTTCACAAATAAGGTGATTGTGTTGCTGTTCGAGCTCGGGCCAGTTGCGAATATTGATCAGCATATAACTGGTAGCCCCACCGCGTGCTTCGGTATGTTTGAGCATTTTGCTAAGCGAATCTTGCGCATAGCGCTCATTACCTACGCCGGTTTCGATATCAAGAATATTGCGGTTTTCGAGGTGGCGGTTATTTTCGAGCAGGAGCTGGTTGGCAATCAGCATGGCATTGTGGCGATCGGTCAAACGATCGGCTGCATAGACCCGGGGCAGCAATTGCTTGGCCATGTCTGATTTGAAAATAAAATCATCGACGCCTTTCTCGAAGGCTTCTACCAGCGCTTCCGGGCTTTCTTTGGCGGTTAGGACGATGATGTAAGTGAAGTGATTGCTTTGTTCATCAAGCTGGCGCACCCGCTGAGACAGTTCGAGGCCGTCCATTTCGGGCATCAGCCAGTCGGCAATGAGCAGGCCGGCTTTACGTTGTTCCATCATGTCGAGCGCGGTATGAGCATCGTTGGCAATGCGCAGGTCGCGATAGCCGGCGCGAGCGAGTGTTTTGGCAATAATGGTGCTGCTGAACCGGGCATCGTCAACAATTAAAATGGCGAGATCGAGATTGGGCATAGGTGTCACTTCCTGATCGGTTCGCGGTCGTTGCGGGCGTTGACTGGCGCCATTGATACGAACCGGGGTTTACACAGAAAAGCCGTGCGCCTTAAATAAAGCGTGGACGACGCGCGCTCTTCCTTAGTTATAATAGCTGTTTTTATTATTCATTATGCCGGGAGTATAGCATGCCCTCTTTCGATACGGTCTCAGAAGTTGACTTGCACGAAGTCACAAATGCTGTGGATCAGGCAAAACGTGAACTGGGTAACCGTTGGGATTTCAAAAATGTCGAGGCGGATATCAGCTTCGATAAAGAAACCATCACCTGTTCGGCAGAACAGGAGTTTCAGCTAGATATGTTAGTCGATATGTTGCGTATGGGTTTTGCCAAGCGTAATCTCGATGTGCGAGCGCTGTCAGACGCTGGCGAGAGCAAGGCAGGCAAACAAGTAAAAAAACACTTCTCCTTGCGTCAGGGTATTGATCAGGATACCGCGAAAAAAATGGTGAAGCAGATTAAGGCCTCAAAAATTAAAGTGCAGTCAGCCATTCAAGGGGATAAAGTTCGCGTAACCGGTAAAAAACGTGACGACCTGCAACAGGTGATGCAGTTGCTGCGTGAGGGGGAGTACGAGTTACCCCTGCAATTCAATAATTTCAGAGATTAAGCGCCGATGTTTTCGGCGCTTTTTTTATGACCACGGGTTCATCCAAGTTACGGGCACTGCATTCCTGGCGTGAAGCCTGGACGGTGTACACGCAGGGGCGCGTCTTGGCCATGCTCAGTCTTGGCTTTG
>JAWWBW010000330.1:0-1621 GCA_033720775.1 Oleiphilaceae bacterium | reverse complement strand
TGCAATGCTGTTAGTTAAGAAAGTGCTGGCGGTGCTCCATTGCGCTATAAAAAGCAGGCATAGGATCAAGCCGCCTTGAAAGACTTTGTTGTTATTCATGAAGATTGGGTGCGATGCGATATTAAAAGAGAAGAGCGTAGCATTGTTTGGTGTGGACAAGACTTAAACATGCGTAATTCTGAGTATTGGCACGCGTTGGGAATAGTGCCAGTAAAATGTTTTTCTGTTACTTTGTTGCCGGCATTTTTTTCTAGGATAGTCTGGTTGAAATTCAAAGCGTTTCTCAAAAATCTTGGACGGGCACATTTGCTGAAGCGAGTGTGTTTTTACAGCTTTGTGTTTGGCTGTGCTTTGTCTGCGATTTTTTCTACGATCACCGCGAGTTTTGGTTACCTCGAGAGTCGGGCGCACCTGGAACAATGTTTTGACGTGCGTCTTGAGCAGGATATTGCCGTGGTAGGCCGAGCGGTAAAATTTAATGATAAAGAGCTGGCCAAGTCTGCTTTGTTCCGTATTTCCGTAGCCTGCCTTGATGAGCGTGATGTGCAGGACATGGTGTATTGGGAAATTGTGACTGCGGGCGGCCAATGGCTGCGGCAGGGGAAGACTTTGGTAAAGGGACCGGAGTTGGCGCTGAATCATCCTCTCAACTACTGGGACGAGAACGCCGGTGTCAGTGACTATTGGTTGGGCGATTTAATGCTCAATTTGCGCTTGAACCGGCTGTACGAACAATACAGTTGGCAGGCGCTTAGTACTTTTCTACAGCAAACTCTGATTTTGGGCCTGAGTGCTTTAGCCGGTTTGCTACTGGGTTATCAGTTGTTCATTCGGCGAGCCCGTGACTTTATGGCAAGAGTACGCGCACACGATGTGAATGCTGCCATGCGTCATATGGTGGCCACGGAGCAAACCGAAGTGGCGCAACTATGGAAAGTTATTCTTAGCTTGCGCGATGAGCTCGAAGAACGTTATCAGTCGGCGCAGGACCGCGTTGAGCGTTTGACTGAAGAGCGTGACAAGGCGGTGAAAGACAGTGAGGCAAAAAGTCAGTTTTTATCGAAACTGAGTCATGAGCTGCGTACGCCAATGAATGGTCTGCTCGGTTTTTCTGCCTTGCTAGTTGAGTCTCGCTTGAGTGACGAACAGCGTGAATATGCTCAAACCATTCAGGTGTCACTGGAATCGCTACTGCATGTCATCAATGACGTACTCGACCTATCTCGAATCGAAAGTGGCGATCTGAATATCACGAGCATTCCATTTAGTTTGCGTAGTGTGGTGTCAGGCGTTAGCAGTTTGTTGAAGAATCGCGCCGAGGCAAAGGGTATTCATTTTGATAGCCGAATCAGCCCCGATATTCCGCAAATGCTGCGTGGTGATCCGGTCAGAATCAGGCAGATTTTGACGAACCTGGTGTCCAACGCTATTCAGCATACGGAGCAGGGGCACGTGATCATTAACCTGGAGCAGGTGCGACAGGGCGATGGCGAGACGACATTACGCATCTCCATCGAAGATACGGGACTTGACCCTTCCTTGCGCAGCAAGTCAGTGGACGAACTGGCGGCTTTGGGTGTATCGCCGTTTTCAGCAGAGTTACGTGAGCGGCGTTCGGTAG
>JAWWBW010000329.1:0-1677 GCA_033720775.1 Oleiphilaceae bacterium | reverse complement strand
TGCGCGCTATTGAAATCGCACAAGCGGAGCAAAACAGCGCCCAAAAGCTTGTTTGGCCACCTTTTCGCACGATTAATCTCGGCATCAACATAGACCGAAACACGTGTCGTAGGAGCATCACCGAACGCCTGAAGCAACGCTTCAAACAAGGCATGATCGAAGAAGTAGAAGCGCTGCACCGACAAGGCCTCACGTGGCAACAGCTCGACTTTTATGGTCTGGAGTATCGCTACATCGCCCTATACCTGCAGAACAAACTCAACTACAACGACATGTTCCAAAAGCTCAACGCAGCCATTCACACCTTTGCCAAACAGCAGTACAAGTGGTTTCGTAAAATGGAAGACAAAGGGGTTCGCATACAGTGGATCGACTTTGGCAAAAAACTCGAAGAGCACGCCATCCAGGCAGTTCGTGACACACTTTAGTCACTGCGCACCATAATTTACCCACCAAATAAATCGACTGCACCAAAAGCGCCCCTTTAAAGGGCGCGATATCAGAAATGATCAGCACACATTTGGTGCGCTTCGGCAATATAATTTTTTATTTTCTTGTTATTCAATAGGTTAAACAAATAAGACCACCCTTGGCACACCTCATGCTTATATGAGTCGGAAACAGGGTGTAATCAGGCGCACAACAAAAGACTTGAGACACTCGCAATGACCTTGAAGACATATGGGTGAGGCAAGCATGAGCAAATTGAATATTGTAGTTGTGGGTAATGGCATGGTAGGCCACCACTTTGTAGATCAACTTCTGGCATCCGAAACCAACGCCAGCATTACCGTGCTAGGTGGAGAAACTCGCCCAGCCTATGACCGCGTGCATCTTTCTGAAGTGTTTGCGGGCAAACAGCCCTCCGATCTGGCCATGACCACGCGCGAGTTTTATGAAGAGAATGGTGTTCATGCACACTTCGGTGACATGGTCACCAAGATTGAGCGCGACAAAAAACAGGTCATCACCGAAAGCGGCCGCATCTTCAGCTACGACAAACTGGTTCTGGCGACCGGCTCTTATCCATTTGTTCCGCCCATCAAAGGTTCAGAACACAAAGCGTGCCTGACCTACCGCACCATTGATGATCTGGGAGAAATTAAATCCCATGCTAAAGATTCCAAAATCGGCGTTGTCGTGGGCGGCGGCTTGTTGGGATTGGAGTGTGCCAACGCATTGAAAAACCTGGGGCTCGAGACGCATGTGGTGGAATTTGCGCCCGGCCTGATGGGCGTACAACTCGATCAAGGCGGCAGCGCGATGTTGCGCCGCAAGATTGAAGCGCTCGACGTTAAAGTACATACGCAAAAAGCGACGACCCTCATCGACGAAAGTGGTGACGCCACACGTTTACGCATGCACTTTGCTGACGACACCCATCTCGATACTGACATGATTGTCTTTTCTGCCGGCATTCGCCCCTATGACCAGTTGGCGCGCGACTGCGACCTGGAAGTGGGCGAGCGAGGCGGGATTGTCATCGATTATCACTGCCGCACCAGCGACTCCGACATCTACGCGATCGGCGAATGCGCCCTCTTCGGCGGGATGATCTACGGCCTCGTGGCGCCCGGCTACCGGATGGCCGAGGCTGCTGCCAGCCAACTGACCGGCGCGGCGAAATCCTTCCAGGGTGCCGATATGAGCACCAAGCTGAAGCTGCTGGGCGTGGAC
>JAWWBW010000328.1:0-1701 GCA_033720775.1 Oleiphilaceae bacterium | reverse complement strand
TTACGAATGGCGACTACCGAAGGCTCATCGAGCACTATTCCTCGCTCGCGCACGTAGATCAACGTATTTGCCGTGCCGAGGTCGATCGACAAATCGCTGGAAAACATGCCTCTTATCTTTTTAAACATGGGAGCGTACAAACCTGAAAATGATAGAAAAAAGAATCGAGCAACTTTATCAACGGCGGTGTGCAAGGGCAAGGCAGATTTAGAAAATGAAAGATATTTAAAGCCCCGCACCACCGGCCCTCCCACGGAATCGTTCACTATCTGAACAATTTCAAGTGTACGGCTCTTCCCACCCCCCTCGTGGCTTGTCTGAACAGGTGAAACTGCTATGATGGCCCGCTTATCCAAATCAATGCACGCCCCACTAATAAAGCCGTTTCATCGAGTGATGGGGCACTACGATCAGTCAGAGGAAAAAACATGTCTATCGGCTCGGAAGACATCAAAAAAATCGCACACCTTGCACGCTTGCAAGTGAGCAGCGAAGAAGCAGAAAAGCTAAGCGGTGATATTGCCAACATCCTGGCTTTGGTAGACCAATTGCAATCCGCCGACACAACCGGTGTTGAGCCGATGGCGAATCCGCTTGATGCGATACAGGTGCTAAGAGCCGACGAAGTGACTGAACACAATCAACGGGATAAATACCAGGCGATTGCCCCGGCAACAGAAGATGGTCTGTACCTGGTACCAAAAGTCATTGAGTGAGCGCGTCACGCGTTCTTTCTTTTACCGCATTGTCTTGCAGCGCCAAGCGCGTTGCCGAATCACACAAGAGCAGAGCAACATGTTCGAACTAAGTATCAAAGAGCTCGCACAGGGCCTCAAAGACAAATCATTTTCCAGTGTTGAGCTGACCCAAGGCTATCTGGATCGCATCAACACACTTAATCCCCGTTTCAATGCCTTTATTACCATCGACGAAGAGCAGGCGCTCGCTACCGCACGTAACGCCGATGCGCGCCTAGCAAAAGGTGAAGCCACAACCTGGACGGGCATTCCGTTTGCGCACAAAGATATCTTCTGTACCGAAGGCACCCTTACCACCTGCGGCTCCAAGATGCTGCATAATTTTGTTCCGCCCTACGACGCCACTGTTGTCACTCGCTTTAAAGAAGAGGGCGCGGTGTGCCTGGGTAAGACCAATCTCGACGAATTCGCCATGGGTTCATCCAATGAGCACAGCTATTACGGCAAAACCATAAACCCTTGGAGTGGCGATACCGAGCTAGTGCCGGGCGGCTCTTCCGGCGGTTCGGCCGCAGCAGTAGCAGCCCGCATGGCACCTGCGGCAACCGGCACAGACACAGGAGGCTCCATTCGCCAACCCGCTGCATTTTGCAATCTTACCGGCCTCAAACCGACCTATGGCCGCGTCTCGCGCTATGGCATGATCGCCTACGCCTCGAGTCTGGATCAGGGCGGCCCCATGGCCCGATCTGCTGAAGACGCAGCCCTAATGCTGCAAGTGATGGCCGGGCATGACCCCAAAGATTCCACCAGCATGCGACACGATGTGCCCGACTATTCCGCCTCGCTGAATGACAGCCTCAAAGGCGTCACACTCGGCTTGCCAAAGGAATATTTCAACGACCAGCTCGACAGCGACATGGCAGCAACACTTGAAGCCGCCATCGACATTTATCGTCAGCTCGGCGCCACGATCAAGGAAGTGTCACTACCCAACGCAGCC
>JAWWBW010000327.1:0-1737 GCA_033720775.1 Oleiphilaceae bacterium | reverse complement strand
TATAATCAGCGCCCTTTTTTTACGACGAACACCGAAGTCTGTGCTCTTCGCTGCTTTAATCAGGAGTAAACCATGAAAGATGTTGTTATTGTTGCTGCGGGTCGTACCGCGATCGGTTCCTTTGGAGGCTCACTGGCTTCTGTGAGCGCGGTGGATCTGGGCGCAACCGTGATCAAGGGTCTGCTCGACAAACACAACATTCCCGCTGATCAGGTTAACGAAGTGATTATGGGACAGGTGCTCACCGCAGGTTGCGGACAAAACCCGGCTCGTCAGGCCAGTATCAAAGCCGGTCTGCCCCACAGCACCTCTGCCATGACCATCAACAAGGTGTGTGGCTCCGGCCTGAAAGCGGTTCAGTTGGCCGCGCAAACCATTATGTTGGGCGAAGCAGATCTGGTGATTGCGGGTGGCCAAGAGAGCATGAGCCAGGCCCCGCATGTACTCCCCAATAGCCGTAACGGTCAGCGTATGGGTAACTGGAACATGGTCGATACCATGATTACAGACGGTCTTTGGGACGCGTTTAATGACTACCACATGGGGATTACCGCCGAAAACATCGCCGAAAAATACGGCATCTCTCGCGAAGAACAAGACGCGTTTGCGGCCGCCTCGCAACAAAAAGCGCAAGCAGCATTAGAGAGTAATCGTTTCGCTGACGAAATTATTCCGGTCAGTATTCCGCAGCGCAAAGGCGACCCTATCGTATTCGACCAAGACGAAAACCCTCGTGCCAACACGACCATTGAAAGCGTGGCCAAGATGCGCCCAGCCTTCAAAAAGGACGGCACCGTAACCGCCGCCAACGCCTCCTCGCTGAATGACGGCGCGGCGGCAGTAGTCGTGTGCAGCGCTGACAAAGCGGCTGAATTAGGGCTGCCCGTGCTGGCCACGATTAAAGCGCAGGCCCATGCCGGAGTCGACCCGCAAATTATGGGTACGGGCCCCATCCCTGCCAGTCAGAACTGTCTGAAAAAGGCAGGCTGGTCGGTTGCCGATCTTGACCTGATCGAAGCAAACGAGGCGTTTGCTGTACAGGCACTGTCTGTGAACAAAGAAATGCAGTGGGATGCAGACAAAGTGAATGTCAACGGCGGTGCCATTGCCTTGGGCCACCCCATTGGCGCATCGGGCTGCCGCGTACTGGTTACGCTGATTCATGAAATGATCAAACGTGATGCCAATAAAGGCCTGGCCACACTGTGTATTGGTGGTGGCATGGGTGTCGCACTGGCAGTAGAACGATAAACCACGCGTACCGCGCGATGTTCAATATCGTTCTGTACGAGCCGGAAATCCCACCCAATACCGGCAACATCATTCGACTGGCAGCCAATACTGGCTGTCAGTTACACCTCATTGAGCCGCTTGGTTTTGCTCTCGACACCAAGCGCTTACGTCGGGCCGGTCTCGACTATCACGAGTTCGCCGAAATCAAAACTTATCGCAATTTCGATGAATTTCTAGAGCAGTGCCAACCGGAGCGTATCTGGGCACTGACCACCAAGGGTTATCACTCGCACACCGAGGTGTCTTATCAGGCCGGTGATTATCTGTTATTCGGCCCCGAAACCCGCGGTTTGCCTGCCGAACTGCGTGAGGATTTGGGCAAGGATCAGTGCATCCGCATTCCCATGCAAGAAAACAGTCGCAGCCTAAACCTGTCCAATGCCGTTGCCATCGTGCTCTTTGAAGCCTGGCGCCAGTGTGACTTCGCTGGCGGAAGATGAAAGC
>JAWWBW010000326.1:0-1738 GCA_033720775.1 Oleiphilaceae bacterium | reverse complement strand
CAACAGGAGAAGCCGCTGAGATCAAACTGTTATTGGCGGGCACACCCTTTCAAATCAAGGTTTGGGAAGCCTTGTTAGCAATTCCCTATGGCGCGGTGCGCAGCTACCAACAGGTCGCCAAAACCATCGCGCAGCCTTCCGCCAGTCGCGCGGTTGCCTCGGCGATTGCCCGTAATCATATTGCCTATTTAATCCCCTGCCACCGCGTGATTCGCGGAAGCGGTGAATGCCATCAATACCGCTGGTCGCCAGAGCGAAAACAGGCATTACTCGCCTGGGAATGCGCGCAAGCCAAACCTGAAAAAGCTGACCAGACAACAAGCGACGCCGCTTACTGTAAAGACTCGCTATAGCGCTTAAGCCCCTTGGCTATGCCATTATGCAAGGCAGTTTTAATCAAGCCAGTGGTAAGCGGAATTTTTGATTCGAGTTCAATGGTGTAATCCAACTCTGTCACACCGTTGTTCTCACTGAAGCGCAAGGTTCCCACATGATTTTTGATGGGGCTACCCTTGGTGATTTTATATTCAATCAGGGCATTGGGTTCGAAACCCGTGATGGTTTCCTCAAAAGACGGCAATGGCCCAATGTGAATGGTGCGAATTGAGCCCAAACCATTGGCACCATCGTCACCCGTTTTCACACGCTTCATTTTTACCCCGATAATACGGCCAAATCGTTCGTGATCGCTCAGTGTGTCAAACACTTCATTAAGGGGTGCATTAAACTGTTGCTGAATGCGTAATGATTGCCGGGCCATGCCCATCTCCTTTGTGACGCTGTTGAACCGTGGCAGCCATTTAAACACGCTTTTTTGGCGGCAACCAGTCTATGGCCGCCATGCAACGCAGCGTTCTAAATTAAAGACATATTCTGCGACGACTTATTTTGCGACGAGATGAGGACAACGCTATAAATCTGTAAATCAGCATGGCATGTTGAGCGTAGCTTCTCTAAACTTTGCATCCCTTACATTCACCATTTATAGCAGATCAATGAGGCTTGCATGTACGACTATACGGCTCCCGACAATCTTCTTCAGGACAAGATCATCTTGGTCACGGGAGCCGGCAGCGGCATTGGTCGCAGCGCGGCCCTCACCTACGCAAAATATGGCGCAACCGTGATCCTGTTGGGCCGCACCGTCAATAAGCTCGAAGCGGTCTATGACGAAATTGAACAAGCGGGCTATCCCAAGCCAGCGATCATCCCGATGAATCTAGAGGGTGCAGCCGAAAAAGATTACGACGATGTTGCAACCGTCATCGAGAATGAGTTTGGCCGCCTCGACGGGCTGCTGCACAACGCAGCACTACTGGGTTCACTTACGCCCATCGAACAGTTTGAAGTGGCCGTGTGGAACCAGCTGATGCAGGTGAATGTGAACGCGCCCTTTATGCTGACCAAAGCCGTTATTCCTCTGCTGCGCCAGTCTGAAGATGCCTCCGTGATTTTTACTTCATCGAGCGTGGGCCGCAAGGGCCGAGCATTTTGGGGCGCCTATTCGGTCAGCAAGTTTGCCAACGAAGGCTTGATGCAGGTACTGGCCGACGAACTTGACGATGAGCACCACAATGTAAGGGTTAACAGTATCAACCCCGGTGCAACGCGCACCAACATGCGCGCCAGCGCCTACCCGGCCGAGAACCCGATACACAACCCCACCCCAGAAGAAATCATGCCGGTATACCTGTACCTCATGGGTGAAGACAGCAAAGGCGTTACTGGCCAGGCATTT
>JAWWBW010000325.1:0-1781 GCA_033720775.1 Oleiphilaceae bacterium | reverse complement strand
GAAGTTCGCTGACCACGGGTGGTCAGACCCTAAAACTAGAAGCGCATTCTAGTCAGTATCCGCTTAGATGTATAGCCGCATTAAAGCCAGTCCTGCCAGGCGAAGTTGGCAACAAACTGCTTTTCTGCATCGCTCAAACCGTGACCCAACGCAGCAGCCCGATGCGGAAATCGCCGGTAGCGTTGCAACACGAGAGCATTACGTTGCGCCAATAAACTCAGATCATCAATTAATTGAATGAGCTCAGCATCGTCCTGTCTGATCCGGGCGCTGGCCTGCAAGGCCTCAAGACATTCCTGGGCCAACTCTTGATCCGGCAGCCGATCTGACGCCAGCAAAGGCGCGACAAAAAACAAAGATTGGACCACCGGTAAGCGACGGTGTCGTTGCGCCTCGACGGCATGCCGTGCCATGCGCCTTGCTTTTTTGTCGTACTCATAGGCCAGTACTGTTCCTCTAAAGCACTTGCGCGCAACACGGTCGAGCAACAGCACTTGCACCAACACACCTAAATCGGAATCCTGCCAGTGTTTTAAACTATCTTCAGAAGCCAGCAGAGAATACGTCAACAGACGCTTACGGATATGGCGGTCAAACTGCCGCGACCAACCAAACCAGCATTCACGTCGCGCCAATATCCCCTGATCTTGCCGAAACCAGCTTTCGGCCCAAATTCGCCAAACGTCTTGCGGATTTAACATGTTTACCCTAATCCAATATTGCTTCTCGCACGTTAGACTGCATAAAGCGGCAACGTCAATCAATGCTAAAGTTATTAGCAGTGCCATGACGCGACGACGCCGCTCCAACTTACTTTGATTGAGGTTTCCGAATTGAACGAATACACCATCTTATTGGCCCATGGCAGCAGCGACCCCGCTTGGGGCGCTACGTTTGAGCAGCTAACGGCGCAACTTACGGATGAACGCGACGACGTTTGCCTTGCCTTTATGGAGCTAAGCTCGCCCACCATGGACGAAGTCATACAAAACCTCGCCGAAAAAGGTCAAAAGCACTTTGCTGTACTACCCTTGTTCTTGGCAAAAGGGCGACATTTAAAGGTAGATATACCCAAGCAGATCGACGCGCTTGAATCGAGACTAGATGTAAAGATACGCCTATTACCACCCATTGGTGAATCACCGAAACTGGCAGCCGCTATGCTTGATATTGTCAACGAAGCGCTGGCCAGTCATTAATTTGTGCAAACAGGCAAAGGGAGGCGCAACATGCATATTCTGATTACCGGTGGCACCGGTTTTATTGGCAGCCACTTGTGCCGATCACTGATCGACGATCACACGTTGACCATACTTAGCCGCCAATCGGCCAAACAGGTTCAGGATACGTGTGGCGCTTCCGTGCGTGCGATCGGCAGCCTTTCGGAAATAAAACCCGACGAAGACATTGATGCCATCGTTAACCTTGCCGGCGCACCGATTGCCGATGCACGCTGGTCTGAGCACCGCAAGCAGATTCTTCTCGAAAGCCGCTGTGACATCACGCGCGAACTCGTGACACTGATTAGCGACCTTAAACGCAAACCTTCGGTTTTCGTCAGCGGGTCGGCAGTCGGTTATTACGGTGCTCAGGGCGAAAAGGAGGTGACGGAAGGAACTAGTCCAGTCAACGAATTCACCCATGAACTCTGCGCCGCCTGGGAATCCTGCGCACATCTCGCGGAACCCTTTACCCGAGTGTGTTACTTAAGAACAGGCCTGGTGCTGGGCAATGATGGGGGCATGCTCAAAAAGCTAAAGCTGCCTTTTAAACTGGGTTTG
>JAWWBW010000324.1:0-1818 GCA_033720775.1 Oleiphilaceae bacterium | reverse complement strand
GACAGCATAGCCAATGGCCAACGACAGCATGATCATATTACGATTGGGCACGACGGTCGCTTTCATGCTCTCTTCTGCGTAATGCCCGTCAGGCACCGCGATGTCATCGGTTAGGGCTGACCCCGTTAAAAGCTGATTAATTGAGGTAATATCCACCACCCGGTGTTCAATGCCCAGCCGAGCTGTGACCCGGCGGGCATATTCCAGCTCTTTCGCATGTTTCTGGCCGTAATCAAACGATAGTGCATGTACGCAACTACCCGCCTGATGCGCCTCATTAAGCAAGGTATATGAGTCCATACCTCCCGAATAAATACTGACCAGTTTTTCTGGCCACTGAATGTCAGTCATGCCAATACCTCCGCGGCGCTTATTCTACCGTTTATTACTTCGCTTCACAGCACGCAACGATGACAGCGCTGCCTTAAACAATTGCAAACTTCGCCTTGCGGGGTTTGAATCACCCTCCGGCTGCCGCTAATATGTGCGCCCCTTTTGTTAAACGACATCCGTGTTGATTAAGCCATGAGCATCGCGCACCCTACATTCATCGATTTTGAGGCCTCCAGCCTCGATCTCGTGGCCAGCTACCCTATTGAGGTTGGCGTCTGCCTGGGTGATGGCAGCGTGCATTCCTGGCTGATTAAGCCCCACGTGCTCTGGCAGGACTGGTCAGAGAAAGCCGCTCGTATTCACGGCATCCCCAGAGATGAGCTCGAACGCGAAGGCAGCGAAGTTTGGGACGTTGCCGAACAGTTGAATGCCCTGTTAAGCGGCCATGTGTACTGTGACGCCTGGACCTTTGACAGCTTCTGGCTGCACCGCTTATTCAAAGCGGCAAAAATCAAGCCCGACTTCCATCTTGATTCGATTAGCAGCCTCTTAACGGAGGAGCAGGTAACGCGATGGCAAGATTGCCATCGACAAGTCATTCACGACCTCAAGCTGGCGCGACATCGCGCGGCTAACGACGCCCGCATTCTGCATGAAACCTGGCTAAGGCTAACCGGCGTTTAGTCGCAGCCGTCGCCTACTTTGAAGCAAAGCAACGACCTACAAAGCCTTTCTTAAATTGGCTTAATAAAACATCCCTGAGTGACTTACGTCCTCGTCAGTAGATATTCACGTGATAGAATGAGCCCGATTTTCACTACCTTTGTTGCACCCAGAGTAATTAAATGAAACTCCACACTATTGTTCTGCTACTTGTGACCAGCGCGTTGATCAGCGCCTGCGACCCGGACTTTCAAGACACTTCAACCTTGTGCGCCAACGTACCCACTACAGCTTCTGGCATATTCGTCAACGACTTCTCGGTAAGTAGTGGCGGCAACTATCCGCTTTATCTCGAAGATATTCTGTTCTCATTTGAACCTGATCCCAGCGACCCTGCACCATAGACGGGGTCAGAAGAAGATGCAGAGGCCACCCGCTCTTTTGTACTCAACAAGATTAATGAATATCTCGACTACACCAGCAACAACGGCCTGGTAACCAGCGCCAACAATCCGCTGGATTTTATTGAAGAGCTGATTACCACTACTGATGATGACCGCAAAATCGGTGTATTTCAGGAAGCCCGTGATCAAATGGCGCGTGCGATCGCGGCAGATGATGATTTCTGTAATTACACCAATCGAAATTTTGTCGTCAGCAAAGGCCCGGATGAAAACAATATTGAAGAACAGCTGTTCGTAGAGTTCAGTCTGTCCTACAGCCCCTTTACGCGCGTCGTACAGCAAGCCGTTTTGGCGACGCGCACCCAAGAGGCTCTGCTGAGCTCACAAGAGCGTGCGGCAGCGCCTTTTGTCGGCTTTT
>JAWWBW010000323.1:0-1865 GCA_033720775.1 Oleiphilaceae bacterium | reverse complement strand
TTGATTTGTCAGATCTGATCTAAACCTAAATTTAGAGCTATAGGAGCGGGTCACGACCAATCCAACTGATAATCCAACAGGCATTGTAATTATCGCTCACCAGGTGCTTTCTTTTTATCACGACGTCGCGCCAGCAGCAGACCGGCGATGCCTAGTAATAACAAGGCCCAGGTACCCGGTTCAGATACTGATTGTGATTTAACATGACCTTCATAGGGGATTTTTAATCGGGGCACGTTCTCCCCTTGCTCTAAGCTGCGAAGTTTTTCTCGCGCCCAAACAACAGCAGTACCAGAATCGCTTAAATCGCCGCTAATACGTGTTAGATCCAGCCAGGCATGCTCCATACTCGCCCTATCCTGTGGGCTGCTCATCGTACTCGCCACCGCTGTATTCAAGTGAGCACACACCAATAAAATCAATATCCTGTCCCATACACTTCTTCTCACACCCACACTCCTTGAAGTTGTTCATTGCCAGCCATCGTGGTTGGCCATATTTGCTTCGTATGTAGTGATGAGAGGGACTAAGCGATGAAAATGAACCCTGCCATGAGAAAAAATTGGCTAGTTAATAACGGACAGGAGCGGGCAGAGTTGCTCATGGCAGCATGAATAACTAGACTTTTAAGCTTGCAAATCGATTTACCCTATAACAACAAAAAGCGCGTCGGCAATAACGCTGCGAAATGCCCTTACTGTGTTCTTGTTAGTTGATCGACCCGATAGGGCTATGCGTAAGCGTTCTGAGTCAATCATCCAATAACCAATCAAACAGTGGTGTTCTTTTGAACAAGGATCTCGATAAACACTGGCTGGTCAGAGCCAAAACCATCAAAACATTGTGGCTGTGTTTTATTGCCATTCTCCTGTTAACACTCACGTCCGAATTATTCGTTCATAAACATGAATACTTTGGTATCGACGGCAGCTTCGGGTTTTCAGCCTGGTACGGTTTTATTACCTGTGTCGCGATGGTCGTTGTCGCAAAACTGCTAGGCGCGTTCTTAAAACGAGGCGAGGATTACTACGATGATTGAACTACCTCCCGGTTGGATCATCATCGCGGGTGCATTCATTCTCCCCCTCACGCGGGGACCGTTGCGCCATTTAGCGATGCTTGCACTGCCTTTATTGGCTCTCACCATGATCTGGACCATGCCTGCGGATGCGCAGTGGCACATTCCATTTCTTGATTATCAGCTGACACTACTTGAGTTTTCAGCAGTGGGTAAGGTCTTCGCCACCGTGTTCGCCTTGATGACGCTAGTCGGTGGCATTTTTGCCATGCGCACGGCGTCAACCCTGGAGCTGAGTGCGGCTTTTCTCTACGCCGGTAGCGCGATAGGCATCACGTCTTGCGGTGACCTCATCACGCTGTTTATTTATTGGGAAATGATGGCTCTGGGTTCAACCGCAGTGATTCTGGCTGCCGGTACAGCCAGCGCCTACCGCGCGAGCATGCGCTATCTCATCATGCATGCCTTCGGCGGATGTGTGTTGCTGACGGGTATTGTTTGGCATTTATACAGCACCGGTTCCAACGACTTTACGCAACTTGCACTGCAGGGTCCGGCACAATGGCTCATATTGATCGGATTTCTGGTGAATGTGGGCGCCCCTCCTTTTTCGGCCTGGATTGCGGATGCTTATCCTGAGGCGAGCCCCAGTGGTGCGGTATTCCTTTCGGCGTTTACGACCAAAACCGCTGTATTCACCCTCCTTGTCGCATTCCCCGGCACCGGCATTCTCATTCCCATTGGTTGTTTCATGATCTTCTATGGAATTATTTATGCCCTGCTGGAAAATGATGCGCGTCGCATACTGGCCTATAGCATTGTTAATCAGGTCGGATTTATGGTGACC
>JAWWBW010000322.1:0-1904 GCA_033720775.1 Oleiphilaceae bacterium | reverse complement strand
TTTGGCGTGATGGGGCTGGCGGGCATCCCGCTCGATACCGATACACTCATCATCGCGCCTCTGATTATCGGGATTGCCGTCGACGACACCATTCACTTTGTGGCGCATTATCGTGACGCCTGGTTCGAAAGCGGCGATGTGAAGCAGTCGCTCGTCAGCACCATTAAAGAGGTGGGGCAAGCGGTGACGTTTACCACACTCATTCTGGGTGTCGGTTTCTCCATGCTGGCATTTTCGGATTACATGGGGCTGGCGAAAACCGGCATCTTCGGTTCGCTGGCCATTGTGGTAGCCCTGTCGTCTGATCTCTTGTTGCTGCCGGCACTGATTAGTTGGCTCAAGCCCGATTTAGGGCGTAAACGTTGGTTGGCCCGACAAGCGAGGGAGGCAAGTGTATGCGAATCTTAAGCTTCATATTCATTCTTCTCGCCGCGAACCTCGCCAACGCCGATACCCTGGACGCGCGTGCCATCATGGAGAAAGTCGATGCGCAACAACGGCAGGTGGCGCATCAGACGCTCACGCTTTCGCGTTTGTCTTCATGTGCCTTTGCGCGCAGTGAGTCGGGGATTGTCTGTACCGAAGAGCCCCGAGTGAAAGTACTCGAGAGTTATTCGATACAAGAAGGGCCCGCCCTTAAAGACAGCAAAAGTATCGCCATCGTACTGGAACCGGCAAATGAACGCGGCATCGGCATGCTGACCTACAGTTATGATGACACCGCCAAAGATACTGAATCGTGGCTGTATCTATCGGCCCTGGGCAAAGTCAAACGTCTGGCTTCCGGCTCGGGTGAAGATCAGGAGCCCGTATCGTTCTTCGGCTCCGAATTTACCACCGAAGATATGGAAAACGGTAAAACCGACGAGTACGACTATCGCATCTTGCAAAGCGGCCCTTACGCAGGTAGCAAGGTGTGGGTCATCGAGGCGGTTCCGCGCCCGGTGCGCGTGCCCAAAACGCGCTACAGTAAGCTCCTGCTATGGATCGATCAGGACCGTTTTGTGCCCCTTAAAATGCAGGGTTACGACAGGCGGGGCGAGTTGTGGAAGCGCATGAGTTTTGCCCAGATCGAGCAGCACAATGGACTATGGCTGGCGCGCCAGGCCACCTTGTTCAATCTCGAAAAACAACGCCTGTCGACCATGCATACCGATAAGATCACGCAGGGCGTGCCAGCCGACAGCGAATTTTTGACCCAGCGTCCACTAGTCGATTTTGCTTATCGAGAGCGGGTGTTGCAGGGCTTGCGAGCGCACTTTGAATAACGCCATGCACAAATCAATGGTCGTGACTTCGGCACGCGCGATGACCATGCTTTTAATCGGCATGATGGTTTTCGTCGTGCGCGCAGCAGCAGAAGAAGGCAACTGGCTAAACGATGACGAAGACTTTGCCGTGGTTCCCCTCGCCAACACGGAGCCTGTGGCAAAACCTCGGGCGAGTCGCTGGCGGGTGAGTCAGTTTGCTACACAGGGCGATCAACTGTTGCGTTGGCGCAGCGAAGTGCAGTGGGAGTATGAACGCGCCGTGGGCGATAAGCATTTTGTGCACCTTGATGCCAAAACCCGCCGCTTTCACAGTAGTGATTTGTTGGCTGAACAAGCCGGTGGCGCCTATCAACATCACGAAGTGCAAAGTCTCTGGTGGCAAACCAGCGGTGAACATTGCTTTGCCAAACTGGGGCGACAGGGCGTGTATTGGGGCGCCGTTGATAACAGTTTTGCCCTCGATGTGCTCACCCCCTTCGATGCCACCGAGGCACTGTTAACGTCTTTTACGCAGGTGCGTTCAGCGCAAGATACGTTGTTGCTGCGCTGTTACCGGCCGGCATGGCAGCTCGAAGTGTTTGCAAACCCTAAACCTACACTGGACATTCTGACCCACCAGCCCGATGCACATTG
>JAWWBW010000321.1:0-1928 GCA_033720775.1 Oleiphilaceae bacterium | reverse complement strand
TTAACGGAAGTTTCCTGTCATGAGTGATGAAGAACAACAGTGCGAAGAATGTGTCCCCGGGCTACCCGCCTGGATGGGCACCTTTGCCGACTTGATGTCGCTGTTGATGTGCTTCTTTGTATTGTTGCTTTCATTTGCCGAAATGGATGTACTCAAATTCAAGCGTCTCGCGGGGTCCATGCGTGAAGCCTTTGGTGTACAGAATCAGGTGAATGTGAATGCGGTGCCCAAAGGCACCAGCGTCATTGCCAAAGAGTTTTCGCCAGGCCGACCGGATCCCACGCCGTTGAAAATGGTGATGCAGAAAACCACCGATGCGGATCAGCAAACACTCGAGGTGTTGTGTGAGGCTGAAGTAGAAAAAGCGGTTGCGCAAGCCTGTGATAACAGCCCCGAAAACGAGAGCCGACAACAGCTGCATATCAGTGAGTTTGTGGCGAAAAAACTTGAAGAAATGAATGAGGATGCTGAAGCCAAGGCGATCGAAATGGCGTCAAAGCTTCAGGAAGAAGTCTCGAAGGATATGGTCGAGATCGAAACCAAGGGTCGCAAGATTGTTATTCGGGTGCAGGAGAAAGGCGCCTTTGCCTCGGGCTCAGCTGAGCTGCAATACGATTTCTTGCCGGTGCTCGATAAGCTGATTGAGATACTACAGGACGTTGAGGGCGGTATCGCCGTTGAGGGGCATACCGACGATATCCCCATTAACACCTATGAGTTTCCTTCCAACTGGGATTTGTCAGTGGCGCGGGCGCTGGAAGTGGCCCATGGTTTGTTCGACAGTGGCGAAATCGAACAGTCACGCTTCACCATAACCGGCTTTGCCGACACGCGACCGCTGGTGCCCAATGATACTCCCGAGAATCGGGCCAAGAACCGTCGCGTAGAAATCATTCTACAAGAGAAAACAGACTCGCAGGTGCGCAAAGAATTGCGCGAGCAAAGTAAAGAGCTGGAGACGAACCCGGAAGAAATAGAAGGTTTCTTCGAATTGGATCCAGACGAAATATTCTAGGCCTGAATGACGGTCTATTGATTACATGATTATTCAAATAACAGCAGGTGATTCATGTCGATGCAGCAAGACGAACGCAGACGCTATTTCCGGGTAACCGATTTGGTGGGGCTCAGCTATCGTTTGCTGGATGACGGCGAGCGTGAACTGGCTATTATGGCGCAGCCCAGTTCGCTGAAAAGTTTGTTGGCGCAACTGGATGAAAAAATCATGGTGGCCTTGCAGTCGGTCAAAAGCGTCAGCAGTGAGCTGCATCTGTTGCTCGATTTGTTTAATCAGAAAATTAACCTGGCATTTGGCCATGGTATTGCCGCACAAAGCGAGCAGTATGAGCATGCGATGAAAGCGTGCCAGGTTAATCTCAGTGCTTGCGGTATCGCCTTTCCTAGTAAAGAAACGGCGCAGCTGAACCAGTACATGTTGCTCGAACTCACTTTATTTCCTAACAACGTCAAGCTGCAATTACTTGCCGCGGTGATCTCATGCGAGGAGCATCCCGAGGCGACTGATAACTGCCCCTATCTGATTCGTGCGGACTTCACCAATATTACGGATGCGGATCAGGAGCTGCTGGTGCAACACGTGCTTAAGCGTCAGGGGCAGCAATTGAAAGAGCAGCGTGAGCAGGTTGAGCGCAACACCGAACAGGATTAATCGCTCAGATCGATCGTTTCCCGTATCCATCGTTCCTCTTTGCCTCGTTCATCAAAGCTGCGCTCTGCAAAACGCAGTGCTACGCCACCTTCAATGCGTACCACGGTACTGCAGCGTGTACCGTAGTTGGGGCTATGAATAAACACAGCCGATAACATTTTCTCTACCTCTTTAGCGACGCCGGTGTCCGGCAAAGCCTCATCTGGCGCGCGCGAATCGTCGTTCAAACCGGTCATTAGGCGCATTTCGGTGTGTTCCC
>JAWWBW010000320.1:0-1937 GCA_033720775.1 Oleiphilaceae bacterium | reverse complement strand
GTTTGCGTACTTTCGGGCAGCTTTAATGAATGCGGTTAAAATTGCTGCTCATAACTCGTGATACTAGCGTAAATTTGCACACTCCCATCTTTATTCAGCTGCAGAATACGGTAAGGCTGAAACTTATCGTCTACCTCCATGCCGGGGCTACCCAACGGCATTGCGGGCACCAGTAAACCCGACGCTTGCGCGGGCGCCTCCGCCAAAAATTCTTCCATATATTTAGCCGGTACATGCCCCTCAAATACATAGCCTGAATCACTGACAGCGGTGTGGCAGGAACGCGCATTAGCGGGAATGCCAAAGCGGTCTTTTACATGTGCAACGGTATCCTGATTCACCACGTCGGTTTTAAAACCCGAACCCTGAACATGATCGACCCACTCCCCACAACAGCCACAGGTAGGTGTTTTATAGACTGTCAGCTGTTTGCGTATATCTATCGTCTTCGTGTTTGATGGCTGCTCTGAAACATTCGCAGCTTGATCCGAATCGGTCTTCTGATCGCTACAGGCGACTACACCTGCCACCAATAAAAAACAGGTTAATATCTTTAATGTTGCATACTTCATTCGCGATGTTCCTTTATAAAAGTAAGTTCACCATAGCTGGCCTGCGCCGATAAGCCACTGTTATCGGTATCGGTCATAATGGCGATGGCCTCGATCTCGTCGTATGTTTTACCAAACTGTTGTTTCAGATCCTCTCTGATATTGCGCCGCTCGGTAAACCACTGTCCACTCCCGTGCTGTGCATTTCTTACAGGCAGCATACGCGCGTTATCGGGTGCAAAGGCATTTGGCCAAGACTCTGGCGGATTGTCACGACTCGACCAAACATAATTGAGCGCTTTGGTTTGCCAGAAAAACCAGCCGTCTTTCACGATCACGTAAATACGCGCCGCATAATCGTCGCCTTTTTTCGTTTCTTCTGGCAGCACAGGCAGCGCTTGGTCAACGCGCCAGCGCCATTCGAGAATTGGCGTTTTGCGTAAATCTACTGTCTGCTTTTTTACGAGTCCGGACGCCGAGCCACTGCTGGATGCCTTTAGCACGGTAGCATCCCCTTCGTTCATCAATACGTAACGGGTTTCACCTTCAAACTCGACTGGCTCCCATTCGTTCAAGCCCGACTGGGCAAATTTGCTGTAACTCTCACCGGCGGCAATCTGACTCATCATGACGCCAATGGCAAATAACGCCATGCGTGAACAACGCATCACACTCATCTCCTACTAAACAACAATCTGCGCTTTGACTGCCGCAGATCACGTTGGTTCTTTGCCTACGCTAAAGACAGTTGAAAGGTTTTATCATACGACAGGATTAAGGCACTAACTTCGTTTATTCTTCCCACTTTGTCATGCCCGCACGTTCTTCCCTATTCATCATTCCTGCGCAGGCGGTAATGACGGGGGGCGGCGATGCAACAATAACTCGACGCTACTGACCGCCGCCTCAAAAGACCACTTATTTAATGGTGCTTCATCATCACCGGGCTATGCATGCCCGCAGCGTAATGCCCGGGAATATTACAAGCCACCTGCACATCTTCCGCATGATTAAAGGTCCAGATCAGCTCTTTGGTTTCCCCGGGTTGCAAGGTAATAGCAGCGCCACTTTCTTCATGATGCATACCCGAATGTTTCATCATCATTTGACCATGAGCGTGGTGCTCTTCCTTGGTCCCTAATGCAAATTCGTGGGCAATTTTGCCTTTATTGTGCACGACAAACTTAATGGTCTCGCCCGGTTTTACCTGAAGCTTTTCGTGCTCAAATCGCATTTGGTCATTGGCCTTAACGTGCACCACACGATCGACATGCTGTTCTTTACCGGGTTTACCGGCCTTGGAACCTCCGTAATGCCCCGTCTCGCCATGCATCTCGCCATGCCCGGCCTCATGGTGACCTTGCTGATGTCCGGCCCCTGCCCAGG
>JAWWBW010000319.1:0-1946 GCA_033720775.1 Oleiphilaceae bacterium | reverse complement strand
GGCATAAGCAAAACGGACAATTTGCTCTGCCCGAGAACGAGTGGGAAAACCTGGTGGCCGATATCTGGAAGCGTGCTCTCGGGGTGAACGAAGTGGGTCGGCAGGATAATTTCTTTGATATTGGTGGGCATTCACTGCTGGTGATTCAGGTGCTCAAGGAATTGCGCGAACACGAGAAAGTAACTAAGGCAGTGCAAATGACCGATCTGTTCCGTCATACCACTATTGAGGCACTGGCGCGATTTATCGCCAGTGAAGGCGATGGTGAGCCAGCCCAGTCGGGAGCCAAGGCCGCCAGCTCTCGCGTTGCCGCGCGAAAGGCGGCAATGAGCCGGCGCCGACGTCGCTAGTGGTATCAGGTTAAAACGATTAATTTTGCATTGATCAATCCATAATGAATTGAAAAATGTGCAACAACAGCAAGAGAAACACGGTAGAGCAGAATGTCTGAAGCAGAAATGGAAACCCACGACAACGCGCAGGAAAGCAACGATATTGCCATTGTGGGAATGGCTTGCCGCGTACCCGGTGCCGAAAATACCCAGCAGTTTTGGAACAACCTCAAGGCAGGCAAAGAAGCACTGACCGAGCTGAGTGACGAAGAGCTATTGGCAGCGGGCGTGAGCGAGCGAGAGCTCGAAGACCCTAATTACGTGAAGGCCGGTATGTTTCTCAAGCACATGGAGTGTTTTGACGGCGGTTTTTTTGGGTTTAATCCTCAAGAAGCGAACATTATGGACCCTCAGCACAGGCACTTTTTGGAATGTGCCTGGGAAACCTTCGAAAACGCCGGTTACGTGCCCGACGAAGTGGAGGGTGCGGTGGGTGTGTTCGCTGGTTCGGGCCATAATGCCTACATGCCCTATAACCTCCTGCCCAATAAAGATTTGGTAAAGGATATTGGCTTTTTTCTGCTGCGCCATACCGGTAACGACAAGGACTTTTTAAGTACTCGAGTCTCCTATTTGTTTAATTTGCTTGGCCCCAGCGTAAACGTACAAACCGCGTGTTCCACCTCATTGGTGGCAGTGCACTCTGCTGCGCAAAGCCTGTTGAATGGCGAGTGTGATATGGCGCTGGCGGGCGGCGTGACTATCGAGTTGCCGCACAAACAGGGTTATTTGTACAAAGAGAGCGAGATTCTGTCGAAAGACGGCCACTGTCGCCCCTTTGATGCCTCGGCCGGAGGCACGCTGTTTGGTAGCGGTGTGGGTTGTGTATTGCTCAAGCGAATGGATGACGCACTCGCCGATGGCGATCATATTCATGCTGTGCTCAAAGCCTCTGCCATCAACAACGATGGCGCTAACAAGGTGAGTTACCTGGCGCCCAGTGTTGACGGCCAGGCTGCCGCCATTCGCGAAGCCATTGAACTGGCTGACATCGATCCTTCCAGTGTCAGTTTTATTGAGTGTCATGGCACCGGTACACAACTGGGTGACCCGATTGAAGTAGCGGCACTCACGCAAGCCTACGGTGAAGAGAACCCGCGTAAACAATACTGCGCTTTGGGTTCGGTTAAATCCAATATTGGTCACCTCGATACCGCCGCTGGCATTGCAGGCATGATCAAGGCAATCTTGAGTTTGCAGCATCGCCAGCTGCCGCCCACCTTGCACTTTACGGCACCAAACGAAGCGATTAATTTTGCTGACAGTCCTTTCTTTGTAAATGATCGTTTGCGTGACTGGAATACCGAAGAACCGCGTCGTGCGGCGATTAGCTCATTGGGAGTAGGCGGTACCAATGCCCACGTCATTATTGAAGAGGCGCCGCACTTTGATGATGCCGAGCCTTCACAGCATGCGCGTCATCTGTTTACGTTATCTGCCAAGAGCGAGCAGGCGCTGAATCGCGCGGCGACCAATCTGGCCAACCATTTGGCCGATCATCCTGAGCAGGATCTGGCTGATGTCGCTTACACGCTCAACGTAGGGCGTAAAGCG
>JAWWBW010000318.1:0-1955 GCA_033720775.1 Oleiphilaceae bacterium | reverse complement strand
CCTCCTGAGGATCATAGGTCGCGAGGCTTAAGGCATTTGTATCTTCTACACCAGCCTGTTTGGCCTGCTGAAACCAGCTTTCAAACTGCTTGATCGGGTCATCGTCGAGATTATCCCGTTCCAGGCCGGCACTCATGTACTCGCGCCGGTAATCACCTATATCCATTGAAGCCTCCAGAAACAAAAAACGCAGTGTGAACACTCACACTACGCGTGACAAGTCCCCTTGGTTTTTGTTGGCGCTATTTGTTTGCGGCGAAAAAGCGAAGATGGATAAAGTGATCAACCGAGGCTCGCCCAGGACCATACGCCACCAGCACCAATAACATAGCTCCCCAAAAATAATGATCATTGACCCCTGCAGGACTGATGTCCGGGTAACTGATGGCCGCTACGAAATTCAAAACGAACAGACCGATGGCACTGAAGCGCGCTGCCAAGCCGAGCACCAGTAGAACAGGTAAGGCCAGTTCTGCAGCGGTGGCGAGATAGGCGGCGAATGCCGGAGCAATCAGGGGCACAGCATATTCGTACTCAAACAACATGAGGGTTGTATCCCAGCTACTCACCTTAGTCAGTCCTGCCATAAAAAATACCTTGGCAAGGTATAGCCGAAACACGAGATTGAGTAGGTCCTGCGTCTGGTTAACCCATCCCGTCAATTGCAGATAGTGGGGAGCGAGCGCTTTAATCATGTGACATTCCTGTTCTTGAGCTTTTGATTGCGTTTAGTCGTCAGTCTCTTCGCGCACGATGAGCCACCCCTGACTCAGGGCGCGAACGAAGCCTTCGACCACTTGTTGTGCGTCGCACTTCGACAACAGCTCATCAAGTTTCGTTCCGTACGCCACAGGATTTTCAATACTTTTGTACAGCAACTGGTCAGTTTCGTTGGCAATCGCCACGCACACATCATAACCGTGACGCCACACGAGACATGCCTGCGCCGTTGCAGAGGCCTTAACAGCGTGCTCTGAAATGAACCCTCGCCCCAAGCGCCACAGATCAAAACACGGATGGGTAGAAAGAACTAAAGCGGCCCCGCTGGCTCGCTGCAGCAGTGTAGTCTCTGTATTAAGCAAGGCCTGTTTTATACGATGAGGATCAGGTAGTGGCGTGTCTGCTGCATGGAATGCGCGATGCCAGCACCAGTCAACCCGCGCCACATCAGCCATATGGCGCTGCTCCTGCAATGCCGGATGCTGCAACATAAAGTCAGATAGAAAGGCCCCATAATCATCCAGACTACTCGATTGTGAGGGAAACTGATCGACATAGTCTCGCGCTAACAAGCGAAAATTGCGTTCACCCAAGCCCGAATGTACCGCAGGATAGATATCCTGTAGCGCTTGAATCAGGGTCTCGCGAACACTACTACGGTAGATGGCCAGTTGCTCTTTGGCATCAATGCCTGAACGATACTTTACAAAGTCTTGCGGTGCGGCCTTTTCGAGATCGCCATATACACCTTCCATAAAGGCCGTGTACAGCCTATCAAGCTGCGCGGTCATCGTATCTCCGCATGCGCTTTGCTGCCCGCTCACGCTCCTGCAACAAGATATCAAAGGCTGGAATGTCAGTATCCCACTCAATCAGCGTAGGAACCGGCCCAAAACGCTCTAATGCATAGTCGTATAACTGCCAAACCTCTTCATGTACCGCCGCGCCGTGGGTATCGAGCAGAAAATCTCCACGATCTTCAAATCCAGCCAGGTGCATCTCACGAATTGCATGTTGGGGAAGCTGATCGATGTAATCACACGCATCAAAACCATGATTGCGTGCACTCACATAAATATTATTAACGTCACACAACAATCCACAACCGGCGGTATTTACCACTTCAGTGAGAAACTCTGCCTCGGTCATCTCACTGCATTGGTAACTCAGATAGGACGACACATTTTCAATCAGAATCGAGCGCCCCAGATACTCCTGTACATACTGAATGCGGG
>JAWWBW010000317.1:0-1982 GCA_033720775.1 Oleiphilaceae bacterium | reverse complement strand
CTAAATCGGTCGGCATCCGGCGCCGCGCCTTTGTCTGCAAGCTGTGAGACAACCGCCAAGGCTTCGTTGGCAAGTTGCAAAGCCCGCTCTTCGATGCCAATTTGCTGCTGCAAACTGAGAACCGTGACAAAACTCTGGGTTACCGCAGCGATCAAATCCAGAGCTGCGATCTCACGCTCCAGCGCAATTTGCGCGTAGCGAGTGTCGGCCAATGCCGTGCGGGCAGTGCGTTTTCCGCCTAGCTCGATAACCGAACCAATAGAGAGAGCATATTCCGCTTTGTCCGTTACGGAGAACTCGCCACTACCTGCGAGATTTTCCGCTTCAATACCCAATGTATAACCGGGCCTCAGATTGGCCGATTCTCGTTGTGCTTCAGCGGCCTTCTGTCGTAAAGGAAAAACCTGTAGCTGAGGGTTGTCGCCAAGCGCGCGAGTGATCGCTTCCTGTAGTGTCAGCTGTGCCTGGGCAGCAGACGCAGCCAAGCACAGCACCAGCGCAAGCCACCGCCTGCACGGGAGATACATGATTTTCATGAGTTAATCCTGTTGTGTTAACGCAAAAAAGTTCTGGTTGAAACAGGATTTAGTGGATTGGCGGTCTGAACGGCGTGGTTTGATGAGCTTCCGTTAGCCAGGCGAGATAGTTCATGGCTTTCGTGCCTCGGCCAGTCTGCTCAACGATGGCATTGGAGGGGGGCAAGAAAGACGTTTGATGAAAATGACAATGACAGCAGTGAGCACAACTTTCCGCATCGTCGTTGTGTTGTTCTTTATTACTCGCATCCGCGGCATGTCCATCATGGCGTAATTCTTCGTTAACTGGAGTGTCGCCAACACCGTGTTCATCCAGCATTGCCCACACGGATTGCGAAGCAATCAACGCGACAAGCATATAGATCAGGCAAATACGGCTTTTCATGTCGAATAAGTGTGGTTAGCGAAGATGAGTAGCAAGTAAGAGTATACGATACAGCCGATTGGATAAAGTTCCAGCCTTACAGGAGGATGTGGAGGAAAATCGATGGCCGCGTTTGACACTGGAGTATACTTAAGGGTTTAGGCTGCCACGAATTCTGAGGGATTTGGAATATGAAATCGACAGGATTGGCAGGCAGTGTGGGTGTCGTAGTGAGTGCGATCGGATGCGCAGGGTGTTTTCCTGCGCTTGGTTCGCTTGGTGCCGCGATCGGGCTGGGGTTTTTGTCGAGCTTTGAAGGGGTTTTTATCAACACGCTGTTGCCCGTATTTGCGGTTATTGCTCTTTTCGCTGGCCTTGCGGGATGGTATCAACACCGCGTCCATATTAGAGGCATCCTTTCTGTGCTGGGGCCTACACTCGTTTTGCTTGTATTGTATCCACTATGGCAGTACGAATGGAGCACATGGGTATTTTACGGTGGTGTCTTGTCGATGGTTGTTATTTCCATTCTTGATATTGTTCAACCAGCTCGCACAAAATCATGTCGCCGATAGTTTTGACTTCAGAGCTGACTTGCCCAGAATGCGGTTTTAAGAAAACTGAGCACATGCCTTTAGAATTCTGCCAATGGTTTTATGATTGCCCTGGCTGTCATCGACTGCTCAAGCCTTTAGCAGGTGATTGCTGCGTTTTTTGCTCATATGGATCTGAGAGATGCCCTCCCGTTCAGCGGGGAGGAATGTGTTGTTGATAGCGGCGAAACTTTTCAATTTCAGTTCGTAAGTATAAGTGCGGCGTTCCGACAAAATTGCTGTGAGTCGGAGGGATGGCATTGAGCACTCCCATCTTGCGCCAATTGTTGATATCAAATCTTTTGCAGCCCAGAAATTCGGCCGCTGTATCTGCGCACCAATAGTCTCGGCTATGAGATAAAAATCGCTGCGCGTCATCCGGCGTGACAAAACTGGTCTTGTTGATTGTAATCACCGCGTCCTTGATGAGTAGTCGAATTCGTCGCAAGAGCTTTTGTCGGGAAAGGTTGGTCGAACTGGCTAACTCAT
>JAWWBW010000316.1:0-1999 GCA_033720775.1 Oleiphilaceae bacterium | reverse complement strand
TGGCTGACTGATACCCCGCCACAAATGCAAAGGCGACGCACTGACTGGTCACGCCACCCAGTGTGGCGCGATCAAATGCGAGTGTTTGCGATTGTGTCAGGCCACAAAATGCGTGGTACCACTGTTTCATGTCAGGCGCATGCAAAGGCCTGTGTGACGCGTTCATCAAACCTGATAAGGCGTCATTGGCGTGTTGATAGCTCATGTATTGGTCCTATTTGGGCGCCATGCGCAACGCGCTGTAGATGCGCACGACTTCGCCGTTGAGAATGGGGTTCTCGACCATTTCTTTTACGAGGCGGGCAAATTCGTAGGGTTTACCCAGACGTGATGGAAAGGGCAGAGTCGCTGCGAGACTATCTTGAGCTTCTTGCGGCAATGAAGCCATCATGGGCGTCATAAATAAACCCGGTGCAATGGCCAGGACGCGAATGCCGAATCGCGCCAATTCCCGAGCGGCGGGCAATGTCATGGCGACGATTCCCCCCTTTGATGCGGAGTAGGCGGCCTGACCGATTTGTCCGTCGAAGGCGGCAATGGAGGCGGTTGAGATAATTACGCCACGTTCGCCATCGTCATTGGCTTCGCGGGTTTGCATCTCGGCGGCGGCAAGGCGCAAGATATTAAAGCTGCCTGATAAATTTACCGAGATCACCTTATTAAAAAAGTCCATACTCATGGGGCCGTCGCGCCCCAGAATTTTGGCTGGCGTACCAATGCCGGCGCAGTTGAGTGCGATACCGCATGGGCCATGCGCTTCGCGCGCTTTGTCGAAAGCCTGTTGTGCGCTTTCGGCACTGGTCACATCACAGCTCAGGGCGAGCCCACCAATGTCTTTGGCCACCTCGGCAGCCTTATCGGCCTGTACATCAAAAATGCTGACTTTGGCTCCGGCTTCGGCGAGCAGCCGCGCTGCGCCCTCACCAAGCCCTGAAGCACCGCCCGTGACGATTGCTGCTACACCACTAATATCCATTGCTTACCTCATACGTTTCTTTTTTATTGGAATGCTGGCTGGTGGGGTACCAGACCGAGGGGGGAGCATAGACCGAGCACTTGCTCGCCTGCAAGTGAGTGCGCTGCAGGCGACGCAATGTGGCCGCTTAGTCTAGGAATTTATGCAATGACCTTGGGTGCTAATGCACGAGTGTTTGTTTGGCTTCGATCATGCCCTTGCGCCGGTATTCAGAGGGGCTCATATTCAACCAGCGCTTAAAGGCCCGGATAAAGGCGCTACTGCTGGCGAAGCCGAGTTGAAAGGCAATCTCCTTGTGGCACATATGGCCACGTAACAGCAAACGACAAGCTTCTTGCCTGCGCACTTCATCGTGAATTTGCTGAAAGCAAGTGCCTTCATGTTGTAAGTGCTTTTTAAAGGCACTAATGCTCATATGAAAGCGCTCGGCGACCGCGCTGGAGTCAGGAGTCGCTTTACCCAGGTGTCGTTGTAGATAATCAAATACCCGTTTGCTGAGCGTACTGGGCTGATAGGTCTTTTCTTCCAGGCGACTCAATTTGGATTCGAACAGCGCAAAGAGTTGCGGGTTGGCACCGTAGACTTCGTTGCGTACCACTTCGTGACTGGTTTGCACACAATTGCGGCTGGCACCAAAGTGCACCGGGCAGCCAAAAAAGTGCTCATAATTAGCGGGTGCCTGCAGTGGTTGATGCTGAAACTCCACTTTTTCAAAGCGAATGGCATGTTGTTTGTGTGGCCCTACCAGTAGTCGCGCAAAGTGAAACGCCGAAGCCAGATCAAGCTCAATCATGGGGGCCAAAAAGGGCAGGCCAAAGCGATTTTCTATCTCGTAATACACACGATCGCCGTGGCGCGTAAACTGGGCACTCAGCCCTTCGTTAATCACATTTTTAAAGCGCGCCGCAATCTGACTGGCCTCGACCAGATTGCGGCAATTCATAAGCAGATAACCCATGAGTCCATAATCGGAAGGGTGGATGCGCGCCCCCACTTCAAGACCAAAGCCATAGTGGCCAACAT
>JAWWBW010000315.1:0-2003 GCA_033720775.1 Oleiphilaceae bacterium | reverse complement strand
GCAGCACTACATCATGCAATTGGTTGATCGCGGCTATCTGGCGATCGATTTTACCCGCAACAATGCCTTGCAGCTCACCGCCTTGTCGCGCAACGTACTCAAGGGTGAAAGCACGGTAACGCTCTGCGAGCAGCAGGAACCAGAACTCGCCAAACGCGAAAAAGCAGTGACCGGTGACGTGAGCGAATCCGATATGCCCCTGTTTATTGCCCTGGTCAAACTACGTAGCGACATCGCCGAACGCGACGATATCAAGCACCACCTGATCTTCTCGGATGCCACCCTCAAAGATATGGCGCACAAAAAGCCGGGCAATACCGGCGCCCTGCTTTCAGTGCATGGTGTCGGCCAATACAAGCGAGAACAATACGGCGAGGCCTTTGTTCAACTGGTCAGACAACACGTGCCCCAAAACGAACTGCTGTTACTCGAAACACCGGAACCGAGCAAAAAGAAAACCCGCGCCAGCGATTACGCCATAGGTCCCATCGGCGACACCCATCGCGAAACCCTAGCCCTACTCCAGCAAGGTTTGTCGGTCAGCGAGATCGCGCAACAACGCGGGCTTGCAGAATCCACCATCGAAGCCCATCTCATGCGGCTGCATTTTCATGGTGAAGCCGTGGATGTGCAGTCTATTATCTCAGACAGCGACATCGCCAACATTCAAAACCTCTGGACCCGCCTCGGCGAGCCCGCCCACATACGCCCCTTGTATGCCGAAGCCGACAAACAATATAACTACGAGCAAATTCGTTACGCCGTGTGTTTGGCGAAGCGGGCGGAACATGTGTGAATCAGTCTCACACTTCGATTCTTGTGTTCAAGCCTTAATTTGCCGCAGGGGCACATTGAGTCGCCCAAAATGGCGACCTCCAACCCCAATTCTTCCCAAAGCCGCGTATTAAAACAATCCGCACCATGATCACTGACTTTGATTTTTCACCCTTTAGTATGAAGAAAGCAACCGGCCATTCGTTAACATCGCACTTCGATTCGCCGTGTCGGCAATAGACACCGCGCCTTAAAAAATTAGAACAGGCAGCGCCTTGATGAAACCTTCCAAGTTTGAAAACACATTTTTGAAAGCCTTGCTCCTTTGTTTTTCTTTGGTCATTACACCGGTGGTTTGGGCGGTAAGCGCTATGGAAACTTACTACCGCTATTCGCCAGAAGGCCTCGAAGATAAGGAGCCCTATCAGATTAGCCCTCAGAACCCTGAACCGGTCACAGAAGGCAATCCGGATTGGAAACTTTATAAATTTCCCAGAACTGTATGTTTAAACAACACGCAATCAACCCTCGCGGTCAATGACTTTGGCAAGGAGCGCCAGGAGCAGGAAAATCTGGTGGTGTTTTTTCAAGGGGGCAACGCCTGTTTTGATCCGGTTTCTTGCTCAGCGGCGCACTGGAAAAACGGATACGATTGGGAACATTTCATATACCAAAAAGACGGAAGTGAAAAGAGCGATCTCAATCTCAACCACGAGGGACAAGGGGCCTATGATCGCGGAATATTTTCCACCGACGCGTCTAAAAGTCCTTATCATGGGCACAGCCAAGTTGTAGTGCCCTATTGCAGTGGTGATGCCTACATGGGAAGCGCGGCGCCAGACCAACCGACTTATATTCCGGGCGATGGCAAAACACATGGCTTTGAAACCGGCAGGATTGTCATATACAGAGGGTTCTACAACGTTAAAGAGTATATTCGCTGGCTGGCTGAACAGTACCCCTCTGCCAAGAACATTGTACTGATCGGACAAAGTGCAGGCTCGATAGGCGCAATGTACCACTACAAACGATTCTTCGACGCCTTCAACTCGAATTCAGATCCGAATCAGCCTCTGGTAGAGGTGTCACTCGTCGATGACTCCGGCTTTATGCTGCAGGATGGCGACGTGAATTATTGCGCGAGAAGGGCTGTTCAATACTTTTGGAATATCGACGACGGCCTTAGAGAGACATTAAACCTTCCTGAAGACGAGCCTGTTGACGTGACG
>JAWWBW010000314.1:0-2011 GCA_033720775.1 Oleiphilaceae bacterium | reverse complement strand
AGGCCGGAGCGGGAATCTCACTGTTACGCGAAGATGATGCCGAGCTGGCCGAAGCGGAAGGCTGGGGAGTGCGCTGGCAAGGCGAAACACCGCACTGCCCACTGAGCGTGGCGGTGCAGAAAAATCGCGTGAAAGAACCGGCGATTCAAGCCTGGCATCGCGAACTTGAAAAGTGCTGGAATCTGGACCAAGGTAAGCAGACCCGCGAAGTGATCTAGAGCGCTTTGCCGGGCGTAACTTGCTGACAGGTAAACAAGGATTAGAAGTCTATGTCCAACGCCGCCGAAACCATCTCGAATAACGAACAGGATTTTCCCGATAAGAGCCGCATCCTCGTAGGCGTCAGTTCGTGCCTGCTGGGCGAACGGGTGCGCTTCGATACGGGCCACAAGCACCACAGTTACATCACCAGTACACTCGGCCAGTTCTTCACCTTTCGCCCCTTTTGCCCCGAAATGGCCATTGGCATGGGCACCCCTCGCGAAACCATCAGACTGGTTAATGTGAACGATGAGATTCGGGTCGTGGGCACAAAAACCGAGACGCTCGATGTGACCGAACAATTGCGCGAGTGCGGCGAAGCACAGAAAGAATGGCAGGCAGGGCTATGTGGTTACATTCTTAAAAAAGACTCTCCCTCGTGCGGTATGGAGCGGGTGAAGGTCTACAAAAAAAACGCCCCCGAAAAAGTGGGTGTCGGCATGTATGCCAAGGTGCTGCTTGATAACTTCCCCCATTTACCGGTGGAAGAAGAAGGCCGATTGGGCGACCCGGTACTGCGCGAAAACTTCATCAAGCGCGTGTATGTGTATCGCCACTGGCAAGACCTGCTCGACGACGGTTTGAGCATGAACGCGCTTACGGATTTTCATGCCCAGTATAAATACGTGCTGTTAAGTCATGACCAGCACCGCACCCGCGAGCTGGGCGCGCGCCTGGCGCAGGCTGCTAAAGAACCGTTAAACGAAGTGGAGCAATGGTATTTTGCCGAGCTAATGAGCATTCTAAAACTACGTGCCACACGCAAGAATCACGTTAACGTATTGCAGCACCTGCAAGGCTTTTTGAAGAACGATCTCGACAAGGAAGACAAAGCCGAGCTCACCGAGGTGATCGATAACTATCGGCAAGGTTTACTGCCACTGATCGTTCCCATCACGCTGTTGCGCCACCATTTTCGGCGCCACCCCAAGCCCTTTGTGGAACGCTCGAAGTATCTTGAACCCCACCCCTCAGAGTTAATGCTGCTCAACACCTTGTAGCATCGGATCAGTAGTAGCGCCTGAGTTCGAGTGCAAACTGCTCATCACGCTGCCGGGTATTCCAGCGGTTTTCATAACGCATTAGAAGCGCCCAGTCTGACCAGTGCTTGGCCTGCACGATCTCCAGAGCGTTGTGCGGAATGTCGGCATGGCGCTGCTGCCACACCCGTTGCAGATTGACGTGGGTCTTGTAGTTACGGGCGAGTCTGGCGATCACACCCAGCTCAGGAAACCCGTAAGCATAACCATGGTCACCATCGTGCCCTAGCCCGCCGCCAATCAACAAATAAGTATCAATGGCAGGATGCCACGAATGGGTGAAACCAATCGCGCCTTCTATCGCTGCAGCAGAATCTGCCTCCAGACTGGCGTCATACTGTTCACGCATAGAGACCGAAAATCTACCGGATATTCCCCCCGTTAACAGGTCGTATGGAATATAGGAGCGCATGGAATAGAGCTGCCATTCATGCAGACGCAATCGCTCGTTACGCACGTCCCACTCAAAGGTAAACTCCGAGAGCTTTAGCTCGTTTTCGCTGAAATATTGCCGATTATCATCATTGATGCCATGGGACACCGGCAACCAGCGCAGTCGAAGGCCGGCACTGTTGTCATGCCGAAACACCGATATCCCCCACTGGGATTCTTCAGGCGTGTCCAATGGGCTTTTGTATTGGGACACGTCAAGGGTATACAGCTGATCAAGTCGCGCCCGCTCGGCTTCGAGGTAGCTGGCCAAATCAGGT
>JAWWBW010000313.1:0-2054 GCA_033720775.1 Oleiphilaceae bacterium | reverse complement strand
GCCTTCGAGATGACCGTGTTCCAGCCACAGTACACGCTGCACACCGAGTAATGTACGCAGTTTTTCTTCAATAGCCTCGCGTGACATGCCAGTGTTGCGGGTAGTCGTTAACAGGCAGGTTGCAGTTGTCAGTAACGTCCCTTCGCCGTCAGACTCGATAGAGCCGCCTTCGAGTACGAACTCAACTGGATGGTGCTGTGCGCCCGGGAATGCTCCCTTATCTACCAGGTTTTGCGTAATGGCGTTGTCGCGCGCTGAGGCGAATTTATCGCCCCAGGCGTTGAATTCAAAATCGAGCAATACCGTGTGGTGGCCATCGTAAACGGTGATAGGGCCGTGATCCCGCGCCCAGGTGTCGTCTGCGGGTACTTCATATAAATAAAGCGCATGTCCGTAGCGCTCTGCAGTAGGATTGAGACGCTCACGGCAGTGCTCTAGCTGGCTAGTGTCTTCGCAGCTAATGATGAGCGCCTGGTCGGCCAGAATGGCCTCTGCAATAGCGAAAAATACGGCTTCTGCATCGCTCAGATAGGGTGCCCAATCGGTATCGTTGTGGGGCCAGGTCAGGAGTATGGCGTCTTGTTCCGCCCATTCTGCAGGCAGAATAACTTGGTGATTCATGAAGGATGTTTGCCTTGACTCTGTTTGCGCATAATGTGGCGTGCAATCAGTTGCTGATGCGCCTCGGATATGTCGCTGAATTGTACATGAAGTGTATAAGGTGGTTGTTCACCTTCGCAGGAAAGTACTTTTCCCGCCAGAAGCAAGCCGCTGTAACTAGGCAGCAGGATGAGTTTAAGTGCGACCTTTTGGTCTGTGTTCAAGTGCTGGTCAGCCGGGAAGGCAATACCGCCCTCACTCAGATTGACACTCTGTATGGTGTCTTTGGCGGTATCGGCATGGCTCAGGGCGATGACTCTGGCAAGAGAGTCCAGTTTGCGATTCAGCACCCGCAGGAACTGGCCCAGGTTTTTGTCCTTGTCGGTTAAGGTTCGCAGCAGGTGTTTTGATTCGACATCCAATAATTGAAACTCTGAGATGAGTCCGAACTCTGGATTCAAATCAAAAAATTCGCCCGGGCTTTGCCCGTCATCAATTAATGCCCACTCCACCGAGACTTGATCATCGAGCCTAAAATACTGCCTGCGATTGGCGAGTTCGTCGATGGTTTTGATGGGTTTGCTCATGCGTACACCGCTTGTTGTCGATTAACAAAATCGCGACTTTTATTAAGATAGCTTTATTAAAGCAAAAAGATGCCCGGCCTGCTGCATGTTTTGTTGTGCGTCAGAATAAAGCTGTGTTTTAATCGCGCGATGCTAAATCTCTACCCAACCCGTATTGGCCTGCGGTACACCTCAGCCAAGCGCAGTAACCACTTTATTTCTTTTATTTCCCTCACGTCCATGGTCGGCCTGATCATTGGTGTGGCCCTATTGATTACAGTGCTGTCGGTCATGAATGGTTTCGACCGCGAATTGCAACAGCGCATCCTGGGCATGGTGCCTCATGCTGTGATTAAACCCTACGGCAATATGCGCGATTGGCAGTCGCTGGATGAGCAAATCTCTGCACACCCCCAAGTCGTGGCGGCCGCTCCGTTTATTAAAGCGCAGGGCATGGTGACGCGTAATGGATCGGTCAACGGGGTGCAGCTAAATGGTATTTTGCCAGACGAAGAAGATCAGGTGTCCATCATTAGTCGACACATGGTGCAAGGCCGATTGCAGGATTTGGAATCGGGTGAATTTGGCATCATTGTGGGTGAGATTCTAGCGCGGCAATTACGTCTTGCTATTGGTGACAAGGTGACGGTGGTCTTGCCCGAAGCCGCGTTGACGCCCGCTGGCGTGTTCCCGCGATTAAAGCGTTTCACCGTGAAGGGGGTGTTTCGGGTTGGTGCCGATCTCGACGCTTCGCTCACATTGATTCATATGGATGATGCCGCAAAGATAATGCGGATGAAGGGCTACGTGCATGGTCTTCGTCTGAAAATGCACGATTTGTTTGATGCGCCCCTTGTCTCGCGTCAGCTGGCAGGCTCTCTCGACCAG
>JAWWBW010000312.1:0-2056 GCA_033720775.1 Oleiphilaceae bacterium | reverse complement strand
TAGCGGTGCACTAACTCGCGTTGACGATCTCGTAGCTGGGTACGTACTCCGTGCCCGGCAATTTCATACGTCCTTCAGCCACAAAGGCGCGCAACAGGCCTTCCAGAGGCGTCAGGATCTCGGGGTCGCCACTGATTTTAAAGGGGCCATGCTCCTGCACTTGCCTGATTCCCTGTTCTTTAACGTTCCCCGCGACGATACCCGAAAAAGCCTGCCGTAAATTGGCGGCCAGTTTGTGGGTGGGTTGATTCTTGTGGAGTTGCAGTGCCGCCATACTCTCGTGGCTGGGTTCAAAGGGAGTCTGGAAAATCGGATCCACTTTTAACAACCAGTTGTAGTAGTAGGCATCGCGTCGTGTTCGGCGATACTGATGGACCTGTTCGAGCCCCGCCTTGATGTGCTTGGCCACTTTTTCAGGATCATCAATAATGATTTCGTAGCGGGCGCGGGCCTCTTCGCCCAGAGATTTGGCAATAAACTCATCAATCATACTGAAATAGGCTTCGTTCTCGCGTGAGCCGGTGAAGATGAGGGGGAAGGGCATGTTGGCGTTATCGGGGTGCAGCAACACTCCCAGAATGTAGAGAATCTCTTCGGCCGTGCCCACGCCGCCCGGGAATACAATAATGCCATGCCCCAGACGTACAAATGCTTCCAGCCGCTTTTCGATGTCGGGCAATATGGTCAATTCGTTTACGATCGGATTAGGTGATTCCGCCGCAATAATGCCGGGCTCGGTGACGCCAATGTAGCGGCCAAGACTATGCCGTTGCTTGGCGTGCCCCACGGCCGCTCCCTTCATGGGGCCTTTCATGGCGCCTGGCCCACAACCGGTGCAGATGTTCAGGGCTCTTAAACCCAGTTGATATCCGACTTCTTTGGTGTAATCGTACTCGCTGCGCGAGATGGAGTGACCACCCCAGCACACCACAATATCGGGGCTTTCGATGGTGCGCAGCAGGTTGGCATTGCGCAACAGATGAAAAATAAAGTTGGTGATGTGCTCCGAGCGAGACAGGTCGAGAGCGTTATCCTTGGCGACCACGCTATTGGTGTAAATAATGTCGCGCAGCACAGCAAACAGGTGGTTCTTGATGCCCTGAATCATCTCGCCATCCACGAACGCGGTTTCAGGCGCATTCACAATCTCCAGCTTAATGCCGCGCGGCTGTTGTACTACACTGATTTCGAAATCCCGATAGGATTCCATCAGTGCTTCACTGTCGTCTGTTAACACGCCGCAATTGAGAACGGCCAGGGCACAGCGTCTGAAAATGTCGTGCAGGTGTTGGTTGTTCTTATTGCGTAGCAAGTTCACTTCGTAACGGGAGAGAATGTCCATGCTTCCCTTCGGCGTTACCCGTGCATTCACACCTTGTTTGGGCATTATTACTTCCTTAGGCCTGTGGCCGTGTTGCTGGAATCTTCAGTATAGGCAAGCGCTTTGGCGCTTACCTCTGCATTTATGCGCCATTTTTGTTCAGATTACGTTAAAATACCGCCCTTTTTTTGATCGGTGCCGGCCATGAAGTTCATCATCAAACTGTTCCCCGAAATTACGATTAAGAGTAAACCCGTTCGTCAGCGCCTGGTAAAGCAGTTGCGGCAAAACGTACAGGTGGTGCTCACACGCCAGTTTGAGGGCGTTAAAGTGCAGGGCTTTTGGGATAAAGTAGAGGTGCGTCTGGCGGCCGAATTCGAGCATCAGGGTGATGCAGTGGCCGAAGCCCTGCAACGTATTCCTGGCATTGCCAACATTTTGCGCGTGCAGAGTTATCAGATTGCCGATATCGATAACAACTTCGAGGAGATTCTCAAACTCTGCGCACAAAGCTATCGCGAGGTATTGCGCGGTAAGCGTTTTGTGGTGCGGGTAAAGCGTACGGGTGATCACCGTTTTACCTCGCACGAGCTCGAGCGGTTTATTGGGGGCGGCTTGCTGCGTGAAACCGAAGCGGCCGGTGTGGACCTGACCAAACCCGATTACACGGTTAAGCTCGAAGTGCGCAACGATGAGGTGTATCTGGTTGAAGACCGTTTCGAGGGCCTTGGTGGT
>JAWWBW010000311.1:0-2059 GCA_033720775.1 Oleiphilaceae bacterium | reverse complement strand
ATATACATTCTTTTCGCTGTTATAGACGCGCTCGCTCATAACTCCCCCAAAACCACACTAATCCACCCCCGCGCCACTGCCCACGGGTTCTCACATTCAACATTTAGCGCACGCCCCTTGCAGGTAATGCGCAACAGATAGCCGCCTTGTGTTAGTGGTTCAATTGTCATTGTCTTCCCTCCACAATCCTCAAAATCTCGTCATCCACAGCCGCCTCGATGGCGTGGCCGATCTCCAAAGCCGTCATGGTGCGCATCCAGCTCGGCAGCTTGCCTCGAATGCAGGTGTCAACCCATACGGCAAAGTTTGCAAAATCCTGCCGAAAGTCACGCTTGAAGGTTTTGATGATGAAGTCATCGAACACGCCTTCGTCCATAACTTCCGAGATAGCCACCTGAATGGCGCGGCGGTGCATCTCAGTAATGGGAGCCTCAAGGAACACGTCAAGCGGGTCGCATTCTTGCAGCATCTTGTCGCATTCGTTGGCGATGCGTTGCTTGCGGGCTTCGTCTGACTCGGTGGCGTATTCTGGTATTTCGTCTGTGAGCATGTGATTATCGTAATCCATCTTCCTAACCCCTCTCGGTGTGTTGTTGGTATGGGTGTACTTTATAAAATAACCCGCACCGCTTCAAGCATTTTTATATACCGATCAGGCATAAAAAAGGCCGCTTTTATGCGGCCAAGAGGGGATGGGGAAATCTAGAATGGGATTGAGTCACTGTCATCAAAATCGGTAAACTGGCCTGTGCTGCTTTGCTGCTGAGGTGCGGCCTGTGCTTGGCCATCGTCGCGCCAGAATACCTTGCAGTTACCGAGAATATTACCCTTCACTCCCTGCGCTTTCTCGTCCTTGTCAACGTCCTGAGTAATCATGCCGTTGTCGCCGTACTGCCCTTGATTGTCAACGTCAATGAATACGGTAGCATCCAGGTATTTTCCTTTCTTTCCCTCGAATAGACGCGCCTTGTCGATTTTGGTCACGTCGATTTTCAGCGATACGCCGATTTTAGCCATAATTAATCCTCATCCTCTGGTGTTCCATAATAGGAGTTTTTGAAATCATTAGTTTTCATGATCTCGCGTTCTTGCGTTGTGAATATGCCGCCTTTTGTTGGGGCTACCCACAAATCCTGCTTGGTGTCGTTATCCAGCTCAAACCATGCCTCTGCTGCTGCTGAGTAGTTCTCTGCGGCAAGCTCGCATTTTATCATTAATACGGACTCAAGGTTGTCACGCACTGCCGTATTGTGCCGGATAAGTCTTTCTGTGATTTTGTCAGCCTGCTGCTGGATGGCAGCCTCTGACATTTCGTCTGCGCTGGCAAACTCAGTGCCCGCCATGCCGAAACAGGCCAAGGCTCGACCAATAGCTGACGTTTCGCAGTTCTCCAATGCCGAGGTGCTGTTAATGCCTCCGGTTCGGTTTTCCTCTGCGAATCCGGTGGCAATGAGCTTGCCTGCTGGGTTCATGATGGACGCCTTCATAATTACGCCGTCAGCGTCACAGCGCACAATCTCAGTCTGAATTGTCCAGTCTGCGTGTTCGCCGCGAAAGTCTGAAACCCGCTTGGCTACGGTGACGTAATCCTTGCCGCGTATCTTTACTATTCCGTTCTCGCTCATATCAATCCCCTAAATTCTCGTCACAATCGTTGCAAAACTCGCCCCATTCGCCGCTTCCGTTGCACTGTCCGCAAATAGTGCCGTCGCTCATGCCCTCACCCGATCCCGCGCAGCGATTGCACAAAGCTGTGTCCGTGTCGTTATGGGGGCAAGCTGCAAGCCAGTCGTCAATCTGCTCTATAACGTCATCCTGGCCTTGCCCAGTAATAACCGGATAGTCACTTTCAGGCCCGTCATAGTTCTCGTGGGTGGCGACCCACTTATCAGACCACCGATCATGGTCAATCTCTATTGTGAAATGCCGATATTCCATATTCCCCTGCCTCGGTATAACTCTGCATTCAGCGAGACCCATCGGCTCGCTAATTTTGTGTTAGCGGTCTCTGCGCTCTTCGCAGAATATCCCGCACTCAAAATCCAGATTCTTCATAGGT
>JAWWBW010000310.1:0-2105 GCA_033720775.1 Oleiphilaceae bacterium | reverse complement strand
CGTGCCAAGCAGACCGATGCGTTTGATACCTTTGTTGCGTAGTACTTCGCCCGTTGCATTGGCAATGTGCAGTAGGGGAATAGATATATGGCGGGTGATGTGATCCGCCACTTTATGCATGGTATTGGTACAAATCAGCAGAAAGTCAGCGCCGGCGGCTTCTACCTTGCGTGCCGCCTGTGCCAGCATGTTGCCGGCGTCATCCCAGCGATTCGCCATTTGCAGGGCTTCGATTTCGGCGAAGTCGACGCTGATCATCGCAATGTTGGCGGAGTGTAAACCACCGAGTTCTTGTTTAACGCCTTGATTCAGTGCTGCGTAATAATTGGCGGTGGATTCCCAGCTCATGCCGCCCAGCAAACCAATGGTTTTCATAAGCCGCCTCAGCCGTCCGGAGAGATTTTTTTGTTCAGCGCCATCGTGGCTTTGTTTTTACGCACTTTGATATTCAGCAACTCGACACCGAACGAGAATGCCATGGCAAAGTAGATGTAGCCTTTGGGCACATGCACATCGAAGCCTTCGGCCATCAGCGTAAAGCCGATCAACAAGAGAAAAGACAGCGCCAGCATCTTGATCGTTGGGTTCTGGTCTACAAATTCACTGATCGGTTTGGCTGCCAATAGCATCACAATCACCGAAAACACGATGGCGATGACCATGATGGAAATATGCTCCACCAGACCTACAGCGGTAATGACTGAATCCAGTGAGAACACGATATCGAGAATGGCAATCTGAAACAGCACCGCACCAAAGGTCGCACTTTTAACGCTGCCACTGGTGTCGTGATGCATTTCGAGGCTGCTGTGAATCTCATGCGTGGACTTAAATAGCAAAAACAGACCGCCGATAATCAGAATGGCATCGCGACCCGAGATCTCATGTTCGAAGACGCTGAACCAGGGTTCGGTCAGCCCCATCACCCAGGCGATACTGAATAACAAAGCCAGTCGCGCCGCCATCGCGAGGCCCAGTCCGATTTGCCGCGCCTTGTTACGTTGGTGCTCGGGCAAGCGGCCGACCAGAATCGAAATAAAGATGATGTTATCGATGCCCAGTACAATTTCGAGGGCCATTAAGGTGGCAAGTGCCGCCCATGCTTCGGGGCTGCTGATCCATTCGAACATAGAGACTCCGTGTTGAGTTATTACGCATGCCTATAATGGTTGCGGAAAAGTATTGTGGCGAATGAGGGGAGACAAGAGCAAGGGAAGGAGCTGCCAAAAAGGATATTTTTTGCCGGATCGGGTTCAACGCGAAAATGGCGCTCTCTGCCTTTCCACCGCATTTGGACTATAGTTAAAAGCCACACACCTGTCGTATGGAAACTCCAAAGCGTTATGATTAATCCGGCTTCCCTTGCTCTTGTCTTGCTTTTGTTGGTTTCCGGTACGATAGTCGCCGAGCAAAAATACCCGGTTAAAGCGCTCTATATTCCTTTGGCTGACCACTACGCGGCTTTGGTTGCGTATGAGCTGTTTCGATCAGACATGAAACATGCCGAGTTTCATTTGATACAAATGGAAAACTGGGATCTTTTACGCGCCTATTTTCAATCGGGTGAGGCTGATATGGCGTTTGTGATGAGCCCGCTTGCGATGGATATGTATCGTGAGAAGCCACATTTTAGATGGATCGGATTAATGCACCGCGATGGTAATGCGCTGGCGATCAACGATCACATCAAGCAGCACCTGGAGTTGCCGGAGGAACGGTCTGCAAGAAAGCCGGATGCGCGAGTGGCCAATGTTCTAAAAAAGCTTCACGAGCAGAGCGGCTTTCCGACTGAGATAGGCATGCCGCATATTCTCGCTACGCATACGGTGATTCTGTATCGCTATCTGAAAGAGCACGGGTTATCGCTTAGTCTCAGGGAGCGCGATGAAGCGGAAGTGCTGGCGATTCCCGTACCACCACCTCAATCGCCCGCGTTTATCAAGGGCAAAAGCAACCGCGCAAGCCCGGCAGCCTTCGAGCAATCTCTGCCGTGGGCGGATATTGTAGAAACCAAGGGTTATGGGCATGTTGCATGGTACTCAAAGGATGTTATGCCATGGACGCATGGGCATGTCGAATGTATTGCTCTCGCGACGCAAAGCGCG
>JAWWBW010000309.1:0-2115 GCA_033720775.1 Oleiphilaceae bacterium | reverse complement strand
GTCCGGGAGCGGGTTGATGCGCCCAATCACTATTAAACTGTATGGTATCATACAGCTGTCCCGTTTGTGCACGACTTAATACCAGTTTCAAGTGGCGCTCTTTCAACACTTTGCTTTGCACCACGTGAAACTCATCGTCAAAACAGGGCTCAGGGAACTGCTGCCCCCAGGGCCCCGCGCGCTGCAATAATTCTATGCTAGGCATCGCCAATTCATCGTCATCCAATGGACCATCGCTATACAGCACGGCCTCTAAATCTTCTTCAGCCAAACACTCTTTCACGACCGCATCGAAGGCTTCGCTAAAAGCGCTTAAATTCTTTCGGGCGATGGTCATGCCTGCCGCCATCGCGTGGCCACCGAACTTTTGCAATAAATCGGGTGCCCGCTTGGCGACCAAGTCGAGTGCATCACGCATATGCAAACCTTTTATCGAACGCGCTGAACCTTTGACAATGTCGTCCTCGCCAAGGGCTTCCGAATTTGCAGGCGCAAAAACGATCGTAGGGCGATGCAAGCGCTCTTTCACTCGCGACGCCAAGATACCGATCACCCCCTGATGCCATTGCTCATCAAACAGACAAACGCCCCAGCGATCACCGGCTTCAATATCTTTGAGCTGTGCGATTTGCTGCTCCGCGTCGCGCTTCATTTCTTCTTCAATACTCTTACGCTGTCGATTCAGACTATCGAGTTGCTGCGCAAGATGTCGCGCTTCTAGAGGGTCATCACATAACAGACATTCAATCCCCAACGACATATCGTCAAGACGCCCCGCCGCATTGAGACGCGGCCCGAGTATAAATCCCAGATCTGTAGAGCTAACGTTGCGGTAGTCTTTCTGCGCCACCGCGAGTAGCGCCAATATACCGGGGCGACAACGCCCTGCCCGCATACGACGCAGCCCCTGCTCCACAAGAATGCGATTGTTTCGATCCAGCGGCACCAGATCAGCCACCGTACCCAACGCAACCAGATCGAGAAAATCCGCCATATTCACTTCGGGGATGCCGCGCCGTGAGAACCAGTCATTTTGTTTCAAATGCGTGCGCAATGAGCTCAACACATAAAACGCAACGCCAACGCCAGCAGCGTGCTTACTCATGAACTCACATCCGGGTTGATTGGGATTTACGATGGCGTCTGCCTGCGGCAATTGTGCTCCCGGCAAGTGATGATCGGTCACCAGCACCTTGATGCCGAGACTTTGCGCTTTTTCCACGCCCTCGATACTGGAAATACCGTTATCGACGGTGACAATCAGATCGGGCGACTGTTGCGCGGCCAGCTCGACTATTTCAGGAGTGAGGCCGTAACCATATTCAAAACGGTTGGGTACAAGATAATCGCAGCGTGCGCCCATGGCCCGCAACGCCGAAATCATCAGCGCGGTACTGGTTGCACCATCGGCATCAAAATCACCGACGACAAGAATGTGCTGCGCTTGCTCCAGAGCAGATACTAGCAAGGCAATGGCGTCAGACAGTCCACGTAAGGCACCGTTGTCGGCAAGAAACTGCAGTTTAAGCTCGAGATCCTGAGCTGTTTTGATGCCTCTTGCGAGGTATATGCGTTGCAGAAAAGGAGGAACGTCGGCCCCGGATAGACTGCCGGGACCTTGTGGAACTCGACGCGTTATACGTTTGTACTTAAACGACATAGACGCATCTCTTTGTTTTCAATAATCGTAAACGCCCTAAGATTTGCGACGGTTTTTGGCAACGTAAGCCTGCACCTTAGACAAATCTTTTGGCAATACCTCGTAACGTTCTTCACGTTCAAACAGGTCTGTCAGGTGGTGCGGCAGTTGCGCGGTCACATCCAAACCCGATTTGGCGACCGCCTCTGGGAATTTGGCCGGATGCGCAGTCGCCAGTGTGATCATGGGTATTTGATCGTTTCTGCGACACTGTCGGGCAGCTTCAACACCAATCGCCGTATGCGGATCAATCAGATACTCCGTGGACTCAAATACTTCTCGAATCACATCGCAGGTGCGATCATCATTAACGGCCCAACTATCAAACAGTGCCCGCGCCGCATCCCAACGATGCTGCTCAATCGAACCCGCTTCTGTTTTCCACTTGTCCATCAACTCGGCCAGCGCTTTTCCAT
>JAWWBW010000308.1:0-2223 GCA_033720775.1 Oleiphilaceae bacterium | reverse complement strand
TGCGACCCCTGTCAACCTGCGCTATCTTCCCCCTTTTGTTTTATTGTTTCACCTCAATAATCTGGGGGTGTTGTTGCCCCTGGCATCACTCGCGATTGAGTTGATGCTCATCAGTAGCCAATATTGGGCGCCTCACTCCAAGTTGCGACCCTTTCTTTCTGCCATGGCTGAGCAGATTAAGGAGTTTACGCGCGGCTTTGAACAGGAACTCGACTTTAATCATGAGGCGTTGATCCAGCAGCGTTTTTTTGAGCGCTCACTGGAATCTCCCGTGTGGTATGTACCGCGCGTATACGAAAGCGCTGCGCGCGTGCTTGAAATGGAATACCTGTCAGACGCCATGGCCATTAATCGTGCCTTGGATGATTGTCCAAGCGTGATGCGCCGTGATTTTCAGCGAAAGATTGCATCCAACTTTTTGCACGCCATGCTGGAGCACCTGATTATTCATCAGGAGTTTCATGGTGATTTGCACCCCGGTAACGTAATGGTTGATCAATATGGCCGGCTTTATCTCATCGATTGGGGTAACTCGGTCGATATGGAAGGCAAATGGCGGCTACTTGGTGCGTATGTGTGGGCGGTTATTGCCGGAGATGTACATGGTTTGACCAGCACGCTTATTCAAATGAGCACGCAGCCCGAAGCCAATCAGAAACGCTACGATAAGATTCATCAGGCGCTGAGCGATACGCTGAATAAAAAAGGCATCACGCCGCTGGGGCGTATTCCTGTGATGCAGCTTTACCGCGAGGGTCGCGCTGGTTTTCAGGCACGTCTGCAAACTGCCTTACAGCTGATGTCTAACACCTATCAGCTGAATATCACCATAAAGAGTGATTACCTCCACTTGTCACGTTCCTTGTTTGCCATGGCCGGCACCTACGGCAACCTCTATCAGAATATGTCGCAGTGGACGCTATTACGTGACCTGCTTAGTGGGACCGTGAGCTTCCCAGTGCGTTATTCGTTACAAAAACTGTTTAGTGGTGCCGAAACCTTGCCTTTGGTCAGTCCTGAAGAAATGCAGGACGCAATGGCAAGCGGTCCGGCCTTGTCGAAAAGTGCCTAAGCAATCTCTCGCCCGTCGCGTACTCGAAGCAGCTGACCTGCTCTTCGAGGATGAGCACATTCTCGCCATTAACAAGCCTCCCGGCATTAACTTTCATTGTGAGAATGGGCGAGAAGGGGTGGTACGGCAAGTTAAAACACTGATGCAAAACGAGGCTTTATTTCCGGTGCATCGGCTGGATCGCGTTACCTCCGGCCTCATGCTGTTTGCCAAAACCGAGGCTGCCAATCAGGCCCTAAGTGAGCGGTTCAGGGAAAGACAGATAGAGAAGTATTATGTTGCACTGGCGTGTAATCGGCCTGCGAAGAAACAGGGTAGTGTGATTGGCGACATGAGCAAGGCGCGCAACGGGGCCTATATGCTCACGCGAGATAAAACCAACCCGGCCATCACGCGATTGCAGGTTTACTCCCTGTCGCAATGCGAAACTGTGGCAACCCACGGCGTGCTATTAAAGCCCGAAACAGGTAAAACCCATCAACTACGTGTCGCGATGAAAGCACTGGGCGCTCCAATTTTGGGTGATGCGCGCTATGGCGGACAAACGGCCGACCGTGTTTATCTCCATGCCTTACGCAAACGTTTTGAGTTGTTTGGAACAGACTACGATGTGATAGCCCCCGATTTTTGTGGGCAGGTAATGAATGCCAGCTTGACGCAATGTTTGTCTCAGATTAATCACGAGATTCCCGAGATCAACTGGCCGAAAGGTAGCTTTCTTTTGTCCGGGCGAGATTAATCGCCCATAGCGACTCCCTCACGCCGCGGGTCGGCGGCGCCAATTAGCTTGCCCTGATCAAACACAACGGCATGAATGCCGGAATTTAAATCTTTAACGCCTACCTGATGCCCTAACTGTTCGAATGACCTTTGCATCGACTCATAAGTACTGCCGGCTTCGATATCGACCTGATCAAAACGAGCGCTGATGTGGGGAGCATTGATGGCCGTTTGTGCTGGTATTTGCCAGTCGATGAGTCGTACAAGCGTGTTTACAACATAGTTAATAATGCGGGAGCCACCGGGTGACCCAAGTGCGAAGCGTGGCTGACTATTCTTGAATACGATCGTTGGTGCCATGGAAGATCGCGGTCGTTTACCGCCCTCTACCCGGTTGGCGATGAGGCCTTGTTCATCACTAGGTTTAAAAG
>JAWWBW010000307.1:0-2298 GCA_033720775.1 Oleiphilaceae bacterium | reverse complement strand
TCAAGGTTGCGGGTGTCTGACACCGTTAATACCGCAATGTTTAAAGGGATGAGGGTTTGGCTGACGTGTTTTCCCATGTTGGTTCTCACTACTTACTGTTTGGTTTGATGCTGTTGTGTTAGCTAAGTCTCTGTTGTCCAAACGCTGTAGAGCGTTCTCTTCGTTAACTGCCGGTCATGACGAGGGTATGTAGGGTGCTTCACTTTCGTCGTTAAAGTCCTCCTCGCGAGCCAGCCGCACACAGTTACGCCCCTCCGCTTTGGCCCGGTACAAGGCCGTATCGGCGGCGCGATACAAACTGTGCCAGTCGTCGTGTGTGTGTTTGGCGCAGGCGACGCCAAATGAAGCGTTCACCGGAATGACATGCTGTTGCCAGCTCACATTGGCCCGCTCGATGTGTTGTCGCAGACGCTCCGCCATGGCCATGGCGGCTTCGGCATCACATTCTGTTGCCAGCACACATAATTCTTCGCCGCCCACACGCGCGGCGATTTCGTTTTTACGGCAATTGTCCATCAGAATCTGCGCAACGTGCTTGAGGGTCGCATCGCCACCTTCATGACCGTAGGTATCATTCACGTCTTTAAAGTGATCAAGGTCGATTTGAATCAGGCTAAGTGGATGGTTATAGCGTTGATGGCGCGCTATTTCCTGTTCAAGACGACTTTTGAAATAGCGTTTGTTAAAGAGCCCGGTCAGCGAATCGCGCAGGGCCATTTGAGTAATCAGATATTCCCGGCGCCCAATAACGAAGCCGAGTAGTGAGAAAACAATAGCAGTTGCTATGCTCATATAGGCATAGAGCAACGTATCAAAGTACTGCTCGGTAAAGGGGTTTCTGCCTGCAAAAAATTGCACCACAATCCAGCCAATGGGTGCGCCCAGAGATAGCAGCAGCCCATAAAGCGCACGCAAATAGGGTAGTGGAATAAAACGGGTCAGTGTGTTGGAGATGGGCGCGTTTCGGCCACGAATCAGCGGCATGGATCACCTGATGTAGACAGCTGGCATCCATCGTAACGTATCACGATCAAAAGGCGAACCTCTGTACTTGATATAAGTCACGCCGATATTCGCCTGACAGCTTGGTTGCACTGCGGTGAAGGCGTAAGATGGCGTCTGCCTGATGAAGGAAACAAACATGTTGGTAAAAGAAGTCATGAACAGCAGCCCGCTGTGCCTGGTGCCCGAAACACCGGTACAGGAGGCGGTAGAAGCGCTCGTTGATCAGCAGGAAAGCTGCATGCTTGTGGTCCAGAATAAGCGCTTGCTGGGCATCGTAACAGAGCGGGATTTAAGCAAGTTACTGGCCTCGATGATGAAAGCGGGTGGGCAGGGGGTACTGCCCCGAATTGGGGAACTGATGACGCCCGAACCGGTGTGTGTGGATGCTGACAACCCCTGTGAAGATGCCCTGATGCTGTCGCGTACGCGTAACCTGCGGCATCTGCCGGTGTTGGATGAACGGGATGAGGTGGTGGGCGTGGTGACCCAGGGTAATCTGCTCGATGCCTTTGCTCGGGTATTGGATGAGCAGATGCGATTGCGCGATAGCCTAAAAGAAATGCAGCTTCTATCGCTGGAAGATCCACTGTTGGGGGTGGGCAATCGTCGCGCCATGGAAGTGGATTTGAACTTTACCGAAGCGGAAGCCCGCCGGCATGGTAAAACCTATGCGGTGGCCCTCATCGACATTGATTTTTTCAAACGCTACAACGACCGCTACGGGCATCGTGCCGGCGATCATGCCTTGCGACAGGTTGCTCAGACGATCAAACAAACGGTGCGCGATTCAGATCGGGTATTTCGCTATGGTGGTGAAGAAATTCTGGTACTCATGCCCGAAACAGATATTGAGTCTGCCAGGCAGTGTATTGAACGCGTCCGCGAAGCCATTGAGCACCTGCAGCTAGCCAATGAAAATACGCCACTACAGATCCTCACGGTGAGCGGTGGCGTGATGGCGTGTAAAGAGGGAGCATGGCAGGAGTTGGTGGAAGCGGCTGACAAGGCGCTGTATGAGGCGAAGAACTCGGGACGAAATCGTGTTTGCGTGGCCGAAACTGCCCAATAGATTCAGGCGAGGTAATGAATGTGGCGGCCGCATGCGTGATACGGTGATGTCGATGACCGTCCCGCAGTAGATAAGCTTAAAGAAAAAAATATTATTAATAACAAAGAAGTATAAGAAAAACCTAAAAAAACTCTTAAGAAGGCTATGCTGAAAAAAGAGGGTGTTTTTTTAGGTAGTAGCGCCTCCCAATATTCATCATCATGCCCTTCCTGGGCTGGGAGAGT
>JAWWBW010000306.1:0-2299 GCA_033720775.1 Oleiphilaceae bacterium | reverse complement strand
GCAACACACACCAGATTTACAACCCTTGGCTCTTGAGTATAGAGACTACTGCAGTTACCTCGCTGCGCGTCAGCTTGCCCCCCAGCTTCTGGCTTACTTTGACAGAGCGCTTCGTACCAGACCCTTATTCGAATCATCGAACGAGACTAACCAGCCGGAAAGTGCAAATAGGGTCGTCAGAGCCTCGATAAAGCTCGACCTGCAAACGTTGCAAAACATAGAGCAATGGGCGCAGGCGAATCAGTTCAAGATGCATGAAGTGTATCTCGCGGCGATGAGTGAGGCCTTATACCGCGAAGATGGCCAGAGTGAAGTGGCAATTGGCATGCCGGTCACCGGGCGCGCAGACGCCGCCATTATTGACTTGATTGGTGGTTTTTATAGTGTTTTGCCATGGATCTTACCGCGCCCAGAGCCGCGGGCATTTAAAGAGTATGTCCATTCCATGAAGTCAGCCCTGTCTGACTTCTATCAGCATGAGCAATGCAGTTTGGGGGAACTATGGGATCGTAACCAGCAGAATGGTTTGGGCTCGCCGGAGATCAGTGTGAGCTTTGCCTTTCAGGATGTTCGTAGTCGCCCTACGGCCCTTTTTGGCCAAACCATGTCGCAGTTGGATATTGATCGAAGTCGCAGTGAGTATCCCCTTGAGCATTGGGTGCGAGTCGAGGCCGATGGCCTTCTCCTGGTCCTCGATTACCAGCCGGGTGTTGTGGCTGGTGAACGCATGGAGAAATTAATGCGAGATATCGCTGATCGACTGCGTTCGCCTGAAGCTGAAATACAAATAACGACGCCACGCTCTGGGGTAGAAAAAACATTCTGGCGGAGGTTGTTCGGGTGAAAGAGGCGCTGTTCTTTGGGCCAGAAAATCTGTTTGGTTTGTATTATCCATCTTTGAATGCAACCTCAGGCAGGCTGGCTGTCATTTGCCCGCCATTGTTCGATGAGTATCAGCGCACTTACAAAGCGCTCGGCGATTTGGCGGAAGCGCTGGCGCATCAGGGTATGCACGTTATGCGCTTCGATTACCGAGGGACGGGAGAGTCGTTTGGTGAGCTCGAAAGTGTCAGCGCTTATCAAGCATGGTGTGCTGATATTGAAGCGGCGATCGACGAGGGGGTCGCACTGAGTGGCGCGCGAGACATTCATTTGATCGGAGTGCGCTTGGGGGCAACGCTCGCCGCCACGGTTAATCGTTCAGATATCGTCTCGCGTATTTTTTGGGATGTGTTGCCCAGTGGTGAGTGTTTTCTTAAATACTTGAAGTCAGTCGATCTCTGGTTGGCTCAGAGTTTGGCGCAAACCGCAGTCTATACTGGTGGACGCGCGACGCCGGGTGCTCAGCACATGTTCCAATGCAGTGAACTGCTTGAACAATCGCTTGCAGATCTATCGCTCAAAGAGCAGAGGGTGGAAAATGCTTATTCGTTGCAGTCGCGCGGATATGTCATTCACGAAACGTTGCCGTTTAAAGAAACGATAGCGCTGGATTTCGAATACAACTGGCCACCGTTTGAAAGCGGTTTGCTGCGTCCCCGACGCGTACAGGAATGCATTTTGAGCTTGCTGCGTTAGGGTCTTCGACGTGATTGATAAGGATGCATTACCAACACAAAGCCTGATAGGGAATAAGAACATGGCAGCATTGCAGCTCGAAGAGGAGCGCTTTACGAGTTTTGATCCCATGCGTTTTCAGCATGACTATCATGCGCACCCCTTGTTTCAAATGGATGCTCTGGAAGCGCTTGCAGGCTACTTGTATCCGCATAACCAATGTCGATTTTTGGCTCCCGACACGCGTTTGGATTCGGAATTCATGCATTACGATTCACCGCATGATGGTACGACTTTACACGACGTATTCAGAAACATTGAAGAGCCCGGAGCCTGGGTGGCGCTGTACAATGTGGAAAAACACCCTGCTTATGAGGCCTTGCTCAATCAGATTATCGCTCCGCTGCGGCCGATGATTGAACGTCATCAGGGGCCTTTATTCAATGTTGGAGGCTTTATATTTATTTCGGCGCCGCCCTCGGTAACGCCATTTCATATTGATCGTGAAAACAACTTTTGGCTGCAGTTGCACGGAAGAAAACGAATCAGTTTGTTCGACCATCGCGATCGCGCCGTGGTGAATGCGCAGGCGATCGATCAGTTTATCGTGGACCGCAGTCTAGATGCAGTGCGCCTTGATGATGCCCATGTCTCCAAAGCGCATGTGTATGACATGCATGCCGGTGACGGGGTGTACTTTCCTTCGACAACGCCTCACATGACCGAGACGGACGCCAACTGG
>JAWWBW010000305.1:0-2303 GCA_033720775.1 Oleiphilaceae bacterium | reverse complement strand
TTGCCGCCTAGGCGCTGGAACTTGCCTGGGTCTTTCAGAAAGTCGACCAGTTCCGATACTTCCTGTTTGGCCTCTTCCACGCCGGCCACGTCGGCAAAGGTTACCTTGACCTGATCCGGTGCCAGCATGCGGGCCTTGGAACGACCGAACGACATCGCACCACGGCCACCACCGCCACCCTGCATCTGGCGCATGAAGTAAATCCATACACCGATCAGCAGCAGCATCGGGAACCAGGAAACAAAAATCTGGAACAGTGGCGAGGGTTGCTCTTCGGGTTTGCCGATGATCTCTACATTGTTATCCAGCAAGGTACCGACCAATGCCTTGTTATCGGACTCAGGGCTGAAGACCTCAAAGTCCTGACCGCTAATGGTCTTGCCGCGGATACGCTCACCTTCCATGACCACACTGGTGACATTGCCTTGCTCAACCTGCTTCACAAATTCGGAATAGGTAACAGATTGTGCCTTTTTGCCACTCGGTGAGAAGCTGTTAAACACGCTTAACAGCACCATGCCGATCAGCAGCCACATCAACAGTGTTTTGGCTAAATCGTTCAACTAAATACCCTCAGTACCGGCTCAAACTTAAAAACTTAGCCGGCTTACTACATCAATAAACTCACTATACCAGACGCAAACCCTGGCAGAGCAGATAAAGTTCCTTGCTCCGCCCTCGCGAGGCCTGCGGCTTACGCGTAGAAACAACCTTAAATTGTTGCTTTAACTCTCTAAAATAATTATCAAAGCCCTCACCCTGAAACACCTTGGTTAGAAAACAGCCCTGCGGCGCCAAGTGATTCACGGCAAAATCCTGAGCCAGTTCCACCAGATACATAGCGGCTGCCTGGTCCGCTGGCCCTACACCACTTAAGTTGGGGGCCATATCGGATAAAACAAGGTCAACCGACTTACCACCTAATAAAGTTTGAAGCTCGGCCAGCGGTGCTTCCTCACGAAAGTCACCTTCTATGACATCGACATCAGGTATGGGTTCTATGGGCAGAATATCCAGCGCTATCACATGTCCCCGCCCTTTCAAACGCTGTGCCGCATACTGCGACCAACCACCAGGGGCAGCACCCAGATCCACCACTGTCATCCCCGGCTTGAATAAACGGTCTTTCTTGTCGATCTCTTCCAACTTAAACACTGCGCGCGAGCGATAGCCGGCATCGCGTGCCTGCTTCACATAGGTATCGCTGTGGTGCTCATCGAGCCAACGGCGGCTACTGGCTTTTCTAGGTCCTTTCTTAGGCATGGGTGTCGTTATTCGCTCTGTAACTGGCAGATCATATACAATGCGCGCCCCTCAAGCCTGCCAAACATTAAGCAATGCCTCTTAGCCAAGCCCAGCGTAAAACGTTTAAACAACAAGCCCACCACCTCAAGCCTGTGGTGATAACAGGCGCGGCCGGACTAACAGAAGCGGTACTGGCGGAAATTGAACTGGCACTAGAGCATCACGAATTAATAAAAATTCGCTTCGGTGCAGGGGATCGTGATGATCGCAAAGCCATGATTGATGAGTGTTGCGCAGCCACGGGGGCAGAACTGGTTCAGAAGATTGGTGCTACTGCGACCGTTTATCGCAAAAATCCAGATAAGCAGTAATCTGCGAACAGTACTTAGATATATTTAACTTCTACAATCTCAAGCTGGCGCATACCACCGGGCACCTGCACATCCACCTCATCGCCCTCTTCTTTGCCAATCAAGGCGCGAGCAATCGGTGAATTAATAGAGATGCGGTTGGCTTTAATGTCAGCTTCATCCTCGCCTACAATCTGATAGGTCAAGGCATCACCGGACTCAACATCTTCCAGTTCTACAGTTACGCCAAAAACAACCTTTCCGGTCGCTGGCAGTTGGGTCACATCAATCACTTGTGCAGCAGCCAACTTACTTTCGATTTCGGCTATGCGACCTTCGATGAACCCCTGCTGCTCACGCGCTGCATGGTACTCAGCGTTTTCCTTCAAATCACCGTGCGCACGGGCTTCAGCAATGGCTTGAATAACAGCCGGGCGCTGCACAGATTTCAGGTCTTTTAGTTCTTCACGTAACGCTTCAGCACCACGCACGGTTAGTGGGACACGGCTCATGCTGCCAGTTCCTCGTGTAAGTCTTTCAGGCGATGCACCATTATGTCATAGATTCGGTTCTTGGCCATCACTGCAGCACGGGCACCGGCTAAGGTGGTGAAGTAGGCAACCCGGCCTGCAATCGCCGCACTGCGAATAGTGAGCGATTCCTCAATAGCACGCTTACCTTCGGTGGTATTGAAAATAATGTCGATTT
>JAWWBW010000304.1:0-2346 GCA_033720775.1 Oleiphilaceae bacterium | reverse complement strand
TTTACAAGACCACAGGCTGGTACATCAGGCACTATTTACCGCGCTTATTCTCGCTAAGCACCTGGCTGACATTTTTCAAAAAAGTGGGCCAGTCCTTGCCTGCATCCTCGACCGAGCAGAGCAACAGTCCGGAGCTGCCTGAAGATTCTCGTACGATTCCGCCCAAGCAGGAAGTCGTCGAAGGCTATCAAAAGTTGTTGGCAGGAGGTTGCCGTATATTGGTGATTATTACGGGCGGGCAGCTATACACCTTCAACCACAAAGAACAATTTCGTGCCTGCTTTAATCAGGTGGATTGGGCAGACAAGCTTGAGGAGCATTTTTATCCCGAAGCGGAGCATATCTTGCCAGAACCGCTTTATCAGGAAAAAGTAAGCCAAAATATATGTCAATGGATTGCTACTTTCCCTCGTGCAACACACTGAGCTGATGACTGCTTTTGATTTCCCTGATACATGCTATATGCAATCCAACATTGATGACACGGTAACATCACAGCTTGCAGATCTAGGTTATCAATTGCCACCGGGAACGGTTCGCTTTTCGGCAAAAAGGCTGAAGGAATTTATGGCGGGGCGGCTGTGTGCCATCCGTGCAATGGCCGGCTTAAACGTCCACACACAGACACTTGAAATCAATACTGATCGCAGCCCAGTCTGGCCCAATGAAATTGTAGGTAGCATCAGCCACACGGATTCTCGGGCGATTGCGCTGGTAGGGGACAGCCGTGTTTATCGTTCGATTGGTGTGGATTTGCAACCTGCTGTGGATCCAGATACGCGCCAAGAATTACGCTCTATCATCATGACAGAGGTGGAATTTGAGCTGGTGAAAGCAATGCTGCACCTGCACGCATTTGAGCTTGTTTTTTCTGCCAAAGAGACCTTATTCAAGGCGCTCTATCCACTGACAAAATGTTTCTTTGAGTTTCATGATGCGCAGGTCACAGCCTTAAACACTCAGCGCCACTATGTGGATTTACGCTTATTGAAAACACTCGGTAGCGGTTTCGAGGAAGGCACATCTTATCGCGTGCATTATTTAATAGATCAAGACAACGAAGTCTTGAGCTATTTGCTGATTGTACGTTAGAGCAGCCTGGTCTCGTTGTTGGCCATCAAGACTTTCCGATCTTCACCGCATGATCGAAGTTGAGTCGCCCCTCTTTTAATAGCGGTAGTCTGGTGAAGCGATAAGGGGTCAACCGGCGGATGGCATTACATACGGCGGGGGCTATCACAGGTACGCCCAGCTCGCCGGCACCAGTTGGTGGCTCTTGGCTTGCCACAACATTTATTTGAATGTCTGGTGTGTCGACCATTCTGAGTACGGGGAGTACATCAAAATTTAGGGCCTGGCTGTCTTTTTCTCGGGGCATGTCGCCATAAAGGCATGCACTCAAGCCATAGAGAATGCCGCCTTCAATCTGTGCTTTGATTTTATCGGGGTTAATTGCCAAGCCACAGTCCACCGCCGCCCACACTCGAGTAACGGTCAATTGAGCATTGTTAAGGTTTATCTCGGACAAGAGCGCAATGTGTGAGCCAAAGACGGAATACGCAGCAAATCCTCTAGCGGTGTCGTTGGCGGCGGTGTTGTCTTCGTCAGCGAGTTGCAAGGCTTTGGTGACGACGCCGCGTAACCTGCTTGAGATAGACGGTGTGTCGGTGACGGTCGCTGTGATTCGCTCAACCAGACTGGCCTGTTTTGCGTGTTCAAGATAAAACGCGGTTGGTGCTGTTTGGGTTTGTATGCACATTTCATCAACAGTGCTGCATAGAGCAAATGCATGGTACCCATGGTGTACCGATCGCCAGATTCCCACTGAGAAATGGTGCTTTAAGGCCACTTTTGAACCGTCAATGGACAGATTCAGGGGGAGGTCAGTTTCAATGTTGCGAGGCTCGGAGTGTTTTGCCTCTGAAAACCCCTCGTAAAGTTTGAGAGACAGTTGTTGCGGCGATGCGTTGTTCCACTCAACATGCTGAAGCGTTGCGGGACGATAAAACTCGCGACTCATATCGTCTTCGCGGGTCCAAATTAAGGTGATCCTTTCTCTAATGTTTTGTTCAAACAGATGTTTAGTGGCTTCGGCGAGCTCTTCCAGGTAGTCGGTATAGCGTTTTCGGCCAAAAGCACCACCCATGGGTACCGTATGTACGGTGACCCGCTCCAGAGGCAGCGCAACACGCTCCGCGATGGCGCGTTGTGCATGGTCCGGTGCTTGAGTGGGAGCCCAGACTTCCAGCGCTTCAGAGCCCTTAAACTGCATGCTGGCGGCTGGTGTTTCCATTGGGGCATGGCATAAAGCGGGCGTTTCGAACACAAGCGAAATGTGATTATCAT
>JAWWBW010000303.1:0-2361 GCA_033720775.1 Oleiphilaceae bacterium | reverse complement strand
GAGCTAGCGGAATCCCAGCGCACCTACAGTGCAGGCTTTGGCTACAGCGACGACACCCTGGAACCCACCGATGGCCGTGCCCTCGCTGACCGGGTAGACCGCGCCGCCAAGACCAGTCTCAATACCTTTGTCGGCGTCAGTCAGATTATTAACGCCCGTACGGTAGTGAAGGGCAGCCTCAGCTACGCGGTTCACGACGGCTACCTGTCCGACCCCTATAAAAAATATTGGGTGGTAGACCAGAGCAATACCTTTGCCGATAGCCGCCCCGATGAACGCACGCCGGTGGTGGTGGAGGCCAAGCTGAGGCACTTTATGCCGAGTGCCAAAGCGGCCTTGCACCTGGACTATCGTTTCTTCGACGACAATTGGGAGGTCACCTCCCACACGGTGGATGCCGCCTGGTATCAGAACCTGCCTGGTGGCTGGATGCTGACCCCCTCGCTGCGCTACTACACCCAGACCCAGGCGCATTTTTACGCCCCGTACTTCTTTACCGCACGGAGCGATGGGCTGGGCTCGTCGGACTACCGCCTGTCGCCCTATGGGGCGATCAGTGCGCGGCTGATGGCGAGCAAGGACTGGGGCGGCCTCACTACCCAGCTGGAATGGGAGAGCTACCGCGCCAGTGCAGACTACTCCTTGGAAGAGGTCGCGCTGGAAAACCCCGCATTGGTCGAATTCGATATTCTCACGCTGGGTATTCACTGGAAGCTATAGTGACGGCGGTGTTGGTTTACCCATAAGTTGGCCACACCGCGTTTATGGATTGGCCAGAGAATATGCAACGTGGATGGCCGATTGCTCTGCCTTGCCTTGTTATGGGTTCCTTGCCAGAATGTACCAATATTTGGTACAGGAGGCTCCTCATGGCCAGAAACACCAGTATTACCCTTGGCCCCCATTTTGATGAATTCATTGCCGCACAGCTTGAAAGTGGCCGCTATGGATCTGCGAGCGAAGTGGTGCGAGCGGGGTTGCGTTTGCTTGAAGAGACTGAGAGCAAACTTGAAAGATTACGGCGCCTCCTGGATGAAGGTGAGCAAAGCGGGATAGCAGAGTACTCGCTTGAAAGTGTTATTGCAGAACTGGATAACGAAGCTCATTGATGCCCTCTTTCCTGCTCACCTCCGCTGCTCGAAAAGACATTATTCATATCGGGCGCTTTACCTCTGAAAAGTGGGGAAAGCGTCAACGCGATAAATACCTTAAACAACTTGACGATGCCTTCAGGCTACTTGCGCGCCAGCCTGATATTGGCCGCGATGCGGAAGACATAAAGCCGGGGTACAAGAAGTTTAGCCAAGGCAGTCATGTCATCTTTTATCGAGCCGGCACGGAATCCAGTATTGTTGTGATCCGCGTTCTCCACAACAGTATGGACGTAGAGCAACGTCTCTAAAACGCTAGCGCCGTGTTTAGGGGCGTCGGAGTGCCAGAAAGCGTCCCAGCAGAGCGAGCACTTTTGTGTGGCGACAATAACACCTTATTTAAGGTTTATGATTGCGCATGCTAATTTGTCACACATGCTATGGCTATTGCAGTTACTAGACTCATCACGATTGCTATAACTGCAATGATGTTTGCGTATTTAGAGTATCGAAGAGCTTTTCGCGAAATAGATAAACTCTCTGATTCATTTAACTCGCGTTGTTCAGTTTCCTTCGATGCAAGCCAAGACTCGCAAAGGGTTTGGTTTACGCTGCCTGGCTTTCCATAGTGATGAGCCGCCACGAGGCTTCTAGCTTCAGAAAGTGGAAGGCTATCTAAATGGGAGATCATTTTCTTCTGAGGCTCGTCCATGCAATACCTTTAACAGTGTTGTTCTGTAGAGCGGAGCCTTATATCACTCTGACTCCCTACCTAAAGGGTAAAATGCGAAGGACTATCAACAAAAGCCGACAATATCAGAAACTTGAGTGTATTCCGTGGAATGGGCTGTGGGCTTTAGCAAGACTTGATCCCTGTGTTTTTACTTCAATCCTTTCTTCCGATCATAAACACACACCTTAAAAAATCAATAACTGATAACACGGTCTGCAGAGTTGCTGCCCCCGCGTCTTCGGCCCTGAGGTGATTCAGGGTACACTTGCGGCCTATGGAAGAATATCACTACACCTTCACCGCTATGGCCAGTCCCTGCGAGCTGCGTTTGTATGCCGCAACACGGCAGCAGGCCGACCGCGCCGCCGCATTGGCTCAGGCTGAAGTCCAGCGCATTGAATATAAATACTCCCGCTACCGCGACGACAGTGTGCTTAGCACGATTAATCGCGCGGCGGGTCAGTCGCCCCTGCGGGTCGATGACGAAACCGCTGCATTGCTGCGCTATGCCGACACGGCATGGCAGCAGAGCGGGGG
>JAWWBW010000302.1:0-2363 GCA_033720775.1 Oleiphilaceae bacterium | reverse complement strand
TCACCATCATGATTGGTAGCGCCCCCACTCCCGCTGAGCAGATCACACCGACAGAACAGGAGGCACACGCCCACCGTATTGCGAAAATGGCGTCGATGGCCGCCAGTAATTTTAATATGGGCTTGCGCTCTTACTATTTTTCAATTGCAGTCTTGGGCTGGTTTATTAACCCCTGGATTTTTATCTTGAGCTCGCTCGGTATTGTTGCGGTGCTTTATCGCAGGGAATTCAAATCGTCGACGCTCAAAACGTTAATGATGAGTGATGGCCATACGCAGCCATAATACATAGAGAAAAGAAGGACAGGTTTGCCTTTGGATTAGAAGCCAAAGGCAAGCGACACAAAGGAAGTTTCTTCGGTGTGCACACCGATAATCTGGACGACCCACATACGCAAGCCGAGTTCGAGCCCCAGCAATTCGAGTTCTTCGAGATCCCGCGGGTTATCGGAATCCAGAAAATAATACGACAAGCCTAAATCTACCTGAAAAAAAGAAAAGCCATCGGTGTAAGCCAGGTTGATTTTTTCACCTCGTGAGCCGAATCCGGCACGCAGACTTGGGCCTTCCCATGCCGCACCGTGACGCTCGAAATAGGCGATGCCGCCGTAATGCGTATGTCCGATCAGGTTCTCGTCATGCACGTAGGCGTAGCGCGGCGACAGGCCTCGCATATTGAAGGGGTCGGCATCGTTCTCAAAACTGAACTGATCGAAAAAGCTGGTCTCTTCTTCGCTTGTGGTATCAGAACCTTCCTCAGCCCAGGCAGAGGCCCAAAAACAAACAGAACAGACGAGTAGAATGAGTAACTTCATAGGCGTGGTCGCGCTAATCCCTGTTGAGCAAATTAATGAGCACTAATGCGTTCGGAGCCGAAAGCCTACACAATGCCCCGGAGCAAACCAAGCAACAAACACGGGTTTTGTGCTGGAGTACAAATAAATCCCGACTAAAGCCAGAATTTACCGCCGCTGGCAACCACGGCGATGACCAGACCGAGACTCAAGTTGATGGCCACAATACGGCGCATACGATTGAGTCGATCGCCGGCCTCTTGCCACTGCTGGTCTTCAACATTGCGTTTGAAACCGCGAAACAACGCAAAATACAAATGCAGAAACAGCCCCATCATGAGATAACCTAAGGCCAGCATGATATGCACATGCTTGCCGACACCCGCCATGCCACCGAGCTTAGCGGTCATAAAATGACCACTGACGATCAGCAACACAATGGCTAAACCCACCCAACGGAAGAAACGTGAAAATACCGATTGCCAAAGCCGCAGACGTACGGCAGGCTCCAACAGCTGAGCTGCCGCCGGACGCAGACACATATAAGCGAAGAACATGCCGCCGATCCAAACAATGGCAGCCAATAAATGAAGACTGAGAGCAAGACTCATGGTGATCGATATCCTTGTGCAAACAAAGTCTGCAATCTTATCGTCCAGCCCGGCACAGCAACAGTTCAGAGAGAAAAAAAGACAAAAAAAACCCGACTCGAGGTCGGGGACAAGAATACACACATGAAACTGAAGGAGAGTTCGAACGCGGCGGGCCTGAATCGCTGCGCTCTCGTCATGGTTTAAATATAGAGGGCCCAACGAAACAAATCTGTTGGTAAACAATTGCAAATTGTAACGGTGTATTGCGGAGAGGGTATGGAGCGGCTTATGAGACCGCTTTGAGCGCATCAAACACTTGATTCACCCAGTGATCGGCTTCGGAATACAAGTCCAGATGGAGCGCGGGCTGGTGAACCAACACCGCGTCCCCCATGGCAATGGCCGACTCCAGCTCGATCACCGTCTGTAATACCGGTCCCAAGGGTGCCTGACGCTGCATCACCGCGTTTCCAATTTGTGGCGACAGCTTCACCTGCTCCAAAAATACGGATGGCTTGATGTTAAGAAGCACATCAACGCCCGAGACCAAGCCTGCCAAAAAAGCTTTTGGTGCGAGTTCCGCGATCTCAGGATTGCGTTTTGCCAGCAGCTCCATGGTTTTTGCCCGCTGCAGCACATATCGAGATGCTTCAACGTGCGTATTGCCATTGGACAAAAAGGCAATCATCATCGCCCATTGCCGCAACAAGTCGACTCCCAAAAAAACGAGCGCCGATTTCAAGTCTTCAACTTCTTTGGGCAAATTAAACAGAGGGCTATTAATGATTTTAAGCATCTGCATGGCCAGTTTGGGGTCCTGACTCACCAACTCTGCAATCTGATCCATGGTAATGCGGGGTTGATCCAAGGCACTGATGAGTCGAATCGTAACCGCTGTTCCAGGCCGAATGGAATTTCCCGTCACCTGCTTGGGACGCGCCAGAAAATAGCCCTGAAATAAATCGAACCCCGCAGAC
>JAWWBW010000301.1:0-2424 GCA_033720775.1 Oleiphilaceae bacterium | reverse complement strand
CCGACTGATAGGCACCATCTACGCTTGGCGAAATGGTGGTGGCCGCCATGGACTCCAGTTCCTGAGAGGTCATCAGACCGGTCGTGTCCTGAGAGCCGACGATGTTGACCTTAACGCGTACATCGGAACCTGCATGCAGAGGAGTCTTAGAGGTAACACCCACAGCGTTGCGGTTGAAGATTTTTTCAACAGCAGTCAGGCCTTGGCCTTCGTGAGAAATCTCTTTGGAAGGTGCGAATACTTGAGGTGCTTCGATGCCCAGTGTTTCGGCAGCGAAGGTTTGCAGCTTCTTACCGAAGGTCACGGCATAAGAACCGCCGGCTTTCATGAACTCAACTTTCTGCGGCGTGAACGCGTCTGATACGTCTACCAGCTCTTTGTCACCGTTGTAGAGTTTCTTGGCTTTGGTATCGATGGTCAGAACCGTGCCAGTTGCTACAGAGTATTTCTCTTCCAGCACGGGATCGCCGTTGGCGTCGGTGACCACATTGCCGTCAGCGTCAACTTTCTTCACCCAGTTTTTCAGATCAAGACCGATACCGCCGGTAACGCCTACGGTCGTCAAGAAGATAGGCGCGATACCGTTGGTACCGGCTACCACTGGACGGTTGTTAACAAAAGGAATGTAAGGAGAGGTTTTTTCACCCGCCCAAAGTGCCACGTTGTTAACACCAGACATACGTGAGGAGCCTACGCCCATGGTGCCTTTTTCAGCAATCAGCATGACCTTGGCATTGGGGTGTTTTTCACGCAAGGCAACAATTTCTTGCTGTGCTTCGGGAGAGATCATGCACTGGCCGTGCAGTTCACGGTCAGAGCGCGAGTGCGCCTGATTACCGGGTGACAGCAGGTCAGTCGAGATGTCACCTTCAGCCGCGACGTAAGTCACCACGTCGATTTTTTCAGGGATATCAGGGAGTTTGGTGAAGAATTCGGCTTTCGCGTAACTTTCGAGCACGTCTTTCGCGATTGCGTTACCTGATTTGTAGGCTGTCGCCAGACGCTCGTAGTCGGCTTCGTAGAGGAATACCTGAGTCTTCAGCACTTCGCCTGCATCTTTGGCACGCTCGTGATCCGACAGAGCGATGTCCAGCAGCACTTCGATAGAGGGGCCGCCTTTCATGTGAGACAGCAGCTCAAGAGCGAACTCAGGGCTGATCTCTTCTACTTTTTCATCACCCAGTACGATTTCTTTCAGAAACTTGGCCTTTACGCCAGCTGCGCTGGTGGTGCCGGGCAGGGTGTTGTAGATGAAGAAGTTTAAAGAATCTTCGCGGTGCTCATTACCAGTGTCTTTGATTTGGTCAATGATTTCAGATAGCAGGTCGCCGCTATCGATTGGTTTGGGGTTCAGTCCCAGGTCCTTTTTACGAACCTCAATTTCTGCAAGGTATTCTGAATACAAGCTCATACGAATCTCTCATTCAAAGTATTGGTAATGACATTTAAAGCGGCTTTAAATTCAGCGGCTTTGCCCGCGGCCATCAATGAAACGAGGCTTTTCATCAGGCGGGAATGCTTGCCCTCTGTCTGGTTGTTGGGCAAAAAGTGGGCACCTCTAAAAATCAATAGAGTCTAGTTCACCCTCAATTTTCGCGCCCATATTCTACGTATTTTTGGTTCTCAAGTTAAGCATTAGCCAGATTTATGGCTGTATATTCAGTATTCATATAAAAAATGCGTATAATGCCGCTCCCCGAATCTAAAGCTGTGGGAAAGGGTGGCCGAGCATGATTGATCTGAGTGAAATTCATACATTTCTGGATGGTGAAACCCCCGATGCATGGGTAGCCAATGCATTGGACAATCAAGAAATCATGCTCATCGACCATGCCCATTGCGAGAAAAAGGCGGCCATGACAGCGGTGAACCTGATGCACCGCTACCCTGAGGACGCCGAGCTGCTGATGAAAATGTCGCGGCTGGCGCGTGAGGAATTACGTCATTTTGAGCAGGTGCTCAAAATCATGCGTGATCGGGGCGTCGCGTTTCGTAAACTCAGTGCGGCACGTTATGCCTCTTCATTGCGGGAGCATGTGCGCAAGAGCGAAGCCGAAAAACTGGTGGACGTCTTGATTATTGGGGCATTTATCGAGGCGCGTTCCTGCGAGCGCTTTGCCAAACTGGCACCGCATCTCGACGAGTCCCTGCAGGACTTTTATATCTCATTACTCAAATCGGAGTCGCGACACTACCAGGATTATCTCAAACTGGCGGCGAAGCATGCGGGACATCAGCTAGAGGAGCGAGTCGCGTATTTTCGGGCCATCGAAGCGGAATTGATTGCAGCGCCTGACACCACGTTTCGTTTTCACAGCGGCCCGGTCGTGGCACCCGCCTAAGCATCCTGTTGGCGCTGTTCCCCAATCCAGTCCAGGGCTTCACTCATATGGTGACACACTCGCATGTGGTCGTTGGGTACGT
>JAWWBW010000300.1:0-2427 GCA_033720775.1 Oleiphilaceae bacterium | reverse complement strand
GGCGGTGCTGTGGACATCAGGCGCTGGGTTGCGCGATTTTGTCTCGGCGTTGCAAAGCGATTACAACATCGATATGAGCCAGTGGAGTGATGTGCATCCCTTTGCCATCTCGCCCGATGGCAGCCGTATCGCCGGGCATGGCATTAACCCGAACGGTAACCGCCAGGGTTTTATGATCACGATTCCTGCCAATGTGAGTAACAAGTGGAGCGCGATCATGGCGAGCAGCGAGCAGGTAAATGTGAGCGGCAACTGGCAAACAACGGCCAATGATAGTGTTACCACCAGTGAAGCCGGAGCTATGGCGGAAGTAAGCTTTGAAGGTTCACGTCTGCGTTACTTTGCAACCAAGGGAGCGGACAAAGGGCTGGTCGATATCTACATTGACGACGTGCTGTGGACGTCCATCGATCTTTACAGCTGCAATGCGGATACCAGCGAACGGGTCTACGAGAGTGATTATCTGGGTGAGGGCAGCCATACCCTGCGCCTCGTGGCAACAGGTATGAAACACAAGGCGAGTCAAAGCACGGCAGTTTCCCTAGACAAGGTCGAGGTCGAAGCCATCAGCTCCTTACCTGTTGCGCTGGCGGCACCTGTTGCGGCGGATGTTCCACCTGCCAATTGGTCAATCTTCGATCGTATTCACAATGTACAAATTAGTGCTCAGGCCTTTAACCCGCCGGTCGTCGTGGGTGGCGCCATGACACCTCCCCGTTTTAGTGAGGTAGTGGCCGCAGACGGATCTTTCAGCGTTGAAGCATGGTTCAGTCCTGCCCAGAGCACCACTCAGGGCATGCTATTTGATATTGATTACGCAGGACTTCATGCGTCAGTTGGTGTTAAGAGCGGAGAGCTGACCTGGACCGGCAAGCCGACAAACGGCAGTGTGTCCGCGCCATTGACCTCAGGTGTTTCTTATAGAGCGCAATGGAACCATGTTGTCTTGTTGGGCAATTGGGGGCAGGGAACCGCTTCGCTTTACCTTAACAATACCTTGGTGGCCGAAGTCACATTGGAGCAAAATGGCCAATCCCAGCTCGATGAAATTCATGTGATTCGTGATACCGATACGGGTAACTACCTGCAGTTTATGGGGCAGCTTGCCAAGATGGCGACTTACTCCCATGAGCTTTCTGCCACGCAAGTGAGCGAACTCTACAGCTGGCCGACCCGTTATGGCTTGGAGTTTGCCCCCATTGGCTTCCCCGAATATTCCACGCGTTTACCGCACTGCTCGGGCGGCTGTGAGCCCGGTCAGGACGTCCAGAAGTTTGGTGATGTCGTCTACACCCCAGGCAACAGCGATAACTTTGGCGGCCTTGGCGGGGGTTATGGTGGTGGCGGTTTTGGTGGCGGCTTCTAACAAGAATAAATGCGAAAGGATATTCTCATGAAAAAATTGATTTTAGTATTTTTGATAACCTGCCTGAGTAATTTGGCTTTGGCCGAGGTGGTGAACGTACACTTCACCGCCAAAGCGCCTGATAATGGTTTTGGATTACCTCAAATGGAGGGCAGTACCTTGCGCGTTGAAGATGGCGTGCTGCATGGCACACTGTCCATCGATATGGCCTTGGTGATTCCACCCACTGCTCCCTGGTTTGACGGTACGTACAATTACAGAGCTGTTTCGTCTGATTTTGTACAAGGCTATGCCGATGTGCGATATGAAGATGCGCAAACACCGTTTGACCGTTACTTGGTCAAAGATGCCTCTAATGACAAACTGGAAGTCAGAGATTCGCTGACATTAATGCCCTATGGTCGTCGCTATTCAATGTCGATGACGCTGGTTGCCGAGTTTGAAGGTCACACCGACTTTATTCAGGAGGGTACGTTTAACCCAAACTTTTCGGTAGACCAGTCAGGGTTGACTGAAAATGCCGAGGTGCGGATTTATTACACGCCCACGCAGCACACCTATCAGGTTTCTGGAGAGGTTTTTAAAGGTGCTTCGAAAGAAGAGATACCGCTGGTCGACATGAAGCTGGAGCTCTATTCCGTAACGGTTGAAACCCTATCCCAAGGGAGTAACGGCGTCGTGCAGCAGTGTGAGCTGTAAGTGCGATAAGTTGAGATGACGCATCGCCCGGCAAGTCGCAAGGACTTGTCGGGCTTTTTTATATCAGAGTAAACGCCACGGTAAACACCACACCTTTTTGATCATCGCGATTACGGCCCGTTAGTTGGGCGTTATGGTGGTCGCAGATAAGCTTGGCAATATGTAGCCCCAAGCCCAGATGAATGCTGGAGCCCGTGGAGCGGGTGCTGAGCATGGGAGAGAAAAGCTCGACCGGATTTTCTGTGGGTAATAACGGCCCGTCATTCGATATCTCCACAACAACCTGTTTACCCTTCGTGAAGACGAACACTTGCACCGTCCCGTCGGACGCGAGATCCACGGTCGCCGCGTTCGGCTCGATG
>JAWWBW010000299.1:0-2483 GCA_033720775.1 Oleiphilaceae bacterium | reverse complement strand
TTCTTTTACCCTATTTTTTCTTCCACACATCACGCGCATATATGTTTACGTTTGCGAACACAGCGTGACAACCTCACAACAAAACCACTCGCAAAGCCCGGCACAAAGCCGCACAATAACACCTATAGTGTAAATTCCTTTTCGTTTCTCCAGATTATCAATCATGAGCGTATCTCCCAGCCTCGTATTATCCGTTAGCGGCCCGGTTTCCGTTGCCACAAGTGACAAGCAGACAAGTGATATCCTGTCCGCGCAGCAAAGCTTGCAACAGGGCGATCTGTTGATCACTGGAGAAGCACCTGCCACGGTGATACTTGCCGGGCCTCCCGCAACCACCCTTCATATTCCTGCGAACAGCCAGGCCAGTGTTGGCATGGAGGGCGACAACGAGACCTTGAGACTCATCATTGAAGAACAGATCGCGGCATTACAGCAAGACCTACTCAATGACGAAGCTGAAATTAACGAACTTGAAGCCACCGCGGCAGGCAATGCTGAAACCAGCGAAGGCAGCGCTTTTGGTTCTCCCGCACCGTTACTTGAGTTGGATGAAACCACTCTGCTGACACCCCGACCAAGCAGCAACGCGGAACCAATGCCGGTCACGCAGAGCAAACTCGAATTAGAGACAACTCCACCTACAACGGAAGAGCTGCTTGGCGTAACGTCCAACGCGCAAGCCGAGAACACAACCTCGTTCGCAGCAGTCACCGAAGATTTTCAAATAATTAGTTCAGGTGTGATGGATGGAAACAACCAGGCACAAAGCTTCACTACAGAATACGGCCACTTTTCGATAGACGCGTCTGGGCAATGGCAGTATGTGCTCAACAACGCTCACAGCGACGTGCAAGCACTGGGTGCCGGCAAAATGTTAAACGAAGAGATATTGATCGACAGCGGGCGTATTGTGATTACCGTGCATGGCAGTAATGATCAAGCGAGCATCACGGGCGATTCCCGCGCTTATTTAAAAGACATTGGCGATGACCACACCGTCCCCATTCCTGTGGCGAGCGGCAAACTCGATCTGATCGATACCGATGCCGGCGAAGCACGTTTTGAAGTGGTGTTTGGTCAGGATACCCGCTTTGGAGAGATCGACATTCTGGGCGATGGACAATGGACCTACCGACTCGATACCGGGCTAGATGCCATTCGCGGCCTGGCAGAAGGCGAACGCATCACTGACTATGTTGCGGTCACCACGCTCGACGGTTCGCGCCATACACTGCGCATCGAAATAGAAGGCAGTAACCACAGTGCTCAAATACACAGCGAATTCAGCCCCAATGCCGACCCGAGCCTGCCAAACGGTGTTGAAATAGACTTGAGTCAGGCGATTACTGCCAGCGGCAAGTTGGGCGTGCTTGATCCGGACTTTGGCCAATCACACTTCGCGGCCAACGATAGCATTCAAACCAAGCTGGGCACGGCGAGTATCGACAGCGAGGGCAATTGGCAATACCAATTGGACACGCAAAACAGCAAGATTCTCACACTGCAAGAAGGCAGCGTGCTGCGCGATTTTATTCGGGTATATAGCGCCGATGACACATCATACGACCTAATCGTTACCGTACATGGAAGCGACCAACCAATCTTTACCACGGCAGCCTTATTTGACGACCAGCAAGATCAGCTCTTGTTGAGCCAAAGTGCGCCGGAACACGAAAGTGAACTGTTTATCTGGCAACCGGAGCAAAGCGGCAGCGAAGAACACATTGCCGACTTTCACGCCGTTAGTGGTGGCGACACCTTGGTTCTCAGTGAAGTGTTGATAGAAGATAGCGCTCACCCCGAAGATAACCTCCACTTCGTGTTTGATGGCGATAGCACCACGATCGAACTCAGTTCAGCCGGTGGCACCCAGCAACTGGTGTTGGACCATATCGATTTGAGTCATTTCGGCAGCAACGATGCAGAGATCATTCAAAACCTGATTGCTCAGGGCAACCTGGATATTGTCAGCGCTGGCTAGGCGCTTTTGCACAGTTACTCAGTATCACCCAGAAACAACGCCGTGATTTGCAGCGCGGCCTGATAAGGACTCAGTCGACCCGCAAGCACCTCAGCCTGTAAATCAGGCAAGCGCGCACCCACGCGTTTATCAGCAGCCAGCTTTTGAGCCAAGAGCTGCTGAATGAGCTTATCCATCCACGCTCGATTCTGCTCACGACGCTTTTGTTCGAAGCGCTGCGCACCGCGCATCGCCTTCTCGTATTCCCCTAGCATCTGCCAAACGTCGGCAATGCCCTGTTGCTTGAGTGCAGAGCAGGTTAAGACTTTAGGCGTCCATACCGCATCCTGACGCAGCATATGTAGCGCGTTCTGATAATGCTGCTGCGCCTGTTGCGCCTGCGTCAGCCAGTCTCCATCGGCCTTGTTGATCAACAAGGCGTCTGCCAGCTCCATAATGCCGCGTTTAATGCCCTGCAACTCGTCACCGGCATTTGGCAACATCAGCACCAAAAAGAAATCGA
>JAWWBW010000298.1:0-2500 GCA_033720775.1 Oleiphilaceae bacterium | reverse complement strand
CCGTGATTCATTTGTCGAAATAAATTTCGACCCACAGATGGGGGCTCGGACGCGCAATTTTCCCGATCAATCAGTCAAATTGCGCCAGCCTCTCGAACTCCTTACCAAATCTGTTATCATGCGCCGTTTGGAGTCGCGCTCTCGTGGTGCGCTCCTTGGTTCCCGGCCTTTACGCGACATATTGGGAGTGGCCGGTGGGTAATATTTGCCCCCTCTTATGCGGCTGTTATGGTTGGCTTGCGAGGGGTTGTTAATTTAGAGAGTGGTTCATGTCTACACAAAGTGTTTCTAAAAAAATATTTATAAGTGCACTGGTTTCCTTACCGTTTCCATTTTTATTGTTGCTGGCTCTTGATGCGGGTTCGGGTCTGCCCGGCGACATGGGTGCCATTGCTTTTCTAGGTACCGAGCAGGGCCCTAACTTTTACGTTGTTGCCTGGTTGATGTTCGTATTGGCGGCGATTACTGATGTGTTATTGATTCGCCCAAGCAGCAGTGTGGCAGAAGAGTTTGAAGGGGATGACGATGATGATGGCGGCGTGGATGGCGCTGAAAGCGGCACCGTTAAATGGTTCAACGTGAACAAGGGGTTTGGTTTTATTACGACCGATGGCGGTGAAGATGTGTTTGTACACTTTCGATCTATTAGAGGTCGAGGACGCCGTTCATTGCGCCAGGGTCAATCAGTGCGCTTCGATATTACTGAAGGCGAGAAGGGCTTGCAGGCCGAAAACGTGTCTGTGATCAAATAAGCGGGTCGTTCTATTTGCAAAAAGCCGAAGGCATTAAGTGCCTTCGGCTTTTTTTATGGCTTAACCCTTACCTTAACCCCAGCGAACCTGTCTTTCCTGACCGTCTTTGATGACCCACCACTGTTCGCTATCCAGTGCTTCTTCTTCCTGCCAGCCAGCAGCAGAACAGCGTACCTCCAGTTCGAGCACTTGCGCGCACTCTCGACCACAGCTTAAATCATCGGACCAGGGCGTGTGAGAAGACTTAAACCAGATGCTGGTAAAGGCTTTTCCTGCTGCATTGGGTGTGATCATGAGAGGAATCGTTTGCTGTTGGCGCACGAGCTCCATATGAATGGTTTTTCCCAGGGTGAAGCGTTTTTCCCAGGTATCGCTGGGTTCAGGCAGCTCGAAGTGTTGACCAATCCATGCCAGCAGCTGTGGCAGTGCGACGTTCTTAACGTAAATCTCAATATCAGGTTGAGCCATGGGATTCCTTTCGGGGCCTTAGCGTTGTTTAAAAAAGTGTTGAAAACGTGCGATCAGCAGACGTACGTAGCAATAAAAGGCGAGTAAACCACCGGGTACGCCTAGTACCAAACCCGCTAGCGCTAGCCACTCCTGCTGCGCTGAAGCGGGGAGCAGTAAATTTACATAGACCACGGTGCCAATGCCCAGCAAGAATGTAATGGCGCCCATCACAAAATACTTAAAGTAGTGGGCTTGTTGCGCTGCCGGCGTTTTATTTGACGCTTTCATGTTTGGCTTGTTTTCGAAACAGGCGAAAGTGTACATCGATTTGTGTATCAAGACGATCCAGATTGTAGACGCGATCTTTGGCTTGCTGCGTACTACGCCAAAAGTGGGGCGTCATCTTTAACAAGTTGGCAATCTGTGCGGGCGACGTTAGCTGAATATCCCGCGTCAGACGCACTTCCTTAATCAGAGTGAGCCCCTTGGGAGTCGGGAGTTCTGCAAAATCTTGTCCTTTGATATCCGGGTATAACACGGAGCGTAAGGACCAAAGATGCGCGGGTGCAGTGTCTACCAACAATAGCAGCCCATCAGGTTTGAGTATGCGCAGTGCCTCGTTATCAATGAGTCGGCAGAACATGCAAGACAAGACATCCTGCGATTCGCTTTGTATGGGTGCGTGCGCGATGCTGCCTACCAGCCATTGCATCTGCTTGCTGCGGCGAGCAGCGGTCTTGATGGCCGGTGTCGAAATGTCGATCCCGGTGCTGCACAGGTCGCCATGGCCGTTTAATGCTGCGTGCAGGTGTTGTGTGTAGTAGCCTTCGCCGCAGGCAAGATCGCAGTAGCTGTGAACCTCCGTAACCGCTTCGGTCAGTAGGGCTGTGGCGGTGTCGATAATGGCTTGATAGGCACCGGTTTCCAAAAACTCGTGGCGCGCTGCGACCATTTCGGCGGTGTCGCCGGGTTGTTTGCTTTTTTTGTGTTGATTGAGCAGCAGGTTAAAGTAGCCCTGTTTGGCCCGATCAAAGCTATGCCCCTGTTCGCAGCGTAGCACCCTGTCGTCAGGTTGATAGCGCAGATTCTGTTGGCATACAGGGCAACGCAGATGCTTCATCAGGTTAGCAGTTTTACCAGAATCGACTCGTAGATGGTCGACAGATCATTCAGGTCGGCGACCGAAACATGTTCGTCTACCTGATGAATGGTGGCATTGATCGGGCCCAGTTCGAGTACCTGCGCTCCGGTAGGCGCAATGAAACGCCCATCGGACGTACCGCCGGTGGTCGACAGGT
>JAWWBW010000297.1:0-2508 GCA_033720775.1 Oleiphilaceae bacterium | reverse complement strand
GTCGCGCTGGCTTTTTGGTTAAATTGCAGCGCGTATTTGGAGAAGTCTTTAATCATGAAATCGAAGATCTGATCGACCAGCGCATGATCAACTTTCTGCAATTGCGCATTCTCCAGAATCAGCTGGCCATACACCACCAGGGTAAACATTTCGCCCAGATTCAACAGCAGATCAAAATCCTTCGACTGTTCTTTGCTGGGACGGCCCAGCATCAGCAGCATTTTGAGCAAGCGAATCTGCTTTTTGAAAATCTTCACATTGGGTAAATCAAACTGGCTGTAGATCTTGCGGTAATCATGAAAGCGGGTTTTGCCGAGACCTTTGGTGGGCCCTTGCTCGAAGAGAAAGTCGTCGTTGTCTGCTTCGCGCATGGCAGGAATGTCGTCAAACTCGCCGGGGTTAAAAAAGTAGTTGGCCATAAACTTCAGAATCAAGGCCATGTTCACATGCACGGTGCCTTCGAGTTTGGGGAGCGCACGTATATCGCGGGCGGCCATTTCAAAGTACATGTTTTTCTCGAAGCCCTTGGCGGCAATCACATCCCATAGCCCGTTAATCACCGCCTCGCCTTCGGTGGTCACTTTCATTTTTACCATGGGCGTAAACAGCAGGTAGCGCCTGTCATCCTGGCTGGCGGCGCGCACATAATCGGCGGCACGACTGGCAAATAACTTCATGCCAGACAAGCGCGCGTAGGACTCGGTAAAGAGCTGTTTGATATGCACAAAGTCGGTCACGTAGTGGTCGAACAAGCGGCGATGCGAGGCATGGTTAATCGCCTCGTAAAACGCATGGGAACAAATGCCAATAGAGGCCCAGCCTAAATTGAACTTGCCGATATTCACCGTGTTCAGAGCCATATCCCAGGCCTCCGTGCCGGTGGCGAGTATGTCGTCTTGAGTGATCGGGTAATTATTCAGACGGTACTCCGAGACGTAGTTTTGCGAGTTCACCACGTTCTGTACCAGTTCATAATTTTTGTGCTGTGACTCCACCACAAAGAACACGTACTCACCGGTATCGGCCAGTTTGCCAAAGGTCGACACCAGCGCAGCCTTGTTGCCATTACCAATGTAATACTTGCTGCCGTTGGCCAGATAGCTGCCATCGGCTTGGCGCGTCAGGGTCATATCACTGGAGTAGATATCGGCACCGTGTTCTTTTTCCGATAAGCCAAAGGCAAAAATGCCGCCTTCTTTCAGCATCTTGGCGGCCTTCTTTTTGACGACTTCGTTATCGCTGATCCAGATCGGGCCAAGCCCTAGAATGCTCACCTGCCAGGTGTACCAATGGGCCAAACCGTAAAATCCCAACACCTCATTCAACGCGGTATTGCGGTAGGTATCCCAACGGCAGGCGCCAGTGCCATACCGTTCGGGCGTCAAAAACGTTGCGAACAGTTTTTCTTTCTTCACGAAAGCCAGAAAATCCGCATACCAGGCGCGTGCGTGGTCATCTTCTTTAAGTTTGGCCTTGCCGCGCTGCTCAAAAAAGTCGATTGTTTTTTTGATTAAAGCGCGGGATTTGGCGTCGAGGTGCGGGTACTTTTCTGTTTTTGGGTTGAGGATCACGCAGGTCGGTTCTGCGTTCTCTTGCGCATCCTTGTTGTCACTTAACCAATGCCGGGGATTAAGTTTGTCGGGAATCAGGTCACTGGTTAAGTCCACTAAATCATGACGAAATTCGAGTATGTTCATGCTGCTCTCCTTGTGGCGGTTGTTTTTATTGTCGCTTGGCAACATAGCACAAAATTTACGGAAGCGAGTGGTTGGTAAGGTATGGAGTACAAATAGGCAGTCATGTGTTTAAAAAGTGCTACCGGGTTTCGAGCAACATGCTATTCGTTTTCGTTGCTTCAACTTTCTTTACGAAGCAAAAGTCACCAGAATGGCGTTGATATCAAATAATACTCAGTAGGTAATCGCATGACGTGGGAAAGTGCCCTCTCGTTCTTTTTTGCCGTATTGGTCTTCGGTGTGACACCGGGGCCGGGGGTGTTTGCCGTGATGGCGCGTGCGCTGGTTTCGGGGGCAGGATCATGCTTTGCATTGGCCTTGGGTATGACCATTAGTGACATACTCTATCTGATTGCTGCCTGCATCGGCCTTGCCGCTCTGGCTACGCACTGGGGTGAGCTGTTCACCGTAGTGCGCATTGTCGGCGCCGCGTATCTTGTTTATCTCGGTTGGAAGATGTGGCACGCGCCGCTCGATCTTGATGCAGAAGAAGGCAAGGCGCGCGCAAGCGGGCAGGCACTGAGCTTTTTACAGGGCTTTCTGATTTCGGCATCGAATCCCAAGGTGATTTTATTCTATATCGCCTTTCTGCCCACCTTTATGGATTTGAGTGCCTTAACCGGGGCCGATATTGTTCTGGCTTCTGTGCTCACCCTCATTGCCCTAATGCTGGGGCTAATGGGGATTGCCTTATTTGCCGCCAAAGTGGGCCGCTTTTTCAAATCCCCACGTTCCGTCAAACGGTTTAATCAAAGTGCCGGTTCTATGATGG
>JAWWBW010000296.1:0-2513 GCA_033720775.1 Oleiphilaceae bacterium | reverse complement strand
AGCTTTTCATGTGATCTTTATGGTCACCTGGTTTGCAGGTCTTTTTTACCTGCCCCGCCTATTCGTTTATCACGCCCAGGCAACCGACAACACCAGCCTGGAAAGATTCAAGCTGATGGAGCGACGCTTGATGATCATGACGCATATCGGCGCAGGCTTAACGCTGGTATTCGGTTTCTGGCTGCTATTGGGCTGGCGCCCCGACTTAATCAAGGCCGGCTGGCTGCATGCAAAACTTACGCTGGTGGTTTTGTTATACGTTTACATGATTCTCTGCGGCCGTTACATGCGCCAGTTTCGCAACGACAATAATCAGCACACGGCCCGCTTCTATCGGCTATTTAATGAAATTCCGGGCATATTCCTTATCGCAATTATTGTCTTGGCCGTGGTTAAGCCTTTCTAAAGAAACCTGAAGATTCACCTGGCGTCACAAAAAAGCCCCCATTCGGGGGCTTTTTAAATCAGCAAGAATTACTCACCTGCAGCCATTTGGCTCTGCTGGTAATTTTCCAGCCCCACACGATCTATCAACTCCAGCTGGGTTTCCAACCAATCGATATGTTCTTCTTCGCTTTCTTGGATGCGTACAAAGACCTCACGGCTCACATAGTCACCCACGGATTCACAGTAGCCAATGGCTTCTTTGTATAAGGGATGCGCCTGGCGCTCCAACTCTAGGTCACACTCGAGCATTTCACGAACGTTCTCGCCAATCAGCAATTTGCCCATGTCCTGAAGATTAGGAATACCCTCTAGCATCAGGATGCGCTCAATCAGCACATCAGCATGCTTCATCTCATCGATTGACTCGTGGTAGACCTTTTCATTAAGTTTTTCCAGGCCCCAGTTTTTGTACATACGTGCATGCAGAAAGTACTGGTTAATCGCCGTTAGCTCGGCTTTGAGGCCTTTATTGAGATATTCAATGACTTTTGCGTCGCCCTTCATTGGGAATGCTCCATAGCAAGTGGATATATATCACTAGTATAGCAGACAAAGTCCGTCAGATAGAAGCTAAGTGGTTGATTATTATATGTTTTTATAAATGATTATAAGAGCGATTCTCATCCGCATTCATAAACAGCGCTACCAGACTAAGCGGCAGTGCCAGCGCCATTCACCACATAGAGCTGGGGCTGTGCGGGTAGAGATTGCTTGAATTGCTGTTCGCGGAGGGCGTCATTGAGCACTTCGCGTGCGCAAGGTGCGCACTTACCGCAGCAAGAGGCAACGCCGAGTTCTCGTTGCAGGCCTCGCATCGTGTCACAGCCTTCAGCTACAGCATCGTGTATCTGATGATCAGTGACTGCTTTGCATAAGCATACGTACATTTCTTCGCCCTACTCGGCTACGGTTAAGCGTAGTTAAACGCAAATGAGAATGATTGTCAATATTAGTGAGCGCTCAATATTTCGACGACTTAAAAAAGAAACCGGGTGCCGAAACACCCGGTTAATTCGGAGAGTACGCATAACTTCGCGAAGGGGTGGTTCATCACAAACCGAGTAAACGAAGCATGCCGTAGTATATAAACACGAATGATTCTTATTTGCAACAGAGCTTCAAAAGAACTTCTTTTCCATTACGAGCAGTTGCCCTGCCCTATACAAAAAAAAGCCGCGTTGCAACCCCGTATGCTGTGCCGTCCTACTTGTAACGTCGGCGCCGTAAAAAGCCGCGTGGCACACGTGGCCGAATTTCTTCGGGGATCAGTTCTGAGAGCTCTTGTAGTGCACGGCGGTAAACATCGCGTTTGAAAAACACCACTTCACGCATCGGGTGCCAATAGTCCACCCAACGCCAGCCATCAAATTCCGGTGTATCTGATTGATCAAAGCGGATCTGCTCTTCATCCACTTTGAGTCGCAGCATGTACCACTTCTGTTTCTGGCCAATACAATGACGGCCATTACCCCGCCGCCGGCGTTGGAACCGGCGCGGCAGGCGATAACGCAACCAGCGCTCAGTACTACCGATAATGTCGACATGCTCGGGGAGCAGACCGACCTCTTCGTTCAGCTCCCGGTAGAGCGCTTCTTCCGGCGTCTCATCTTCGCGAATGCCGCCCTGCGGAAACTGCCAGGAATCCTGGTTGATGCGTTTTGCCCACAGCAGCTTGCCCTCTTTATTGGTAATGATGATGCCAACATTCGGGCGATAACCATCTGAATCAATCATGTTATGTAAGTTGTCGTATTCAGGCCTTAACTGGAGTTTCTGCTAACATGCGCGCGCACGCAAGCCCTGCAGGACATCGACTCTATGGATCGCAAGGATCTGGCCATCTTCGACCTGGACAATACTCTACTCGCCGGAGACAGCGACTACCTATGGGGCCAGTTTCTGGTTGACCGCGGCATCGTCGACCGTGAGCAGTACGAAGCTACCAACCAACAGTTCTATGAGGACTACAAGGCCGGCACGCTGGATATACGTGCCTTTCTGCGTTTTAGTCTCCAACCCTTGCGTGACAACAACCCCGAACAACTAGAAAGCTGGCGTGCCGATTT
>JAWWBW010000295.1:0-2521 GCA_033720775.1 Oleiphilaceae bacterium | reverse complement strand
GCCTTGGATGGCTGCACCCCAGCCGGTAGTGTTAAAACTCACGCCGTAGGCATTGATGTCTTCAGGGTAGTCGAGAAAGTAACGTGCACTGTCTATAGGCAAGGCATCCCGGTTGGTCAGCTTGAGCCCATCGCTAGCGCCCAGCAGGCCAGGCAGGTCAACGGTGGCTTCGCAATCGATCAGAAACTCCACTACATTGGATGTGTCATTGTTGCGGGCATTTCCCTCACGGCGGGTACAGGCAGCATCGGCAGCAAAAAAACTGGCTGAGGGTATGCGCGCATGGTAGTTGGCGTAGTAGAAACCGAACTCGGTTCCGTTTAGAAAGTCCGGATTGAAATAGTAGAAGGCCAAGCCGTATTGGCCGCCGTCTTTGGGTTCGTTATTCGGGGCCCGCTTGGCGGCGAAGCTGGTATCGGTCACCCCGGAAAGCAGAAAGTCTGATGGGCGTTGTAGCTGATCCGGATCCTCAGGGGTTTTGCTAAATGGGAGGGGGATATGGTCGTCCTCGACTACCTCGGCGCCCGCATCAAAAAATGAAAAGAATGCGCCCTTTGGCGGCAGGCCAACCGTGCGCCATTCATATTGGTAAAAGCCTTCGAATGTCCAATGGTCGGTTAGATCAGTTTTAAGTGTGACCATGCCTTGTGGCTTGTACAGTTCAAACAATTCAAAGCCGGCTCGGGTAAGTGCATTCAGATCAGGCGCATTCACGAAATTCAGGCTGCCATTGACACCGAAGGCTGAAACACCCCAATTAAGAAGTTGGCGACCGACGCGGATGGTCGCATCGCGACCCCAGGGTGTGGTGAAGTCGGCAAATACATTGAAATTACGCAGCTCAAAGTTATTGCCAATTTCGTCTTCGGCTTCGCTTGCGCGTTTGGTTTTAACGAATTCGCCTGTTCGAGCACCGAGTGTCGTAATGCGGTTAGGGTGGGTTTCAGTAAAGTCGGTATTTACCTGGTCGTAAAAATACAGGCCCGTGATTTCCAGGCCGTAATTGCGCCATTGCATGTTAAGTCGGGAAGATAGTTTGGCTGCACCGGCTACGAGGTCACCTTTGTCATAATTAATTGAGCCATCGTCCGCATAGGAGGCCAATGCACCCGGGGCGGCTAGAAAGCGGGCGTTGGGTTCGGTGGCGTCTTCAGTTAGACCAATGCAGTTATCCTGTGCGCATAGATCACGGTTTTGCGGCAGGCTGGCCTTGCCGATAAGGCTTTCGTCGCGTTCTTCTACACGCCAGGCAGCGCCGACTGACAGGGTGTTGAGTAGATCGACCTCGACAATATCCTCAGCAAATTCGAACTCCCAGTTCAGCGCCTGTGCGTTAGGCATGGCCAACAGGCCTGCCGCCAAAAAACTGACCACCGCCCCTTGCTTTAAACCCCTGTTCCCCATAACGCTCCCAAATCGTAATGTCTTATATATATGTTGCCTTTTACGGTGCCCGTTTGCGTGATCGCCAGAAGGTGATGCGTGGCAGGTCGGTAGAGACCTGTTCAACTACATCACCAATCTGATCGGTTTGCCCAGATATTTTGTCCACCACGCCGCTCATGTTCTGCAACATATATAGCAATTGGAAAAAGGCGAAGCACAGTTCAAGAATGATGCGCCACAATGTGGCTAAGGCCAGAAAAGATGCAGGGCCCAGCACGAGTAGCCAAACCATGCCCGATGTGAAACTGCCTTGAAAGCCATGGGCAATCAGGCTGACTGAAGCCAACGCGGACAGCGCAATGCCAAGCAGATAGATGGTGGGCAACATGCGTGTAGTGAGAATGCTGCGAAATTGCCAATCAGCCAAGCCCTGCAAATATTCGACTATAAAGCCGCGTAATGACACGGGTGCCAAATCCTGGCCAGATTCGTTATTATTCATGTATTCTCCCCTTGACTATACGTCAATCAAACAGGCGAGCAGCCCCAAGCTTGCCAAGTTCACATTGGTAACTGTAACATTGCAGGATGATGTAGTGTCAAGCTCTTAGTCATAACAGAATATTCAAGAGCGAACACTAGGTGCAAAAGCTGAGGCGGGAGCAGCTTGGGGGCGTTTTGAGCAAGTCAGACAACAAGTCAGATAAGAAGAAGCCAGCCGTGATACAGGCGCAAGCCGCCGGTATGTTGGGACGCTTGGGTCAGATTGCCCGGCAGCTGCCGGGTGCAGGATTTGCCGAAGAGCAACTGCAGGGCATCGAAGCTCGAGCCATGCGTGAACTCAAACATCGTTTAGATGCTGTTGATGACAGGCGCTTAGCTGCGCCTGAATTCCAAGCTTCGGGAGCAGCTCAAGATGTCCCGGGGCAGGGGGCGCTGGTCAATGTCGACACCCTGACGCCACTTACCCAAAAACCTGGCGACTTGCTCAATGAGCTGCTGGAACGAGCCGAGCAGCAGGATCAGGCTCAAGCCTGGCAATACCTCTACAGCATGATTTTACGGGAGCTTGTACCGGATGAAGCGCGCATATTGGGTGCCTTGTCCGAGGGTGATACCTATCCATTGATTCATG
>JAWWBW010000294.1:0-2540 GCA_033720775.1 Oleiphilaceae bacterium | reverse complement strand
TGACCGCGCCGAAGCCAGCGCCAAGAGCAAGTCATTATTCTTGGCGACCATGAGTCATGAATTACGTACCCCCCTGAATGGGGTGTTGGGCAATGCCGAATTACTGCAAAAAGAGCCGTTGAGCATGCAGGGGCAAAGTCGTGTGGCCGATATTCGCACGGCCGGTAAGTTGCTGCTCGCCATTATTAATGACGTACTCGATATCAGTAAGCTTGATGCGGGCAAACTGGAACTTCACCCGAAGGCCTACGACATTGCTGAGCAGTTTCGTTATTTTCATCGTTTGATGGGCCCGCGTGTGAATAGCGAAGTGACCTTCAAGCTCGAAGGCGCAGACGAACCTATGGGTATCAATGCCGATGAAGAACGTATCGCGCAGGTGGTGCTTAATTTGCTCTCCAATGCAGCCAAATTTACCGAATACGGAGAGATCCGGCTCAGCCTGGCCAAGAGTCCCGATCAGACCTTGCTGATCGAAGTAAGGGATACCGGGCCCGGCATGTCTAAGCAGGATCAGGAGCGTGCCTTCGCCGATTTTGTACAACTGGAACAAAACGCACATCAGCGTCGTGAGGGTACGGGTTTAGGGCTCGCCATTTGTCAGCGTATTGTTCAAGCCATGCAGGGCTCTATCGTGCTGCAAAGCGATCCGGAGGTGGGCACCACCGTCAAAGTGCGATTGCCGGTGGAGTTTGTCGAGGTACAGCCAAGCGATCAGGATTCTGCGGCGCGCACTGTACTCGATAAGAGGCTGCTTGAAGGGCGCAGAATTCTGGTGGTGGATGACGTGCCTATGAACTGTCTGGTGTTGAAGGCCCTGTTGTCGGAGCTTGGAGCGCTTGATGTACGTTTTGCACAAGATGGCCACGAAGCGGTCGAACGCATCGCCTATGATCCACGTTTTGATCTGATTTTTATGGATGTGCGCATGCCTAAAATGGATGGTCTCGAAGCCAGTCGTCGCATCCGCGCCTCGGGTTTTCAGTCACCCATTGTTGCGGTCACGGCCAATGCCTTTGAAGAAGACCGTGAGCAATGCAAAACGGCAGGTATGAATGGTTTTGTCTCAAAGCCGATTGTGCTCGAAAGCCTGGCCAGTGTCGTCACCGAAGTGCTTTGAGGAATTAGGGGTAATGGCACTTAGTGTTTTGCTGTCTTCTTTCTCCCTCTAAGCGTCTAGCCATCACAGCAAGGAATTTTAGTTATGTCTGAATTACCAAACACATGTCAGGTGCAGATCGAACTGCCTGTGGTGTGGGGTGAAATGGATGCCTTTGAACACGTGAATAACGCAGTGTATTTTCGGTACTTTGAAAGTGCCCGCATCGCCTATTTTGATCGCGTAGGTGTGAATGACTTTAAACAGCAGCACCAGATAGGTCCGATCCTCGCGTCTACCCAATGCCGCTTCAAGGCACCATTAACTTATCCCGATACCATCACGGTGGGCACACGCGTCGAAGGTCTTGGGAGCGATCGTTTTCTCATGCAGTACTTCGTGCTAAGTCACAAGAGTGGCAGAGTGGCTGCGGAGGGTGAAGGCATGATTGTGTATTACGATTACGCCAGGCAATGCAAGCACGTGATCCCCGACCCGATTCGTCAAGCCATCATGGCTCTCGATAAGCCTCAAGCCTTGTCTGAAAAAGAATCGCGATAGTCTTGCGGTGAACCACCGTGCCAGCGCTTGAACGCATGTGAAAAGTTGCTGGCTTCACTGTAGCCCAGTAAGTCTGCAATTTGTTCCAGCGTTAAACGACTCTGCAAGTATTCACGCGCCAACTGGTAGCGAATTTCGTCCAGCAGTGTGCGATAACTGCTCCCTTCCGCACTGAGCTTTCGCCTTAAGCTGCGCACCGACATACCCAGCTTTTCGGCCAGTGCCTCCACACTGGCAAAGCGCGTTGGTTGTGCGATTAAAAGGCTCCGCACGGTATCCACAAAACTGCTGGCACGGCTCAATGTCGCCAATAGCTGCGCACATTGCTGGCGACAGAATCGGGAGGTTTCAGCATCTCTTTGCGGCATCGGAGCATCCAGCAGGCTGGCATCAAAGGCCAGCTCCGTATGCGGCTGTTCAAAGTTCACCGTGCAACCAAAAAAACGATGGTAAGCCTCATCATGGTCGTAGGCCGCATGCATCATGGCCACCTGTTGCGCAGCCATGGGTAAGCCCAGCGCCTGTTCCGCGGCGGTGAGCACGGCGGCCAGCTCACGGTCTTCATACAACTGCAGTAAATCTTTGGGCAGATAATCAGGTCGATGCAGCAACAGGCTCGCGCGTTGCTTATTTACCTTAAGCTCAACTTTAAAGTGGGTGTAGGTCAGCAGGTCAAAGTCGGCGGCGAGACGCACCGCATCGCCCAGTGTGGCTGCGCTCAACATGGCATAACCCAGTACGCCGTAGCTTTCCATGCGGTAGGCCTGGCCCAGCTTCAAACCCAGCAGTGGGTCGCCGCTGAGTTGCAGGAGTCGTCGGTAAACATGCCATTCCCGGTCGAGATCCAGCTGGGGTTGGTCACTTTCGAGCGTCGAGGGGT
>JAWWBW010000293.1:0-2561 GCA_033720775.1 Oleiphilaceae bacterium | reverse complement strand
CCTTATCCAGTTCATCTTTGGGCGCGACTTTTACGGCGACAGGTGCGACCGTTTTAGCCTTGGCCAGCCCAACGGATTCGAGCATGCGAATCCACATCCAGCCAATATCAAATTCCCAGGGTTTGACTGACAGCTTGGCAGAGTTGGGGTAGGTATGGTGATTGTTGTGCAATTCTTCACCGCCGATGATCAGCCCCCACGGAACGATATTGCGGGCGGCATCTTTACATTCAAAGTTGCGGTAGCCCCAAGCGTGGCCAATACCGTTAATCACACCTGCAGCAAACAGGGGAATCCAGATCATTTGTACGGCCCAGATGGTGATGCCTGCTACACCAAACAGCATTAGGTCCAGTACTGCCATGAGGGCGATGCCCTTCATTTTGTGTGGTGTGTAGATCTTGCGCTCGATCCAGTCTTCCGGAGTACGTTGACCGTAGCGTTTGAGCGTCTCCTCATTTTTCGCTTCTTCTTTGTAGAGCTCTGCGCCGGTAAAGACCACCGTTTTGAGACCTTTAACGACCGGACTGTGCGGGTCGTCTTCGGTTTCGCATTTTGCGTGATGCTTGCGATGGATGGCGGTCCATTCCTTGGTGTTTTGAGCGGTGGTTAGCCACAGCCAAAAGCGGAAAAAGTGGGCAACTACAGGGTGTAGGTCGAGGGAGTTGTGAGCAGAGTGGCGATGCAAATACAGCGTTACGCTGGCGATAGTTATCTGGGTCATAATCACTGCGGCCAGAACTTTTTGCCAAACGCTCAAGTCCAGAATGCCGTTGACCCACCAGTCGATCATCATGGGAGTAGTACCTTTATCATTTATCGTTGCCAGACAAAATAGCGAACAACTGTTTCATAACAGGCGTCGCAGCAAAGTCTGGTTTTACTCTGAGCGTGACAAGCGCAAGTTGCCGTAATGGTCTACACGGGCAGTCCACGAGGGAGCAAGCCATGTAGTCGACACCGTCTCAGTGATCAGTGCCGGCCCGGCAATCTGGCTATTCAAGCCCAGATCTGTGCGCCGATAGATAGGAACCGCGGTATTCTCGAAGGGCATTGTTGACCATTGGTAGGCCGTTGCGTCCGATTGCAAAGACAAGCGGTCGAGGGACGGAACATCAGATTCGACATACATTCGACTGCTAATATTGACTACTTCAACATCCGTGTCCAGCGTATGTCCGTAAATTTTTTTATGTGCTTCGTAAAAAGCGTCCTCGGAGTGATCACTAAAAGGAACCGAGAGGGTATAACTTTGGCCCGCAAAGCGCATATCTAAAGAGCGTTCTCGCAATATCGACTTAGTTGGGAATCCTGCTGCTATAAATTCGTCTAAGGTAGCCTGTTCCAGTTGTTGCATGGCGCTTTCCAGCTGGCCAACAGTCGTGTTTTCCCAGATCTGCAAAAAACTATGTGTCAGATAACGCTGTCGTGGCGCGCATAGCATTCCAAAAGCGGACAGTACGCCACCATGTACGGGAACCAGCGCTTCGGAGATCCGGAGTTTATCGGCGAGAGCACATATGTGTAGGCCTCCGGCACCACCAAAACAACACAAAATGAAGTCACGTGGGTCGTGCCCCTGTTTCACTGAAATGCCATGGAGTGCTTGTGCCATTTCCTGTTCAGCGACCGCAATGATGCCCCTTGCCATTTCCTCGATGCCCATATTTTGGGCCTGTGCGAGAGGAGCAATCGCTGCTTTGGCCAAATCCAAATTCAATCGCATTCGACCACCAAGAAAATCGTCGCATTGTAAATGGCCCAAGACCAGATTTGCGTCGGTGACCGTTGCTTGCGTGCCGCCCAGGCCGTAACACGCCGGTCCAGGTTTGGAGCCTGCTGATTCGGGGCCGACATGTATCATGCCCCCCTCGTCCAGCCAGGCGATCGAACCGCCTCCCGCCCCTATGGTATCCATTTCGAGCATGGGCACGGCAATTGGCCAGTGAGCGATGCGCCCTTCTGTGCTGAGTTTAAAATCGCCATCCATGAGTGAGACATCGGTCGAGGTACCGCCCATATCAAAACTGATCAGTTTGTTGTGTTCGATTAGTCGACCAAAATGTCGCAGTGCCGCGAGCCCGCCTGCCGGTCCAGACAACAATAGGTTTACGGCGCGCCGGGAAGCTTCCACGATGGGAATTGTGCCACCCGATGATTGCATCATGGTGATGTGTTGTGGTGGTAACGCCTCTGCCAGTCGATTTAGATAAGCATTAACCTTGGGGCCAAGCGAGGCGTTGAGCCAGGTGGCTATACCCCGTTCGTATTCTTTGTAAACAGGCAGTACCATGCTCGAGCGGCTTGTAAAATAGTGCTCGTTCAAGGCCTCTTCGAGGCGCTGCTCTTCGCTGTCATTCAGAAAAGAAAACAACAAATTAATCGCAACGGATTCGGGCTTCAATTGTGCCAACTGCGCCTTGATGATGGCGATATCCTGATCGGTCAGGGCTGTCAGTAGTTGGCCTTCACTGTCGCGCCGTGTATTAACCTCCAGACAAAGATGCCGGGGAACGGGTGGTTCAGGTACTGGCGGGTTGAGGTCATACAGACGGGTGCGT
>JAWWBW010000292.1:0-2618 GCA_033720775.1 Oleiphilaceae bacterium | reverse complement strand
TCGGTGGCTTGCTGCAGACTCTGCTCTGGCTCCAGCACCAGATCGCCATATAAGGGGTAGGCGTCGTCGGTGCTCAACAACTCCACCAGATGAAAGTCACCCTTGGGCGTCGAAAGCATGGTGTTCAGTTCCTGCACCAGAGAAACATGCCCTTGCGTTTTTATCCATGCCAACACGTTTTGTGGTAGCGGCTGGCTCGACTCAATCTCGACATCGCCGCCCATTAACGCGCGCGTGTCGGCAAGCAAACTGCGGTTTAACATCTGATAGACCGCTCCCGAGGCCATGACCAGACTTACCCCGAGCATCAGACAAGCGCAAAACAGCCACACGCGCCGTATGCTATTGAGCAGATCACGACATGCAAACCGAATGCGAAAGCCCATGTTACCGCGACTCATGTAAACGCCCTTCTTCCAACCAGAAACTGCGTTTACAGCGTTCTGCGAGGCGCATGTCGTGGGTCACCAATACGAGTGTCGCGTCGCTTTCGGCATGCAATCCAAACAAAAGGTCTGTAATGGCGGTACTGGTGTTCTGGTCGAGATTGCCAGTGGGTTCATCGGCCAACACCAGTCGCGGCTTGTGTACTAGCGCTCGCGCAATCGCTACGCGCTGCTGTTCGCCACCCGATAATTGGCGGGGGTAATGATGCATGCGATGGCTTAGCCCTACCTCTTCGAGCATTAATCTGGCGCGCGAGAGTGCATCTGCATGACCCTGAATATCCAGCGGCAGCGATACATTGCCCAGCGCATTCAGGCTGTCGATAAGATGAAAAGACTGGAATACGATGCCCAATTGATCACGACGAAAGTCCGCCAGCGCGTCCACCGACAACGTAGCAAGCGACTGACCATCAATCGTAATTTCTCCACAGGTGGGTTGTTCCAGAGCCGCCAGCAATTGCAGTAGAGTCGTTTTGCCCGAACCGGAAGGCCCCACAATTGCCACCGAATCGCCCTTGTCCATTTCAAAGTTAATGTCGTGTAGTACCGGAAGCGCTTCGCCTTCCTGTTCAAAGCGCATACCAAGGTTACGTACGCGAATCATAGATGATCTCCTGCTTACAGGGCGTTTCCCTCACCGATGCAGTGTCTCGCCCTGTCGTGCCTGATTACGATGGACGATGAAAAAACGTCCATCAGTTACTGTCTGCTACGACTGAAAGACAAAAAAAGACTACCTTAACGCTCTCTTTTATTAGTCCACATCCACGGTTGTACCTAAGGATGAACGCACGATGCATTCACACCACTTCTTAGACAGAGTGTTCCCAAAGCCATTTCATTTCAACAATGCAGAGGCATGAACTAACATTATTCGAATACTGCCGAACGCTTTGGTCAGTAATATTCCACAACAAGGAGACACAACAATGGTAAAGAAACTCTTCTTACCGCTCGTAGCACTCACTCTGTTTTCAACCTTATCTGCAGGCGTGCTGGCAGATGGCCATAAGCGCTCAAAGTGGGTGGATATTACCAACGACAAAAACCACTTCGACAAGAATTGTGACTACAAAGTGTGGGTACTGGAGGACAAAGAGTGGAATGAAACCTGGTACCTGGAGGCATTCGACGCCGAGAATGCGTTCTATACCATTAACCGCCACAGTACGTCATGGAATGATAAGGACGCGTTTTACGCGCTCAACTATCAGGACAAATCCAAGTTTCTGATTGGCGAGAAGCATGTGGATGTGAGAACTTTCTCACTGTGCTTAAACGCCAAACACTAACGCCGCAAACAACGAACTTAAACAGCCGGGAAGCGGGTTTCCCGGCTATCAATCCTCTGCAACGATGGTGGTGATTGAGATAGGGGACTGCACCAGACGTTCCTTGCCATCAATGGTGGGATAAAAAATGTAGTAGCCCTTCTCAGGCACCGAAGTCACCTTACCGTTATTCACGACAAACGGCTCCTCCCTTCCCAGCACATAGACTTTATAATCTCCGCCAAGCATGGTGTCCAAGGTCCGGCTGGCATTGTTGACCTTGTCGCAAGCCGCCAGCAACACAATGATCGATAACAACCAAACTATTTTCATATCTCACTAATCAACGCCTTGCAGCGCGCCCCCAAATAAACGCAGCCATCACACCGGCCAAAAAACCAAACAGGTGGAACTCCCATGAGATGAAGACTTCCCCGGGCAACACCCCCCAAATCATACCGCCATAGAATGCTGCAACCAGAATAGCGATTGCCAGCAACTTCACTTCTCTGCTCAGCCAACCGGCAATCAGAAGATACGCGAAATACCCGTAGATTAACCCACTAGCACCCAAGTGAATGGCGGGTCGGGCGAATAACCAGACAAGACCACCCGCAACCGACACCACAAACACCGAAACAAGGATGAAACGCACTAACCCATGCTGCAGCAGCAAAAAACTCAATATACACAAAGGCAGTATGTTTGAAGAAAAAGGCACAACATCAGCATGCAGAAAAGGCGCCGTGACGATTCCAATCAAACCTTCCTGCTGGCGCGGAATTAATCCATAAAAGCTAAGCGAGCGACCGCTCAACAGATTGAGCAGTTCAATCACCGAAATCAACAAGCCCAAACCCATTACGATTTTGAACTGTTGGCTAATGCGGATATGTGT
>JAWWBW010000291.1:0-2646 GCA_033720775.1 Oleiphilaceae bacterium | reverse complement strand
TGTTAAGGAGGCCCAAAAACCAAAAAAGCCCCGATCTTGCGATCGAGGCTTTTGGAATATGGTGCCCAGGAGAGGACTTGAACCTCCACGGGGTTGCCCCCACTAGCACCTGAAGCTAGCGTGTCTACCAATTTCACCACCTGGGCTTGCTTGCGGTGTTTTTTCAGCCCCAATTGGTATTCCAAACAGCTGGCCTGTCGGCCAGTTAGCGTGGTCGCTGCGGCTTTGCCTCCGCGACACTCGTGCCTGCGGCACATCGTCTACCAATTTCACCACCTGGGCATTGACTGCGGGCTGCGCCTGCAATCGAGGGGCGCAATTTACTGATTAGAAGGCCGCTTGTCAATAATCCACTCTAAAAATTCTTCGATAAAAAGACCTGGTTCAATCCATCTTGCACTTTACCCCAAATGAGGGGCTTTAAGGTGCAGGCGTGGTCGCTACACTGCGCGCTCACTTTCCTCAAATAAATACAAAAAAGGAAAACACAATGCGACAAAATAAAAGCATAAAACCGTTCGTTCTTGGTCTGTTATCGATAGGACTCTTTGGTTGTATTCAGAAAGAAGAGCTGGCTCATGTTGGTGACGCCGAAAATATTCTGGTGACCTCTGATCAGCGATTGCTGGTGAGTGGTGGCGATAATATTTATCAGGTCTTTCCCGGCACGGCTCGTGATCCAGAGCCGCTGTTTAAAGGGAATGCAAAGGTTGGGGCGGATAAATGTAATTTCACGGGTATTGCCGAGTACGGCGATTGGGTATTTACCTCCTGTGTACAGCGGACGTTTTTGATTTTTACTAACAACCATTTACTCGCAGCGAATAAGAACGATGAGCAGTTGGAGTTTAAGGTGATTAGTGCCTTGAGCGGCTCTGATCCTTACGATCGCATCGGCCTCCCCAATGGTTTGGCCTTTGCGCCAGACGGTGCCTTGCTGGTGGGTGATTATGACTTTATCTATAAGTCGGGCGTGGCAAGGGTTGCGCTTTCGCTACAGGGCGATCAGCCGCAGATTATTAGTGTTCAGAAGAACTTTGTTTCACCCACTGCGCATGGGGTGACTTCGGTAAACGGTGTGCGCGTGGTGGGTGACACCCTGTATTTGTCGGACGTGAACACGGTGAAGCGTTTCGCCTTCGATGCGCAAGCGCAGGTGCCGGCCGATATTGTTTTGCCCGATGGTAGCGAGCGCCCAAATGGCAGCACTATGTGGTCGGGCAATTTGGCGATTGTGGATGACATTATGCCTTTGTGTGATGGCGTGGCCTTGACCTCTTATCTTTCGGGTCAGCTGCATTATGTGGCCTCCTATGTGGATACCCAGGGTGAAGAGCACTTCCCGGTATTGTATTCATCGCCTCCCTTTGGTTTTGAGTCGCCGAGTGCACTGGCTGTTGCGAATATTCCGGGAGTATTAGATGGCACAGACTTACTGGTCACCGAGAAAGGCTTGCTGGGCGAGTTGGACTCAGAAAACGGTAATCGACTGGTAAAAGCGCCAGTTACGCTGGATTTGAATGACCCGCAGTTGTGCTCCGATATACAACAATGGGCGCGCGAGGCAATTGAAGGTTAGGGCTGTGAAATACGGCGCTACACGAAGTCGCCAGATGCATTAAGCTGGCGACATTACTGATTGTGAGTACTTTGATGAAGAACAACGAGCACATGCAAATATTGCAGGTTTACCAGGCAGCGCAGCAGGGTACTGCAGCCTTAACCCAGACCATGCAGGAACTTTTGCAAGTGCCGGTAGTGTTCGACCCCAATTGTGGGTGGCCGGTGCTCGCCCCCATCCCTGCGCCTGAAGCGGCGAATGACATAGCAGGGAACGAAGTTGCAAATGTGGCAAATGCACACCGCTCGGCTAGCGCTGAGCTTGTGCGTATTGGTTTGGATCAGGGGCGGGTAAGTTGGCAGTTTTCATCGCAAGCGTTGAGCGAGGCAATGGATGAAAGCGTTGGTTTCAGCCGTCTCAAACCACATCTTGAGCAGGCCTGTACTTTGGCAAGTCAGCTTGAAATCAAACGGCAGCGCTGTTGGTGGAGTGAGGCCCTGCTGGATCGTATCGCCATGCCGGTGTGGTTACTTGATGCCAACAAGCGCTTATTGCGCGCTAACCGTGCAGCCGAAAGCTGGTTGCGCGACAGTTTAGCGTCTTCCAGGGATGGCGGGCGCACCCACTTTCAGCAAAGTTGGAAGGCACAAATTGGCTGCATGATCGATGCGCTGGCGCAAAGTGCAGAATCGCAGCGAGTGTTTAGTCTGGCACTTGCTGCGGGCGCGTCGCAGTGGGCCGAGGTGCGCAAACTACCTCGAATGCAGAGTATTGATAAGGACTCCGCGCCTCTGGTCAAGGCCCTGCACGGTACCATTTTTATGGTGCGGGTGTTGCGCTGGGAAGTCAGTATGGAGCAAATGCTGCAACTGCAAAAACGTTGGGGGCTCACCGTGACCGAGCGCGATATTGTTGCACAAGTGCTACTCGGCAAGTGTATTAAACAAATTGCCAGTCAGCGCGGCACCTCCGAAACCACAGTGCGCAAACAGTTCAAGGCCTTGATGCGTAAGCTCAAGGTGCACTCACAAGAGCAGCTGTTGCGCCTGTTTTGCGATGATCTGGCATTGCGCTGCCATGAGGAG
>JAWWBW010000290.1:0-2656 GCA_033720775.1 Oleiphilaceae bacterium | reverse complement strand
CGAAGTCTACTGCCGCACCACCAAATACCTCTGCACACACGCGCGTCAACGCTGCAGTCAATGTTGTTTTGCCGTGGTCAACGTGCCCAATGGTTCCCACGTTAACGTGCGGCTTACTACGTTCAAACTTTTCTTTTGCCATCCGAACATCTCCTCAAGAATCGCTCGATTGCGGACACTGCGCTTGTTACCAGCTCACGCCAGCCAGACCACGCACACATAATAAACTGGAGCTCATAACCGGATTTGAACCGGTGACCTCCACCTTACCAAGGTGGTGCTCTACCAACTGAGCTATATGAGCATCGAAATTTTTTTGGAGCGGGTAGCGGGAATCGAACCCGCGTCATCAGCTTGGAAGGCTGAGGTAATAGCCACTATACGATACCCGCCACGTTAATTGGTGGAGGGGGGTGGATTCGAACCACCGAAGCTTACGCGTCAGATTTACAGTCTGATCCCTTTGGCCACTCGGGAACCCCTCCAAGCGAGAACCGACAATGCGACCCTCTTCTACCTCAAAATAATGGAGCTTAAAAATGGAGCTGGCGGACGGAATCGAACCCCCGACCTGCGCATTACAAGTGCGCTGCTCTACCGACTGAGCTACGCCAGCTCAGCACCCTCATTTCGAGAGGCCGCTATACTAAGGCAAGTGTTTTGGAGATGCAACACTTTTGCAGAAAATTTGTCGGCTTTCAGAAACCACCTTCAAGCCATTGAAAAAGGAACGGATTTTCTCTTCAGAGACGATGGATTCAGAGCGCGAAACCAGCATCCAAAAAGCCGTGCGCTTGCGGCTAATCGGCTTCATATTTACCCGATACCCCTTGTTTCGCATTTGGGTCAGCATTCGCTTGGCGGAATCGATATTTTCGAACACCCCCACGGAAATTTGGCCAGCCAATTCGCCCTGCCGAATAATAAAGCTATCTATATTTTTTTCCTGAAATTCACGATACCGCGCCAGTCGCTCTGATTCGCTCTCGAAAGGCCCGTCATACACCCAGTAACTTGGCGCTTTTTTAAGGGGCTGCTCTATCGCCTCCACAGTAAACCCGTCAGAAACCAATGCCTCTTGCACAGCAGTTAATTGGTCAGGATCATCAAAGGGCCCCAGCAGCACGCAGCGCTCATCACCCTGCTCTGCCTTCGACATAGAGTCACGCAACAATACCAAAGGCTGCGCCCCTGATACTTCTTTATAATTAATGCCGACCTTAACGGTCCTAACCTGGTACCACTGAAAGGCCGCCAGAAGCACATTTAGAACGAGCAAACTTAATGCTATCCACTTCAGCATGACGCCATCCTATGTCGCGACATTTTCTAGAGCCCAACACAACAAGCCATCTAGTACCAAGTCCGGACGATGGATACTATTCGGCAGCATCGAATTCATCAGCCCCGCATCTCCACCGGTTACATATACTTTATTTATCCCTTTGGACTCTGCAAGCGAAGCAAAATCCACAATAGACGCACAATACATTCGGTGCACACCCAACTGAACACATTGCGGAGTTGAATGGCCAAGATCTCCCGCTGAAACGCCTTTACCAGATAAGCTTATATTCGCGGTGTCTTTTAACAGCGATTTCTCCAACATTCTCCAACCGGGCACGATAAAACCACCTAGATGCTTACCCCCATCCTCAACGTAATCTGCTGTCAGGGCACTACCTCCATCCAACACTAAAAAGCTACCTACACGCTCGCAAACCAATGCCAGCATAGCCATTGCCCGATCAACACCCAAACGGGATGCATCCTCATATACAACGTCCAATCCAAGCATCCTCTTTTGTGTCACCACAAAGACGGCTTCAATATCAGGCCAATAGACGCGCAAAAGAGAAGACAATTGCTGATTACGCGCCTCTGATGTCACCGACGACACGACGATAGACGACACAACGTCAACATAATCACCCCAAACAGGCACACCTGCAGATAAGGCTTCGTATTCGACCACGCCAGCACATATTTCTTTTGAACTAAAATCAGCTATTCGCCACTTTAGTCTAGTATTGCCCAAATCGAACAACAGGATCATTGTGCGCGCACACTCACTTCACCAGCATTCACTGACTCAATGCCAGAACCCGCATCCAGAAGCAAAGCCCCTGTAACATCCACCCCGACTGCAATCCCCTGCTTCGCGCCATCATTGATAGTAACCCTCTTGCCTTTGAGGGCATCCAAGCTCGCCCAGTCGGATAAAAACGCCGAGAATCCCGTGTCTTTAAATTGCTCGATGCATTCGTATAAGCGGCCTATCATTGCTATCGCCAAATCATTCCGGCTAAAACGCTTTATCTCTGACAGAGAAATCCAAGGCTGCTCAATATCCGCCCCCAACTCCGCAGACATGTGCACGTTCAAGCCAACCCCAACCACCACCTGCCACGCAGTGGTAGGCTCACCCCGCAACTCCACCAACACACCGGCGAGCTTCCGCTGATCTAACCAAACGTCGTTTGGCCACTTCAACTGAAGCCCCTGCACACCGAGCGACTCAAGCGCTTTGGCACAGGCAATGCCCACCACTAGACTAAGGCCTGCGAGCTTATCCACGCCACCGCGAAACTCGAAGCCAACACTAAAATACAGATTTTGGGCAAACGGGCTAACCCAGGAACGGCCACGCCTACCT
>JAWWBW010000289.1:0-2661 GCA_033720775.1 Oleiphilaceae bacterium | reverse complement strand
TTGGCAGCACAGGCCTTGCATCAGGCCCCCATCTTCACTACGAATTCAGAGTAAACGGCGTGCACAAAAACCCTGTGCGAGTCAAACTTCCACAGGCACAACCTATTCCCAAGCAACAACTGGCAGACTTCAAGAAAAAAACCGGCGTGTTTTTGTCACAGCTGCAAACGTTCCGCGAGAGCTATCAACTCGCCTCGTCTAACTAAGCGATGCAACGCTATCTGGGTGTCATTTCTGGCACCAGTATGGACGCCATCGATGTGGTGACTCTCGTTGTAGAGGATGGCCAGCTTAATACCGTTGGTTTCTACAGCCTTGAGTACCCGGCAACCTTGAGACATACACTTGAGGAGCTTTGCCACCCTGAAAACCGGTCTATCGAAAACGAACTGGAATGTGCGGCAAGCGCGGATGTTGAATTAGGCAAACTGATCGCCACCGCGATCGGCAACGCGCTACACAGACAAAATCTTAGCCCCGGCGACATTGTCGCCATTGGCTCACACGGACAAAACATAAGGCACAGACCTTATGGCGATCATCCATTTAGCCTACAAATTGGCAACCCCGCCTTCATCGCAGAGCAAACAGGAATCACCACTGTCGCCAATTTTCGCATGAGCGATATCGCCGCAGGGGGACAAGGCGCACCATTAGCCCCCGGCTTTCACCAAGCGGCATTTGAGTCTGACTCGGCAAGCCGATGCATACTTAATCTGGGAGGTATTGGCAATATCACTCTGCTGGGAAAGGGAGCCTGTATCGGCTACGACACAGGGCCAGCCAACACCCTGATGGACCAATGGTGCCAGCTTCACACCTCAGAACCTTTTGATCGCGACGGCAACTGGGCAATGACCGGGAATGTCATCTCCCCTTTATTGGAGCAGCTACTGGCCGATCGTTACTTTGGCCAACCCTACCCGAAGAGCACGGGGCGTGAACACTTTAACCTACTCTGGCTAACCAACAAGCTTGGCAAACCCAACCAATATCAACCCGAAGACGTGCAACGCACCTTGCTCGAACTGAGCGCGCAATCCATTGCCAATGAAATAAACCGGCACCAGCCCGATGAAGTCTATAGTTGCGGCGGCGGCGTCAACAACCCCGCACTGATACAACGCATCGCAGACCTGCTCATTCCACCACTAAAAGGCACAACCGCCACACTGGGCATACATCCCCAGCATGTCGAAGGCGCAGCGTTCGCGTGGTTCGCGCACTGTACCTTGAATCATCGACCGTCCAATATACCAACCGTTACTGGCGCACGCCGCCCTAAAATATTGGGCGGCATCTATTATCCCTAGGCCGGTCGGGGTGACGCGTCAGTCTCAGCCGCCATCTCTGGCACACCCTTTTTAATCAACTCCATCACCTTATAACCCTGTAAACCCAACATGGCTGAAGTTGTCATCACGCCGCCCATCAAGGCCCCGCCGACCCCCGCTGTCACAACATCTGAACCGGTCAAATACAGGTTTTTAATCGGCGTTTTGGGGTGCAGCCAGTCTTGCTGAAAGCGCTCTACGGTGTGATTAAGCCCATAGATTTCACCCTCCTGATTCCATTGAAACCACTGTGTCGATAATGGCGTCGATAACTCTACATAATCCAGCGCTTCTTCGAGCTGCGGCATATGCGTATAAAGGGTTTTCAGCAAACGTTCGGTCAAGTCTTTTTTGAGAGCCTCATAATCTTCACCACGCTTATTCCAGGTCGAGCCCTGCCACTTTTCAAACCATTCCGGCTTGCATGGCGCTACGATTTCAGCTGTCGACTTGTTTGGATAGCGTTCATCCCAAGTAGGATCTTTGGCCGAGGGAAATGAAATATAGATGAGCGGCATGTCGGCATCGAGGCTCGAGTCGAAGTCTGCAACGTTTTTATCGTGGTCATAATCGGGGTATATCCAGAAATTCTTTTTGGGAATATTCAGAGATTTGGAATCGCCTTTGAAGCCGGCATAAACACACAAATGGGAAGACGACAATTCCACCTGCTTAAGGTGCTTGTCGTAGCCGTGCTTTTGCGCCACATCTTTAGGCAGCAAGCGCTCGATCGTTGGGAAGAGTCCGGCGCAACTGACCACTGCATCTGCGGTAATCTCATCTCCTTTTTGGAGCCGCACCCCATAGGCTTTGTTGTTCTTGATCAGAATTTCTTCAACGCCGGCATAGGTAAAGACTTCCCCGCCAGACTGCTGAATAACCGGGATGATGGTTTCGGCGATACGCGCTGCACCTCCAACCGGATAGTTACCCCCCGTGATGTAGTGCTTGGCCACCATCGCGTGCATCATGAACGAGGCCTTTTTAGGCGGCAGACCATAGTCCCCCCACTGCGCCGTGAGCACACCAATCAGCTGCTCGTTATCGGTAAGCTCCGAAAGCACCTCGTGCACCGTCTTGAAAAAATAATCAGGCAACAGGCGACCGCGCACCTTGTTGTAAAGCCCCCCAGCCATTTTAGGGAGCGCCTGGCCCGCAAAAAAGCGCGGCACCAATGAGCTCACCTTGCTCAACATCTCGACGTACGTATCAATGGCCTCGGCTTCATCAGGAAAATGAAACTTCATCTCCTGCTTAAATTCTTCGCGACCTGCGTAGTAGTTGTACTCCTTACCCCCAATAACCACCTGATCGTAGAGCGGATCCA
>JAWWBW010000288.1:0-2689 GCA_033720775.1 Oleiphilaceae bacterium | reverse complement strand
TGGTCGGGGTGAGAGGATTTGAACCTCCGGCCCCTGCCTCCCGAAGACAGTGCTCTACCAGGCTGAGCTACACCCCGTAAGTCGTTTCTGACTAGTTAGTGAACTAGGCGCGACGCGCAACAGAGAATTTGGCGAGGCCCGAAAGGCTTTGTTTGTACGGCGAGTCGGGAAGCAGCTCAAGGGCTGCTATGGCCGCATTGGCCTCATCATCTGCGCGCGCGGAAGTGTAAGCGATCGCATCGGTTGATTCAATTGCTGCTTGAATCTGATCAAGTTTGCCTATGTCGCCTTCGCGTATTGCATTACTTACCAGCGTTTTCTGGGCTGAACTGCCTGTTTGCATGACATGGATCAAGGGGAGGGTGGCCTTGCCCTCTGCGAGGTCATCACCAATGTTCTTCCCTAATTCATCTGCTGAGGCACTGTAGTCAAGTGCGTCATCGATGATTTGGAATGCCAGTCCGAGATGGAGGCCGTATTGCTCGCATGCCCTCTGTTGTGCGTCATCCGTTCCTGCCACATAGGCACCTAATCCAGTGCCAACTGCGAAAAGCGCTGCTGTCTTGCGACGGATCACTTCGTAGTATTCCTTCTCACTGAGATCAGGGTTATTGCAGTTCATTAACTGCATGACCTCACCTTCAGCTATTACATTACTGGTATTAGCCAGTTCGCTCATGCAATGCATGGAATCCAGCTCTATCATCAGCTGAAAGCTGCGTGAGTAGAGGAAATCACCCGTTAACACGCTCGCTTCGTTGCCCCAAAGAGCGTTCGCCGTATCGCGACCGCGTCTTAAATCAGAACCATCGACAACATCATCGTGTAGCAGGGTGGCCGTATGCAACAAGTCGATAATCGCAGCTAATAATTGATGCTGGTCATTCTCTATGCCACAGGCTTTGGCGCATAAAAGTGTAACGGCGGGACGCAGACGTTTTCCGCCTCCGGCAATAATATGCTGGGCTAACTGATTGATTAGAACAACATCTGACTTGAGTCGACCACGAATGATGCGATCGACACCCTGCATATCTTCTTGTATAGGTTGGAGTAGTTCGGTGGCGTCCACTAATGGCCCCTAGTGTGAAGCTGGCATGCTAGGCAAGCGAATAAGTACGGTCAAGTGTGATCTGTATCACAGACTATGACTTTCTTATCCTTTAACCTTTTCCCCGTCTTGAAAAAGACAATTTTAATCTTTACCCAAAAAATCAATAAGGGGAAACCTCATGAATATAATTCGCACGCTATTTGTTGTGATCAGTATGGCATTTGCCAGTTTTGCTTTCGCCCAAGTCAACATAAACAAGGCGGATGTTGAGCAGCTGCAGGAACTCGACGGCATTGGCGAAGCAAAAGCGTTAGCGATTATCGAACATCGAAAGACGCATGGCCCATTCAAGAGTGCCGAAGAGCTGGCTGAAGTAAAAGGTATTGGCGACAAAACGGTAGCCAAAAATAAAGACGATATTATCGTCGAATAGATCATTTTAAGCTTATAAACGGGTCTTTACGGCCCGTTTTTTATGCTCGCAGACTTAAGTTAGTGTGGCCAAGCTTGTAGACCTCCGGTATCCTAACGCGCTTCGCGGAGAGGTGGCTGAGTGGTCGAAAGCGGCGGTCTTGAAAACCGTTGACCCGCAAGGGTCCGGGGGTTCGAATCCCTCCCTCTCCGCCACTGATTATTCGCAGTAATACCGGAGATAAAAGTATGAATGTGCAGGCCTTGATGGAGACCGCCCGTGCAATGGTAGCGCCTGGCAAGGGCATTCTGGCTGCAGATGAAAGTACGCCTACAATTAAAAAGCGGTTCGACAGCATCAATGTTGAATCAACTGAAGATGTGCGCCGTCGTTACCGCCAAATGCTTTTTGCTGCACCGGGAATGGAAGAATTCATTAGCGGCGTTATCATGTTTGAGGAAACCTTATTTCAAAAGACTGATGACGGTGTGCCCTTCACCAAAATGCTGGCTGACAAGGGCGTTATTCCCGGCATTAAGGTCGATAAGGGCGCTAAACCCCTGGCAGGCGCTGACGGGGAAACGGTTACCGAAGGCCTCGATGGGCTGCGTGACCGTCTGATCGAGTATCGTGAAGCGGGTGCACGTTTCGCCAAATGGCGGGCGGTTATTACTATCGGCGATGGAATTCCAAGCGGCTATTGTATTCATACCAACGCACACGCGCTGGCTCGCTATGCTGCACTTTGCCAGGAACAGGATATCGTGCCCATTGTTGAACCCGAAGTCCTCATGGATGCGGACAACAGCATCGAGGTATGCGAGCAGGTTACAAGCAGCACTCTCAAGGCTGTTTTTGATGAGCTTTATGCGCAGAATGTAATGCTTGAAGGAATTGTCCTAAAACCGAATATGGTTATATCTGGCAAACAATGCCCTGAACAGGCAGATGTCGAAGAAGTAGCGCAGCGCACAGTGAGCACTCTACTTAAGCACGTACCCGCTGCTGTGCCCGGTATCGCATTCCTATCAGGCGGGCAAAGTGATGAATTGGCTACCGCACATTTGGATGCCATGAATCGACTTGGTGACCTGCCTTGGTCACTCAGTTTCTCTTACGGACGTGCTTTGCAGGCACCAGCCTTACAGGCATGGGGCGGTTCACCAGACAACTTAGCGGCAGGGCAGCAGGCCTTTATGCATCGTGCACGCTGTAATGGTGCT
>JAWWBW010000287.1:0-2713 GCA_033720775.1 Oleiphilaceae bacterium | reverse complement strand
GTCGAGCGTCGATAGGGTCAATGTCGTTGCCCGTGTATCAATGAGCGGCGATCCTATAGCCAAGCCGGGTGATCTTGAGGGCAGTGTTGGCGATGTTGCTACGCGTGAGCAAGCCTCGGTAAGCATTACAATTGATCAGGCGCTGTAACATGATGCGGGTACGTTGACGATGCGGCGCGGCGTCATTGTTACTGTTCTACTGTGTTTACACCTGATTGTTTTTGTTTACCCGCTTTGGCGTATAGGTTTGTGGCTCGATACGCCGTCCTGGTTACTATCGCTGTTAACCGTTCCTCTAGTTAGTTCACAGTACATTGCCCGCCGCAAACTCTATAAAAAAGGACAGCGGGCTACACGCACGATCGCACTGCTGCGTAACGCAATTGATTATTTACTGGGCGTGTTCAGTATTTCTGCGCTGATGTTATTGGTTCTCGAACCGTTATTTTTATTCGCGGAATATGAGGCTCGCCAACAGGCCGGAATCGCCGTGTTCCTGATTGCATTTTTAACGGCTTGGGGATCGATCTCGGCCTGGCGACCACGAACACGGCGCGTCCATTTCGAGAGTGCGAAGCTGACGCGCACCTGGCGTATTGTGCAACTCAGCGACGTACATATTGGATCCCGTTCGCGCTGGTTTCTAAAATACTTGCGCTGGCGCGTTAACCGCATGCAACCTGATCTTGTCTGTATTACCGGTGATCTCATCGACCAACCCGGGCTCGATGAACATATTCTCGCTGATTTAGGGCGCTTTACCGCGCCCGTCTATTACGTGACGGGCAACCATGAGCGTTACGAAGATCATGATGCGATCTTGCAACGACTGGCTAATCTGGGCGTACATGTCTTGCGTCAGCAGCGTGATGACTGGCAGGAGCTGAGCTTGATTGGCATTGATGATGCCGATGACCCTGCCCAAGTGAAAAAGGGATTATCAGGTATAAAGCTTGATCCCGAACGTTTCTCCCTACTGCTTTATCACAAGCCCGTCGGCTTGCATGACGCGGCGGCGTATGGCGTCGATTTAATGCTGAGTGGCCACACACACGGCGGACAGATATGGCCATTCCATCTGGCTGTAAAAACGCAATTTAGCCGCCATAAGGGAGTGTATCGCGAGGCTGGCACCATACTTTATGTCTCAGAAGGAACCGGAACCTGGGGGCCGGCACTGCGCTTGTTTTCGAGTAGCGAGATCACGCTGATACATCTGGAGCCAGTTTAAGGGCCACAAGAGTAGATCGGAATGCATTCCGACGCTATGAGGGATAAATGCTAGGAATCCGAATTGTTGGAATAAATTCCATCTACAGGCCTGGAAGCCTTGACAGAAAAGGCCCCTTTAACAAAATATTTTCCAGCTTCCAGCTTCCAGCTTCCAGCTTCCAGCTTCCAGCCTCACACAATATGAATAAAATCTTCCCGAGGAAAGCGCAGGCGGCTGTTGTAGATGCCGTTGTCTGCACGTTTGCCAACGGCGACAAACATAATAATTTGCCCGTCTTTGGGAATATTTAATACGCGGTTGGCGCGCACCGCGTCAAAACCCTCCATTGGGCAGGTGTCGTAGCCGAACGCACGAAATGCCAGCATTAAATTCTCAGCAGCGAGCGCGGTACTTTTCACGGCCCAGGTTTCCATTTCATGTTTTGAGTAGGGACCACGTGGCACGGGTCGAGCGAGTCCCACCAAACCGTAAAAGGCTTTTTTGGCATACCCGAAGGCATCGAACGGGCCTTGGTAATATTGTATGGGGGCCACTTTGCGGTAAAAGTTTTCGACGATTTTCGGCATCTTTTCATCAGGCCAATGACTGATCTGTTGCGCGCAGTGCTTGCGCCAGGTATCGGTGCGCGCCACTACAGCAATAAGCTGTTGGGCCGTACGCGCAGCATTCTGGCTTAAGCATGCGTCAACAATTTTGGCACGCTTCTCTGGCGTTTTTATCCAGTAAAACTCCCAAGGCTGAAGGTTGCACGAATTGGGCGCCAGCATGGCGAGATCCAAGCACTTGTCGACGACTTCGTCGGGCACGGGGTCGTTGGTAAACCGCCGTACCGATCGTCGCGATTCAACCACTTTGATAAATTCATCGGCGAGTATATCGTCCGGGGCACTTTCTTTTTTTACGGGAACATGCTTATCCACGTGCTGACTCCTCGCTGTCTTGAAAGGTGTCTGTTATAGCAGGAAATGGGTGGAAAGTGGCAGACCCGGCAGTGAGACCGAGTGTTGCGCAGGTGGACGCCCATACCGCCAGTTTACTAACAGTCTGATTGGCCTAAACGATGACAGTGTGGGCAAAGGGACCATGGTGTTTAAGAAAACAGGTCTTTCACCGGAAAGAGATTGTCATATTCGGCAGCACTCTTTTGGGCTTTGGCGGCAAAGGCTTTCATCATGTCTTGTGGACGGAACATGCCGGACTGCCAGTTGGCCATATATTTCAAGCTGTCTTCCACTGAGTGGTCGCGGCTGTAATTGAGCATTTCCTTGCAGCCGGTTACCGCTAATGGAGAGTGCTGCGCGATGCTGGCTGCAATCTCCATCACACCCGAAAGCAGACTGTCGTGATCGGGGTAAACGGCATTGACCAGTCCCCATTTTAAGGCTTCATCGGCGCTGAACTTTCGCCCTGTGTAGGCGAGTTCGCGCACAATGCCTTCTGGGATGAGCTTTGGCAAGCGTTGCAGTGTACCCATGTCGG
>JAWWBW010000286.1:0-2760 GCA_033720775.1 Oleiphilaceae bacterium | reverse complement strand
GCACGCGCGATGGCAACCCGCTGTTGCTCCCCGCCCGACAATTGACTGGGAAAGCTCTGCAGGCGATCTTGCAAACCCAATTCGCACAAATAGTCACGCGCCAGTTTTTCGGCCTCTTGCTCCCCGGTAAGCTCGAGAGGCAACATCACATTCTCAAGCGCCGTCATGGCAGGCAACAGATGAAAAGACTGGAACACAAAGCCTACCTGCCGCGCCCGAAGCGCAGCGCGCTCGTCTTCGCTCAAGGTTTCGAGTGCTTGCCCCAGTAAGCGCACGCTACCCGAAGACGCTACGTCCAAACCCGCAAGCAAGCCGAGCAAGGTCGTTTTCCCCGAACCGGATCGCCCCACAATAGCCAGACTCTCGCCTTGCCGGACTTCCAGATGGATGTCATTCAGAATGCTCAGTTCACCACTCTGCAACGACACGCGTTTATTCAAGCCTTGCACCGAGATAACGTCACGGGTTTTGGTGGCAGGCTGTGCCTGGTCTACAGAAGGATTTGTACCGCTTAAAATTTGCTGCATTTCACTAGCCTTGTTGTTGTGCGACGTGCATTTTGTGTAGATTAATAGACCTTCACACCAAGAGAGATGATTATGCCAAAGGGCTTTATAACTGACCCAGCCAGACACCACAACGCCTGCTTTGCGCTAACCATGAAACAATGTATTTTGCTGCTATTGGTCTTTGTCTGCCATACGCAACTTGCGGTGGCTTCGGTTCAGTCGACACAACGGATTCTGGTATTAGGCGACAGCCTGAGTGCAGCCTACGGCATACAGGTTGAAGACGGCTGGGTAAATCTGATGCGTAAGGAGCTTGCCGATCACTATACCGTCATCAATGCCAGCATTAGTGGCGAAACATCTGGTGGCGGCTTGCGTGCCCTGCCTCGCTTACTTGAGGAACACCAGCCCAATGTCGTGATAATCGAATTAGGTGCAAACGATGGCCTGCGCGGCTTTCCGATCAATATACTCAAACAGAACCTGTCGCAAATGATACAGCTGGCGCAAAACGAGGGAGCGCAGGTGATGCTGGCCGGTATGCACATTCCTCCCAATTACGGGCCTGCCTACACGGCCGCTTTTCATCAAACCTTTATTGATGTGGCGGGCGAGTTTAACGTTCCTCTATTGCCGTTTTTGCTGGACGGTGTCGCTCTGCGGCCCGAGCTAATGCAGGATGACCGCTTACATCCGACCGCCGAGGCGCAACCCCTGATTAAGGAAAACGTGCTCAAGACCCTTCGGCCACTGCTGCAGGCCCAGAAGTAACACTGTCGGAAGGTGAAGCATCGCCGCATTGCTGCGAGAGAAACCCCATAGCGCGCTGTTCGGACCAGTAGCGCCGATTCTCGCCTACGGTCATAAAGCCCACATGGCCACCATATTCCGGTGCTTCGAGTACCACATGCGGATTATGCTCGGCGTCGTCAAAGGGAAAGCAGGCAGGGGTAAGAAAAGGATCGTCCTTGGCACTCACCAATAGCGTGGGCACCTGAATATGCTTGATATAGGGCTTGCTGCTCGAACGTTCCCAATATTCCTCGGCGCTGTTAAAGCCATTAAGTGGCGCGGTATAACGCGAATCGAATTCTTTGAAGGTACGAATGCGATCAAAGCCTTTCAAGTCAATCTGACCGGGAAACAGCGCCGCTTTTTGCTCCAGCTTTTCTTTGAAGCTGCGCATGAAGTTTTTCATGTACAGGGCGTTGCGGGGTTTGGCGAGTTGCGCCGAACTACTCGAAAGATCACAAGGCACCGAAAACACCACCGCCGCTTTTACTGATTCTGGCACCTGCATCTTGTCGCGCCCAAGATATAGCAGGGTTTTATTGCCACCAATACTGAAACCAATCAGTGCAAGCTCTTCATAGCCCTGTCGCAAAGCTTGCTCAACAACGTAAGCCAGATCATGGGTTTGCCCGCTGTGGTAGCTGGCCAGCTGCCGGTTAGGCTCTCCGCTGCAGGAACGAAAGTTCCAGGCCAGCACATCCCATTGATGTGCCAGTGCCGCCTGCGCCATGCCTAACATGTAGGGGCGCCGACTATGCCCTTCGAGACCATGGGTAAGAATCACACAACGCCGATGCCCCTGACGCGCCCAGTCTAGATCGAGAAAATCATCATCAGGTGTCGTGACCCGCTCGCGCTCAAAAAAGTGATCATCGAGCTTGCGCCACAGCGATGGATAAATACTTTGAACGTGGCCATTGCGTAACCACCAAGGTGGGCAGTAAGTCACAAATTCCCCTCCAACTACACGCTGCTATCCCTATGAATTGACGACAATTTAAGCAACATGTCGCGCTTTGTACAACCATGTGCAAAAACTTGTTAAGCAAGTGTTGACGCCCCCGCCACAACACATTAATATGCGCGCCGTTGTGACGTTACGGACACTCTGTTCGACGTCCAGACCGTTCCCCGATAGCTCAGTTGGTAGAGCAACGGACTGTTAATCCGTGGGTCGCTGGTTCGAGCCCAGCTCGGGGAGCCATTTCTTCTTATACCCCCATTCTCTGAGATCTTGATATCGCTCCGCGAACTGTTAATCCGTGGCAAATGCTTTGTGGTTCCGGCTTTGGCTTCCTGCTAATCACATCCCTGTAGCCTTAGACCAGCTTCGCCATCCATGGCTTCGCGTTCGTCATTGATAAAGCGATGCTTTTTCCGGTCGTGACTCACCCCAGCTCGGGGAGCCATTTCTTCTTATACCCCCCTGTTTTCTGAAATCTTGATATCGCTCCGCGAT
>JAWWBW010000285.1:0-2823 GCA_033720775.1 Oleiphilaceae bacterium | reverse complement strand
TTCAGCTTTTCACCGGCGCGGCAGCGAAGTTGGTACACCAAAATGGCGAGCTCGTCGATTTCGCTGGTATTCCGGCAGCGCAGAATCACCGTGGCCGCATTGATATTTTCCTGCAGGCAGGCAACCAACACCAGAATGGAGGTTTATTCGGCGACAACGAGTTGGCGGGGATACAGGTCACGATATATATCGCTGAGGGTAAAAATAGTGTCCGAATCGGTGGTGCTTTTCAGCACTTCAATATTGTGCTTGCCCACTTTCTCCCCGTCGGTGACGATGAAGGAATGGGGGTCGCTATGAAACAACCATTCCTGATCGGCGATGAGATTGTCGGAGAGGTGCCAGAAGTCTACATCCACGCTGAACGTGTTGTCGTTGTTCTGGTTGTGGGCCGCCAACCCCATCAGTACCGCATTACAGCCTTTCAGGCTGGGCCACAGGGTTTCGTATTGCCCGTGGACCATAAATAGTATTGAGTGTTCGTTTTCTGAACAAAACCGCTTCCAGGCGGAGAGCTCCCTGCGCAATTCAGCGTCGCTGCTACGGGCGAAACAGTGCTCGCCAAGGATGACACAGATCTGCTGATTGCGCCCAAGAGGCAGCCGCTTGATGTCCTTTAACAGACCTTTTAAGCGGATTTTTTCTGCCGATTTCGCGTCGTCGAAAAAATAGGTTGTTTCCGCATTTCGCTCTAACAGGAGATGGACCTGACCGGCTTCGCTGTGGTGGAAGCTCTTCTTGAAGGTCCGCACGGTGTCCTGAACAATCAAAAAGCTATCGCGATGCAATAGATTCGTCAGAGGCGCGATCAGCTCCTGAATGGAGTGGGTCATCAGACAATACAGGCCTTCCTGTTTTAATGAGTGGCGCAGCGTGACCTGCATGTCTTGTTCTGGCATTGCGAAATTTCTCCGAGCGCCGAGCTTGAGGGCGGCAAATGGCAAAAATGTCAAGAATACACTTCACAAACTATATAGAAAGTATAATAGTATGGCCATTGTCTAGTGCAATTCAATTTAAACGCGATAGTATGTGTTAAGTGTCAGTACTGTACAGCATGTATGTTACTCTTGCGAAAGGGATTTGCGTTACAACGACAGAATGGGAGCGGGGCGTGGATAAAGAAAAAGAAATGATCCAAGATAAGGAATCAGCCGTACTAAATAATGCGAACAGGGTCGGTGCGGACGTTCGGGAAGTGCTTCTCTCGCTCGGTGATCGCGGAGCAATGCCCTACAAGGAAAGTCGCGTTCAGCAAGACATTCAACGTATTATCAGAAAGTGGCCGATAGTTGCCGAGTTGAACAGCACTCGATAAACGGGCGGTGGCATGTTGGTAGGTCCAATGTTGGTGCGCCACTCTAAAAAACCGATAGCTGAAAGCGGATGTCAGTACCTCAATCGATCCGATGTAAGGACTTGTAGCGGTGTATAGCCTTTTGTTAAGCGGCGCCCATGGCGGCGTCGGTACAACCACCACAACTGCCAATCTGGCAGCTGCCCTGCAGGTTCAGGGTTTTAAAACACTCTCGCTGGATCTGAATTGCGATAATGCTTTGGGCGCCCACTTTGGCGTACACGTGACCGAACTCGGCGGCTGGGCTCGGGCGGCGCTGGATGGTGAAGACTCTCGCAACAGCATATTTGAGTCCCATGACGGGCGCTGCGTACTCCCCTTTGGTCACGTTGCTCAACAACCGGACCTGATTTTGCGACGCATGTTGAATGAGAAGCCGTCAATCGTGCGCGAGCTGATTGCAGATCTGTCGGGGGAAGGTTTTGATTATTTACTGATCGACGCGCCGGCTACCCTTAATCGCTCTCACCTGGGCATCGGCGGTGTCGGTGACATCGAACTGCTGGTGTGTGGGCCGGAAATTCAATCATACAGTTTGCTGAAGCGCCGCCGCGATGAGGTACTGCACAGCAAAGCCCACGTAATAATGAATTGCATTCAACCTGAGGTCCCGTTGTTTGGCGACCTCGCGGTACTAATCCGCGAACAATTTGCCCAAAACACAGTGCCAACGGCTATTCACCAGGATTACTCTGTTCCCGATTCATTGGCTTATTTTGAATCAGTGATTGCGGCTGCACCTGATAGTCAGTCCGCCAAGGACTTTCACGCGTTAGCGCTGTGGTGCACCTCTACGCTCAAGGCGAAAGCGTAATGGTGGATCTTGTCCCTCTGTTGAAATCCCGCTACCGCTACTATGTCGGTGATATGGAATTAGGCTTGCTCGGGCGCATCCCCCTTTGCCTGTGGCTGGTTTTTTCATCCATTTTCCTACGCGAGAAGCTCGCTGGTGTGAGCGCATGGAAAATGCCCGAAGTCTACTTGCCGCAAATTGATATAACGCACATCAAAGGGCTTGACCCCCTGCGGGTGATTGTCCAGTTGGCGTGGTTGTTTTTCTTCAAGGCGTCGACACCTGGGCGCAGCGAATATTCACCCTCTGCCCTCGACGAGCTCCGCGCAAAGACGGACGTATGGATAGGCAAAATCAGCCACGCCTTTAATCGTTTTAGCCGCCGGGTTCGAGTCCAGTTTCAGCGGGAAGCGCAGCGTCGCGGCCTCCGCCAAATGCCCTGGCAAGAGGTAGATAAAAAAGGTGGACGGCTTCGCGGTGGCTTGATGATCGTGCTGACTCTGGCAATCGGCTTTTTGTGCGTGACCGTGCCGCTTGATCCCATGCAGCAGTTTTTCTTCGGCGCAACGCTATTTATTTTACTGCTGATACTTAACCGCATCCCCGGCCGTTTTCCCGGTATGTTAATGATGGTGCTGTCGCTATTGGCGTCCTGTCGTTATATCTGGTGGCG
>JAWWBW010000284.1:0-2866 GCA_033720775.1 Oleiphilaceae bacterium | reverse complement strand
GATAGAAACGATGAGTCTGAATGATATTTCGGTCGGAAAAAAACTGGGTGCCGGGTTCGGCGTTGTCGTGATTCTGTCGGGCGTCCTCCTGCTCATAAGTCTAAATGCGATGAGCGACTACCATCGAAGATCCGTTATCGTAGGGGAGGCCAGCTCTGCAGAGGCATTTTTATTGGATGCTCGGGTGGAGGAAAAGAACTTTCAAATCCGGAAACAGTCGGATCACATTGAACGAGCAAAAGAGCTCGCCGATCAAGCTGCACGAACAGTAGTTCCTTTAAAAAGCGTTCTCGTCGTTCCCGCCGATGATCAGCGAGTAGACGATATTGTGTCTGGCGTCACGAAGTATAAGAAGCTTCTGGATCAGCTTGAAGCCAGTGAGATTGCCGATGACCAGCAATCCGTTGATTATGTAATGAATGAGTTAATAGCTGTCGCCCGAGCTACCGTGGATATGAGTGTGGAATTACAAGAGGTACAACTTGGCAGAATGGCAGAGGACTATGAGACGCTGATTAGCAAATTGTTATCAATCGGTGCGGCCACTCTCGCATTATCTGGCGTAATTGCTTGGTCGCTGGTGCAGTCTGTGACTCGGCCCATCCGTGAAATGGTAGCTGTTGCAAATCGCGTTGCTTCAAGCGATTTGACGGTTCAGATCGACAACAATCGAGGAGATGAGTTTGGTCAGTTGCAGGCGGCGTTCGCAACTATGGTGACCAACTTACGTGACCTTATTCGGCAGATAGACGAAGGCGCTGCCAATATTGCGTCGTCATCTGAAGAACTGGCCACCGTGACTCAGCAGACAAGCGAAGGTGTTCAACAGCAAAGCGACGGAACCGATCAGGTTGCGACGGCCATGAACGAAATGGTCGCCACAGTGGCCGATGTTGCCAAAAGTGCGCAATCGGCGTTCGAGGCTGCCAGCCGAGCCGACGCGAAAGCATCGGAGGGAGAGACGGCTGTAAATGAAGCAGTCTCTTACGTCTCGCGCCTTAATCAGCAGAACAATGAAGTTATGGACCAGCTGCAATCTCTCCAAAAGGATACCGATAATATTGGCACGATCCTGGAAGTGATTAAGTCCATCGCCGATCAAACTAATTTGCTTGCATTGAATGCCGCTATAGAAGCGGCGCGAGCAGGTGAACATGGGCGTGGATTTTCGGTCGTGGCAGAAGAGGTACGCTCGTTAGCCAGACGAACGCAGGATTCCACCTCAGAAATCGAACAACTCATTAGCAACTTGGTGTTCAGTGCTAACAGCTCGGCATCAAAGATGGCGTCTGGCACTGAGCTCTCCGAAGAGACTCTGAAAACCGCGCGTCGCGCTGGTGAAACAATCCGAGAAATGGCAGAAGCGGTAGAGGAAATTCGTCAATACAACAGTCAGATTGCGACCGCTGCCGAGGAACAAACGTCCGTCGCTGAAGAGATTAATCAAAACGTAACACAAATTCGCGACATAGCGGATCAATCTGCAACATCTACAGAACAAGTGTCGGCTTCTAGCGACGAGCTGGCCCGCTTGGCAGAGGGGTTAAGCTCGCAGGTCAGCCGGTTTAGACTTTAGGGCTTCCCGCACCACTTAGCGGACGCTGTCTACGCAGACCCAACTGGAAAAGAATAAAATGCTATGCAAAGCGAATTTTTCGCGAAGCAGTACCATGTGCGTCACCTTGAACAAGCCCTTACAGCTTGTCCACTGTCGGCGCTCGTGTTAGCCCATGGATTTGGCAGCGACCAAGGCTACATTTGAACATAAGTTTCGTTAGCGGCCCGTCCCCCCACCTTGTCACGCTTCCATTCCACTAATATTTTTTCCATTAACGAGACAGACCAAATTGGTTCAAACGATACGAGATCTGAAGCTTCAAGCCGGGCTGCTGGTTCTGGTTGTCTGCGGTTTACTGACCAGCCTGTTAAGCATTTTTACGCACATTTACCACGAGCCTGCAATTCCCGGCAGGTTTGCACTTTCAGTAGCAGAGTCCATCGCTGGCATTCTGCTCTCTCTGAGCTTTTATGCCCAAATGACACAAAAGGCCCCGCTAGCCATCGTGTCGGCCACCTTGTTCGTGGTTTTTGGTAGCTATGCCTTGACCGCAGAAGTGATTATAAACAGCCAATCCATAGACTTAATCAACGTCCTTCGGAATCTCACAAATTTACCCCTTCCCCCCTCTATAGCGATGCTTATCTTTACAGGCGCAGTGTTGCTCGGTTTTCGAACCAACAGGCGACGACTGTTTGCGCTGGTGTCCGGATTCATTGGCGTCCTTTTCGGAGTGGGAGTTTCCCTCTACCACATGTCGGCTCAACCTACTGCTTCGACAGCCCACATCTTCGGCATGGTTTCCCCAGCAGGCGGACTGTTCTGCATCGCCTTTGGTGTGGCGTTAGTCATCCTCGCCAGTCAAACCGCTTCTTTCCGCAGTCGACTGCCCCGGGACGCCACGGTTATCGGCATTGTCGCGGTTACAGCGACATTTTTTCTCGTATATCTGGGAGCCTTCGGTGAACACTCGGCGCGTCACTCTAGTGCGCGAACAATACTTGAGCATCACGCGAAAGCCTTTCAGGATGCCATGGAGTCGCAGGCCAATCTCGTCGAGCGCATGGTCAACCGTTGGGCCGCTCTCGACTTTAATGTGCCGGAGCGCCTCCAGCAAACCGAGGCCCGGCGTTATATTAATGACATCCCTGCACTCAAGGCTCTTCTGCTGATTCAGCCGAACTCGGCTAACCGGTGGCGTGTCGCCAGAAGTTCTTATGAACTGCTTTGGCTGATGGATCAGGTGGTGACCCCCGAGGCACTACGATGGTTGCGTGAGACCAAAAAAAACGGAACCCAAAACTCCTG
>JAWWBW010000283.1:0-2893 GCA_033720775.1 Oleiphilaceae bacterium | reverse complement strand
CATCTCGCCCCACCGCTGGTCACATGTTACACTCGACGCCCTAACCGGAGAGACAGTTGGCCATGGCTAAGCTTAAATTAATCCTCGAAATTCTCATCATCATCGTTGTCCTGCTCTTTGCGATTATCTTTATATTTCGTAACGCCACGACGGTCTCTGTCGATCTGCTCGCACTGAAAATTGAATCCCTACAGCTCGGTTGGTTGTTGATTCTGGCCTTTATCTTTGGTGGCCTACTTGGACTCTTTGCTCGCATGCCATCCATGATTGGTATGCGAATGAAAACCAAACATCACGAGCGTAAGCTACAAAAGCAGGAAGAAGAACTAAAGCAATTGCGTCGGGAGCCAGCCAAAGGCAGCTAAATGGACAACGGATCATTGTGGTTGCTGTTAGTGTTGGCGCTGGCCATTGGCTGGGCCTTGGGGTACCGGTACAAAGCCAGTCGACAAGAGGCGCAGACCCAGACTTATACCCCGCCAAACGACATGAAACATCGTTTACAGTTGCTGTTTGATACCTATTCCGATGAGGCAATTGATCAGTTTATTCAGGGCCTTGAGGTGCGCCCTGACACACTCCCTCTTCATATTTCCATTGGTAAGCATTTCCGTACCGAAGGTGAGGTAGATAAAGCGATTCTCGTGCACCAGAATCTCATGGCGCATCCCGAACTTAGCGATCAGGCTTCTGAACCCATTATTTATGAGTTGGCAAAAGATTATCGGGCTGCAGGTCTTTACGATCGAGCCGAAGCCTTATTAATGCAGTTGCGAGGATCAAAAGAATTTGGTGTGCGCAGTCGCAAATTGTTATTGGATATCTACGAACGTGAGCAAGACTGGGAAGACGCAGTGGCGACGGCCCAGCAAATTGATTTACGTAAGCATCCCGACGTTTCATTGAAAACGGCATACTACTGGTGCGAGATAGCCCAGCGCAAACAACAGCAGCACAACCTGGTTGAAGCACGAATGGCTCTGCGCAAGGCGCTTTCTTCAGACCGAACATGCGTGCGAGCCTATTTAATGATGGCTGAAATTGAGATCCAGGTTGGGGCCTATCAGGCCGCCATCAAGCAGTTAAAGCAAGTAGCGCAATTTGCCCCGGAATATGCGGTGTTATCATTGCCTTTGTTGCGCGAGTGCAGCCTTGAAACCGACACGCTGGACAAATTCCATCGCTATCTTGAACAGCTGTTTGCAGAAACAGGGCAAATGCAACTTCAGCTGGCGCTGATTGATTCCCTGGTTAGAAATGATCAGCGAGAAGCCGCGAACACCTTGTTGTCAGCGCTGCTTGAAAGAGCGCCTGACTTACCCGTGATGCGGTTGTGGTTAAAACTTAATGCACACAATAGCATCGGGCAGTCATTACCTTATGAGGCAATCGACAAAGTTGTAGAGCAGCAATATCGTGCATTGCCAGCTTTTCAATGTGGTCACTGTGGCTTTGCCGGTGAGATAATCAACTGGTTATGCCCCAGCTGTCGCAACTGGCAAACGACGAAACCACGACTCGACTATTTAAAAACATCAGATCAGCGCGCTCACGCAGCGCTCGACAATACGTAGTAGGATTGGCCATGCAATCACATTCTTCCAATGAGAGCTTACCGGTAATTGTTGCTCTCGACTTTTCTGATGCCAGCAGCGCATTGGCTTTAGCGGATCGTTTAGACCCCAAACAATGCCGTGTAAAAGTAGGCAAGGAGCTGTTTACCCGCTCCGGACCACCCGTGGTAGAGCAGTTGCAGGCGAAGGGCTTTGACGTATTTTTGGACCTTAAATTCCATGATATTCCCAATACCACCAGTAAAGCGGTTGCGGCCGCTGCTGATTTGGGCGTCTGGATGGTAAATGTGCATGCCTCGGGCGGGCGGGCCATGATGGAGGCTTGCGCAAACGAGTTGGCTCAGCGTCAGCAACGCCCGCTTTTAATTGGCGTGACCGTGTTAACCAGTATGCAGCAAGAGGATTTGCGTGATATTGGTCTGGATATCGCGCCAATAGAGCAAGTCGAGCGTCTCGCCAGTTTAACCAAGGATTGTGGTCTGGATGGTGTCGTATGCTCTTCACACGAAACTGCGCAACTTAAACGCGCATTGGGTGACGATTTTTGTCTGGTAACGCCGGGTATTCGGCCAGCCTTTGCTGCCAAGGGTGATCAGAAGCGCATTATGTCGCCGCGCGAAGCGCTTGAAGCCGGTTCCGATTATCTCGTGATAGGGCGCCCCATTACCCAGCATGCCGAGCCAATGGAAGCACTGGCCATGATTGCTGATGAGCTGCGTGGCGTCTGAGGTTTTGCGAAAACTCCATCTTGTTTTGTGTTGCATGGCGCTGCTTAATGCGAGTAACGCCAATGCAGCGCAAAGTCTTTGTGGAGCAAGCTCCAAAATCGATACCTATGCGCAATTGGGTAGTGCCCGACGTACTTTTCTGTTTTTTGATGTTTACGATGTGGCGCTTTATATACCGCGGCAAGATGTAGCGCGACTATCTGCGTCGACAAACCGCGCAACGCACATCCTGAATAGTCGTCAGTCTAAACAGCTTTATCTGAAATATGCCCGTGATATTGGCGTTAAAAAGGTGCGTGAAGTATTGCGCGATGGGTTTCAAAACAATGCCAGCGCAGAACAATGGATGCGTCAGCAGGACCGCTTTGAACGTTTTACCGCGAAAATAAGCAGTGATATCTCAGAAGGGGACCAACTGGTGCTAGCCTGGAGTGAGGCGTGTGGGCTGCAAGTACAATTAAACGGAGCCTTGGTGCTCGAAGACGGTGACCCGGAATTTACGCGTATACTGCTTTCTATATGGCTTGGGGATCAGGCAGTGGTAGAGCGTGAGGCGTTATTGGGATTACCGTGATACGGCCTGCACATGCT
>JAWWBW010000282.1:0-2900 GCA_033720775.1 Oleiphilaceae bacterium | reverse complement strand
GCCCCTGGTGAATGCGCATGCCAACCTGGTGGCCTATTGCGACCGCATGCAAGCTCGCTATTTTGGCAACAAGAGCCAGGTTGTTTGAGTTATGGACTTATACGCCGTCATAGGTAATCCGGTAGAACATAGCCAATCGCCGCGTATTCATAGCTATTTTGCCGAGCAAACCGGTGAGCAACTGCGCTATGAGCGCATTCTGGCCGAGGTGGATGGTTTTGGTGAGGCCGTAGACCACTTTAGAGCGCAAGGCGGTAAAGGGCTTAACGTAACCGTGCCGTTTAAACTGGATGCCTGTGAGTACGCGGATGAGTTGAGTGAGCGCGCGCGCCTGGCACAAGCTGTGAATACCTTGAGATTTCGTGATGATGGCAAGGTGTTAGGGGATAACACCGATGGGGCAGGTTTGGTGGTCGATCTGCAGCAGAATCTGGGCATCACATTACAAGGTGCCGATATTCTAATTCTGGGCGCAGGCGGTGCTGTGCGCGGTGTGCTGGGGCCATTGCTGGCCGAGCATCCTCAGCATATCGTGATTGCCAATCGCAGTATGGAAAAGGCCATATTATTGGCTGAGCAGTTTCATACCTGGGGCGAGGTTTGTGGCTGCGGTTATGCCGATTTGGGTACCCAGAGCTTTGATTTAATCATCAATGGTACATCTATGGGTTTGTCTGGCCAGATGCCTGCTTTACCGGCTTCGATCTTAAAGCCAGGTGGGGCCGTTTATGACATGGCCTACGGTCATGAGCCCACTGTCTTTGTGGAATGGGGCCGGGCCCATGGGGCTAATATCTCGGCAGATGGTTTAGGTATGTTGCTGGAGCAGGCAGCCGAGTCATTCTTTATCTGGAGAGGTATTCGACCAGCCACGCAGACATTGCGAGATGAACTTTTACGCCAAAAATCGTACTAAGGGCTATCAGGAGATTGATGAGTCTGTGCTTCTTTATGGTGTTAAGGCATTGAATTTTATGATTATTATTGGCTTTTAGGCCATATGTAAAGACTAAAAACGAAACATTCAGTATTAAATGCCCTATGGGTGAGGAGTCGCAATGTTAAGTTGGGTCATTACGTTTTTGATTCTGGCGCTTGTTGCCGGTGTGCTCGGTTTCGGCGGTATAGCCTCTATATCGGTTGAACTGGCCAAGCTGCTTTTCCTGATTTTTATTGTGTTGTTTGTTCTGAGCTTAATCGCTCACGTGCTTACCGGTCGCAAACCGCCGGTGCCTTGATATCGAATGAGGTAATCCAAAATCAAAAAAGCCCCTAACCAGGGGCTTTTTTAATCTGCCAACTAATCTCGGCTAAGTGCTGCTTACCAGACGACGACGGGTTTGACCTTGCGAGCATCAATCAGCACTTTGGTGACCTGGTCTTCGCTGTCCTTGTGAAACAGCCAGCCATCAACCTGCACTTTTTTACCAACCAGCACTTGGATTCGGTAGGGGTCTTTATAGAGCACCTGCAGTTCCTTGATGTCTTTTTCCGGTACGTTCAGTTCCGGGTTTTCGCCACCCTCAACGCAGATGGGTTCATCGGCTACGAGTACGAACACATCACGACCGTCGCTATTCGCGCGGCTTTCTAGAGTGCCCGGTATGTGCGACTTCTCAGGCTCATACTTGTAGCACTCTTCAGCCAATAGTTGGCTAGGCAAGAGTACCGCGAGAAGGCCAAGAAGCAGATTGCGTGTCTTCATGGTACGTGAGTGGCCATATAAGCAAACAGGCGGTGTCTGGCTTTTCATTGGCCTAAAAGTCTCCAACTACCTTGAATTGAAACAGAAAACTTCTGTTTTGTCATGTTTTTAACCAGTCGATAAATTACCCTTAATGAATTTAGGACAACAAAAAAGCCGGCAAAGTGCCGGCATTTTTGAACTTTTGTTATTTATCGTTGGTTTACGTCTACGTAATCGCGCTTGTCGGCGCCAATGTAGATCTGGCGCGGCCGCGCAATACGCATACCTGGGTCGGAAATCATTTCCATCCAGTGTGCACACCAGCCCACGGTACGGGCGATGGCAAACATGGGGGTGAACATGTTCACAGGAATACCCAGCGCCTTGTAGATGATGCCGGAGTAGAAGTCGACATTGGGGTACAGCTTCTTCTCTTTGAAGTAGTCGTCGTTCAGGGCCACTTCTTCCAGCTTCAGTGCCAGTTCAAACAATGGATCATCTTGCATGTCCAGGTGTTCCAGCACCTGGTGGCAGTATTCACGAATGATGTTGGCGCGTGGGTCGAAGTTCTTGTACACGCGATGACCAAAGCCCATAAGGCGGAACGGGTCTTCCTTATCCTTGGCTTTGGCGATGTACTTCGGAATCTGAGAAACATCGCCGACTTCGTCGAGCATGCGCAGTACGGCCTCGTTAGCACCGCCGTGGGCAGGCCCCCACAGAGCGGCAATGCCTGAAGAAATCGCTGTGTACGGGTTACAACCGGTGGAGCCAGCCATCCGCACAGTTGAGGTCGAGGCATTTTGCTCGTGGTCAGCATGCAGAATGAACAGCACGTCCAGTGCCTTGGCCGCGATGGGATCAACTTCGTATTCTTCCGCAGGCACGGCAAACAACATACGCAGCAGGTTGGATGAATAGTCCAGGTTATTCTTCGGATAGATCACCGGCTGGCCGGAGTAGCGCTTATAGGCGGCGGCGGCAATGGTCGGGATCTTGGCGATCATGCGGCGTGCGAAGATCTTGCGATGCTCGGGGTTATAGATGTCGGTAGTGTCGTGGTAGAAACCAGACAATGAACCTACAACACCTGTCAGCATGGCCATTGGGTGGGCGTCGTAACGGAAGCTCTGGAACATCTTGGTGATGGACTCGTTGAGCATGGTGTGACGTCGAATGGCGGTGTCGAACTCGGCTAGCTGATCGGCATTGG
>JAWWBW010000281.1:0-2926 GCA_033720775.1 Oleiphilaceae bacterium | reverse complement strand
CGACCTTGGACATTGGCTCGCCCGCGAGTATCTTGTTGCCTGCGATGGTAATGGAGTTGGTTTTGCCCCCCGTTATCTATGTTCTCTATGTGAAGTGGCGTAATGGGCGCACGTTTGCGCAAGCGACAGCGCCCGGTACCTCGGTAGGTTCATAGACCTACCTGGGGCGGGCGCCGGGCTCGAAACCCTCAGGGCCTACTCGTCGTCGCCCCAAAATTTCCACCATTTACGTCGTTGCTCGCGCGCTTCCTGCCCTTGTTCTGAGCCTTTTCCCATTTCTTTCATTTCCTGCTCGGCTTTCTTTTCGCGCTGTTTTTCAAGTCCCTTGGGCATGTTCTGTTTTTGATTCTTGGCTTCTTTGTGTTCGTCGTCATCGCTACGATCATCAGTATCGTCGTCCTCATTTTTGCTCTTCATTTTCTTTTCTTTCTTTTCTTTTTTATCTTTTTTGTCCTTTAGGTCTTTTGAGGCTTTCTCTTTTTTCTGCTCGTTTTCGTCATCCAGCTCTTCGAGCTCTTCTTCCTTTTGTTTTGAGCGCTGTTTCATTTGCTCATGCTTTTCACTGTGTTTGTGCGCTTTTTCTTTATGATCTTTCGCGTAAGCAGGCTGAACGGCGCTGGTCATGGAAAGGGCAATGGCGCACAGTGCGGCAAGAATCGTTCTCATTGGGTTATCCTCTGGTTCAATTGATTATTTTTGGCTTGTGGTTGATGACGCGTTACGTAATTCGAGGTAATGCTTGGCTCGGCCTATTTCGTGCAGTACGTCTGCCTGCTCCTCGGGTCGAATGCCTATACTCGCCAGGCGTGGCTTGATCATTCTGGTCACCTGCGTGGCAGTGATGATGTCGAAACCATAGGAACGTAAAATGGCAGCAATTTCACGGGCTTTAATATCGCGATTCTTCTTGATGGCTTTAAGCAAGGCATCCAGACATGCCTTTTCGTGGCCAGAAGGCTGTAACCGGCTATTCCAAATCAGCAGGGCAATGAGCGTGATCGCGATAATGGTTATAAAAGATTGCACGGTTTATCTCCCAAGTGTGTGCTTGCAGACAATTTAGCCTAAAAAAGGCTCAAGCCTAGAAAACTTAGACACGTTTTTACATGACCAAACGGCAAGCTCTGTAGCCCTAAGGCAAGACACACACTATATTTGTCACACAAATACACACGTACAACAAACAGGAATCCATTCATGAAAAAACTCGTTGCTCTCACAACTGCGTTATTAGTACTGCAAGCCTGTACTACCTTTGATGCCTACACTGGCGAAGAAAAAACCACGAACACAGCCATTGGCGCCAGTATTGGTGCCGGTGTTGGGGCCGTTATCGCTTACCTTGATAACAAGGATGAAGATAGTCGTAAACGCAATCAGCGTATATTGGCGGCGGCAGCTGGGGGCGCAGCTGTGGGAGGTGGTATCGGCTACTACATGGATGTGCAGGAGGCCAAGTTACGTAAGCAGCTACGTGATACAGGGGTGAGCGTGCAACGCGAAGGCAACAATATTAACCTGATCATGCCCGGTAATATCACATTTGCCAGCAATAGCCCAACGATCAATGCGAGCTTTTATTCTGTTCTCGATTCTGTGGCGCTGGTGTTGAAAGAATACGACCGTACCTTGGTTGTTGTGGCGGGCCATACGGATAGCGACGGCTCAGAGGCTTACAACCAGACTTTATCGATGAATCGTGCATCTTCTGTTTCCTACTATCTGCAATCACGCGGAGTCTCGGAAGTACGCCTTGAAACTGTCGGTTTTGGGGAGTCACAGCCCGTTGCCAGCAATAACACCAAAGAGGGCAAGCAGGCTAATCGACGCGTAGAAATTACATTGCTACCTGCCGAACAGGAAAGCTAAGCGTCTGGCGGCTGGACTTGCCGGTTCAGCCGCTTTTTTCTTCTACTTTTCTTTGCCAGTCCTCCTGCTATTGTCTATATAAAATCTTATTTGCATGGGGAGGAGAGTCATGGCGTTATCGCTTGGGCGTTTTTCTGCGCTGGTCAAAATTTCTTTGGTTTTGTCACTTCTTGGGTTTTCGGTTTTATCGCAGGCGGAGTGTTCCCTGGAAACAACCTGGGAGCCGTGGGAACCCTATCAATACCAGACTGATGGACAGATTACAGGGCTAGATGTCGATCTGGTGCGCGCGATCATGGCGCAAGCAGGCTGTGACGTGAATTTCAACAAGCGGCCCTGGGCAAGAGCGCTGAAGGAAGTAGAGAGCGGCTCGATTCATGTGGTGTCTGGTGCGTCGATCAATGATGAGCGTCGCCAATATGCCAATTTTTCTGAACCCTATCGCGATGAAACCATGGTGCTTATGGTGCGCAAGGGCGAGTCGGGCAATTATGCACTCAAGGCACTCACCGACATCATTAGCGGCGATTTCAGGTTAGGTGTTGTGCGCGACTACTATTACGGCGAGCAGCACAAGCAGAATATGCTGAACGCCGAATACAAAAAACGCGTGAGCGTTGTGAATACCGATACGGCCAATCTTAAAAAGCTCGTATCGGGGCGTGTTGACGGTATCTTAATTGATCGCTACACCGGGCCGTTTCTGGCGAAACAGGAGGGTCTCGGCGGCAAGCTCGAAGTGCATCCACTCAGCGTGAATAGTGACAACATTTACTTGATGTTCAGCAAGAAGTCGGTCGATGCGGCCACCATCGACAAAGTGAACGCCGCATTGGCAGCGATCAAGGCCAATGGTACCTACGACAAGATCGTTAATAATTATCTGGAGTAAACGTTCTTACTTTTCCTGTGCGTCAAATGCCTGGCCAGTAACGCCTTTGCTGTCTTCACCCATGAGGTACAGGTATACCGGCATGATTTCTTCTGGGGTGGGGTTGTGTATCGGGTTCTCGGCCGGGTAGGCGCTGGCGCGCATGTTGGTGCGCGTTGCACCGGG
>JAWWBW010000280.1:0-2934 GCA_033720775.1 Oleiphilaceae bacterium | reverse complement strand
TGATTGCTCGCCACATTATGCGCAAACAGAGTCAAGGCAAACATCCTTCATGAATCACCGAGTAATTCTGCCTGCAGAATGGGCGGAACAAGACGCCATCCTCCTCACATGGCCCCACAGCGATACCGATTGGGCACCCTATCTGAGCGATGCAGAAGCCGTATTTTTCGCCATTGCTGAGGCCGTACTAGCCGACCAGGCGCTCATCATTAGCTGCGAAGACACTGGCCAGCTAGAGCACTGCCGTGAGCGCCTTAATCCTCTCGCAGAACAATACGGACATGCGCTTTATCTGTATGAAGTACCCGCAGACGACACTTGGGCGCGCGATCACGGCCCTATCACCATTTATGATGGCGAGCACACGGTATTGCTCGATTTTGAATTCAACGCCTGGGGCGATAAATTTGCCTCAGCGCGCGACAACGCCATTACTCTAAACCTGGTCGACAAGGGCGCTTTTCCGGGCGCACAGCACCACCCAGTGGAGTTCGTGCTCGAAGGCGGCTCTATCGAGTCTGACGGCGAGGGGACGCTACTCACGACAGCGACCTGCCTGCTAACGACAACCCGCAACACTGGCATGTCACGCGAGACTATTGAAGAAAAACTGCGCACCTTACTCGGTGTGCAGCGGGTGCTGTGGCTGGAACACGGTCATCTCGAAGGCGACGACACGGATGCTCACATTGATACATTGGCGCGCTTTTGCTCCCCCGATACCATCGCCTATGTCAAGTGCAGCGATGCCAGCGATCCTCACTATGCAGCGTTACATGCCATGGAGCAGGAACTGCTGGCACTCAACACATTACAAGGCAAGCCTTATAATTTAGCTGCCTTACCCATGTGCCCACCCATTATGATTGATGGCGAACGCCTGCCTGCCACCTACGCCAATTTTCTCATCACCAACGGTAGTATCCTGCTTCCGGTCTATGAAGTAGCCGAAGACGAACAGGCCATTGCAGTGATGCATGGCCTCTTCCCCGATCGAAAAATAGTACCCATCAACTGCCGCACCCTGATTCGCCAGCACGGCAGTCTACACTGTGTCACCATGCAATTACCGAAAGGAGTACTGGCATGAGCAACGTGCTCAAAGTGGCGGCCATTCAACACGAGGTCAAATCCAGCCCAGATCAGACATTGCGCTATCTGACAAAAAAAATCGAAGCCTGCGCCAGCCAAGGTGTTCAGTTGGTTGTTCTGCAGGAGCTGCACAACACCGCCTATTTCTGCCAGACGGAGTCTGTGGCGAATTTTGATCTAGCCGAGAGTATTCCCGGCCCCAGCTCAGAACACTTGGCAGCGGTGGCCAAAGAGCATGGACTCGTTATCGTTAGTTCATTATTCGAACGTCGCGCACCAGGGCTTTATCACAACACAGCTGTCGTTTTGGATAAAGATGGCAGCATTGCGGGCACTTTTCGAAAAATGCACATACCGGATGATCCCGGTTTCTACGAGAAGTTCTATTTTACCCCCGGTGATGCCGACCCCGAAAAACACAATGGCTTTGCTCCTATCAACACCTCTTTGGGCAAACTTGGTGTACTGGTTTGCTGGGACCAATGGTATCCCGAAGCCGCCAGGTTAATGGCACTGGCGGGTGCCGAGCTGCTGATTTACCCCACGGCCATCGGATGGGACCCGGCGGATGATCAAGACGAGCAACAACGACAGCTCGACGCCTGGATGACTATTCAGCGCGCCCACGCGGTGGCCAATGGCCTGCCAGTCATCGTGTGCAATCGCACCGGCTTTGAAGCTAGCCCCGCTAGCGATGCTGAGGGCACGCAGTTTTGGGGCAACAGTTTTATCAGCGGGCCACAGGGTGAGCTATTGAGCCAAGCGCCTACCGAAGAAGAGTACGTACTCATTACTGAAATTGACCGAGAACGTACCGAAAATGTACGACGCATTTGGCCTTATTTGCGCGATCGCCGCGTTGATGCCTATGCTAACCTCACCAAACGCTATATCGATCAAGCTTGAGGGAAGGTAGTAATGGCCACTTTAAAGGCAATTGACGCAACGCTGGCACAGCTGAATGACGTTATTTTAGGCAAGAGCCACGAGGTAAAGCTGGCCCTCACCTGCCTGCTGGCGCGTGGCCACCTTCTCATCGAAGACATTCCCGGCATGGGCAAAACCACCTTGTCACATGCCCTCGCAAATTGTCTTGGCCTGAGTTATCGCCGCATTCAATTCACCAGCGATTTGTTACCTGGAGACCTGTTAGGCGTTAATATTTTTAATCGCGACGAAGCCAGCTTCGAGTTTCATCCCGGCCCGGTTTTCGCCAACGTCGTATTGGCCGATGAAATCAATCGTGCCCCGCCCAAAACACAGAGCGCCTTGCTCGAAGCGATGGAAGAACGACAAGTGACAGTGGAAGGCGAAACCCGCCCATTACCACGCCCGTTTTTTGTGATTGCCACTCAAAACCCACAGGAGCAAGCTGGCACCTATGCGCTCCCGGAATCACAACTCGATCGTTTTATGATGCGCATTAGCCTCGGTTATCCCAGCGCTGACGCCGAAAAACAACTGCTTCAGGGCCATGATCGACGCCACATTATCTCGCAAATCGAGGCACACCTTAGCCCACAAGTACTAACGCAAGTGCAAAGCCTGGTATCGGAAGTTGCCGCATCAGACAGCCTGATTAATTACATCTATCGTCTCATCGATGCCAGCCGCAAGGACCCGGCGCGACAGCATGGTTTATCGCCACGAGCAGGAATGGCCTTGCTGCAGGCGGCAAAATCCTGGGCTCTGATCGAAGGGCGTAAACACCTGATTCCTGAAGACGTACAAGCGGTTTTCCCACACATTGCCGAGCATCGTTTGAGCGATGGTTTTCACCACCCCAGCAATCCACTCAGTGAAAAAATACTCAATACCGTTGATATTTTTTAGATAGCGCCC
>JAWWBW010000279.1:0-2978 GCA_033720775.1 Oleiphilaceae bacterium | reverse complement strand
CGATAAGAAAGGGAGCACAGCATGTCCGCCGGAGTCATCAAATCCAAAGCCGCCATCGCCTGGGGACCAGGCAAGCCACTTAGCATAGAAGAAGTGGATGTGATGCCGCCACAAGCGGGTGAAGTGCGCGTGCGTATTGTGGCCAGCGGCGTCTGTCACACCGATGCCTTTACGCTGTCTGGCGAAGATCCGGAGGGCGTGTTTCCTGCCATTTTAGGACATGAAGGTGGCGGCATTGTGGAATCAGTGGGTGATGGTGTGACCAGTGTCGCCGTGGGTGATCATGTGATTCCCCTGTACACACCGGAGTGTCGCGAGTGCAAATTCTGTCTGTCGGGCAAAACCAATCTGTGCCAGAAAATTCGCGCCACTCAGGGCAAAGGGCTCATGCCCGATGGCACCACGCGTTTCTCGATCAATGGCGAACCCATCTACCACTACATGGGCACCTCAACGTTTTCAGAGTACACCGTGCTGCCCGAGATCTCGCTGGCCAAGGTGAACCCCGAAGCGCCCCTCGAAGAGGTCTGTTTGCTGGGTTGTGGCGTGACCACCGGCATGGGTGCGGTCATGAATACGGCCAAGGTACAGGCAGGCGATACCGTGGCCATTTTTGGACTGGGGGGCATCGGACTCAGTGCCGTGATTGGGGCCTCCATGGCCAAAGCCAGTCGCATCATCGGAATCGATATCAACGAGAGCAAGTTCGATTTGGCTAAAAAATTGGGCGCGACCGAATGCATTAATCCCAAAGACTACGACCAACCCATACAGGAGGTGATCGTAGAATTAACTGACGGCGGCGTAGACTTTTCGTTCGAATGTATCGGCAATGTCGACGTGATGCGTTCAGCGCTCGAGTGCTGCCACAAGGGCTGGGGCGAGTCAGTCATAATTGGTGTCGCCGGTGCCGGACAGGAAATCTCCACGCGCCCATTTCAGCTGGTAACCGGGCGGGTCTGGCGCGGCACCGCCTTTGGCGGCGTAAAAGGGCGCACCGAGCTACCCGATTACGTGGAGCGCTATCTGGCAGGTGACATCCCACTCAAGGATTTCATCACCCACACCATGCCGCTTGAAGACATTAATCAGGCCTTCGATTTAATGCACGAGGGCAAAAGTATTCGCAGCGTCGTCCATTTTTAAGCCCGCACCAAGCCCCCAACGCGGAGCAAGCAGGAGCGAGATATGAGCCTGAAAGAAGTGAACGCCAACCGCAGCTTTGACGGCTGGCACAAGCAGTTTGAGCACGATTCAGAAACACTGCATTGCCGCATGCGCTTTGCGATGTATTTGCCGCCCGTACTGAGTGACCCGCTTGCGCCACCGGATACACGGGTGCCCGTGCTCTACTGGCTCAGTGGTTTAACCTGTACCGATGAAAACTTTATGCAAAAGGCCGGTGCGCAGCGGGTGGCCGCTGAACTGGGCATTGCCATCGTCGCACCCGATACCAGCCCCCGTGGCAAAGAGGTGCCTGATGACGCGCAGGCTTATGACCTCGGTCAGGGCGCGGGCTTTTATGTGAATGCCACACAAGCCCCCTGGAGCAAGCACTATCATATGTACGACTATGTGGTGACAGAGCTACCAACGCTGATCGAAACCCACTTTGCAGTCAACCAGCGCCGCGCCCTGGCGGGCCACTCGATGGGCGGACACGGCGCACTCACCATTGGTCTGAAACAGCCGCAACGCTACACGTCAATTTCGGCGTTCAGCCCCATTGCCAACCCCGTCAATTGTCCTTGGGGGCAGAAGGCATTCGCGGCTTATCTGGGCGATGATCAACAGGCCTGGCAAGACTACGATGCTTGTGCCTTGATGATGAACAGCGAGGCAGCATCACGCCTACCCATGCTCGTGGATCAGGGTGAGAATGATGCGTTTCTGGAGGAGCAGCTCAAGCCCAAAGCCTTACAGACCGCCGCGCGCGAAGTGGACTATCCCCTCACCCTGCGCCGCCACGAAGGCTATGATCACAGCTATTACTTTATTGCGAGTTTTATCGAAGACCACTTGCGCTTTCACGCGCAACACCTGTTTTAAAAAGCGATTCCTTGTTGCGCCAAACGCGCCACAAAACCTTCAGGAATTGTGGTCACTGCGTTCACATCGTAATCAAAAAACAAGAGGCGGGTTTTAACGCGCGCCACCTCTTTTTGAGTGGTGGTGTTGTGAATACGGTAAATAAAATCCACGGCTTTATCTGACACTTTCTCAATGGCCATTTCAACACGCAGCCTATCGCCATAATGGCCCTCGCTGAGATAGTCGATATGCGAATTCACCATAATCAGGCCGGCGTTCTCAAACACCACCGAATCCTCATAACCCAGCTTGCGAATAAATGAAAACTGCGCCTCCAGCGCAATCGGCAAGACCCGATCAGCCCCCAAATGATTGGCGGCATTAATATCGCTGTAGACCACGCGATAATCGATGGCATGGTGCACGTGATCAGGAAAAGAAATTGTCTCGTTAGGCATGGTTCTTTGTTTACTCGCTACCGCTAAAAAGAAGCCCTCACTTTAACACAGCTTGCGTCATAGGCTGCGCTCAACACCCATTCAACGTGCATTCAATCTGTACACATGCTCTCGTCATCACCCCCCATAAAAAACACAATATATGCTATTGACCAACATCAAATAACACAATATTCTGTAGCGGCTTTGGTTCACGCCACATCGGCCGTGCTAAGAGGGAATCTGGTGAAAATCCAGAACTGACGCGCAGCGGTAAAGGAGAACGAAGGCGACAGGGTTACTGCACGTAACCAGGCACTGGTGTCAATAATACCGGGAAGCCGTCGCCCCAGGCCCGACATTTATGTCGATGCTCCCAAGTCCGAAGACCTGCCAAGCATCAGATCCATTCAGGATCGGATTCATGCCTTCGCGTAACAGGCCGTGATCCTCACCAGCACCTCCCTTGGGTAGCGCTATCTGCGTGCTTAAGGGGGCGGTATCGTGTGG
>JAWWBW010000278.1:0-2999 GCA_033720775.1 Oleiphilaceae bacterium | reverse complement strand
TGGCGACTACACTATCGACAAAATCGTGGGTGCTGAACTGGTGCAAAACAACGGTGGACAGGTTGCCGTGATCGAGTTTGTCGAGGGCTGCTCCACTACGCGCATCATCGACAAAATTCGTGGGCAGGACTAGAGCGGTCGCAACGTGACGGCCCCCTCCTCTATTTGCATACTGCGTTTATCGGCCATTGGTGATGTGTGTAATGCCGTGGCCGCCGTGCAAGCCATTCAGGCCGCACAGCCACAGTCACAGATCACCTGGATTATTGGCAAGCTGGAGTACAGTCTGCTTGAGGGCTTGCCGGGGGTCGAATTTATTGTGTTCGACAAACGCCACGGCAAGCAGGCTTTTAAAGATTTCAAACAACAGATGCGGGGCCGACGTTTTGATGTGCTACTGCACATGCAAGTCGCCCTGCGCGCCAACTGGCTGGCGCGACTGATCCCCGCCAAGCGCAAGATCGGCTTCGACAAACAACGCGCCAAAGAATTGCACTCCCTGTTTATCAACGAACGTATTCGTGCCCAGACCTCGCCACATGTGCTGGAAGGCTTTTTCGCCTTTGCAGAAAAGGTTGGCGTGGCCCCGGAAGCCCTTGCACACACCGAATGGCGCATGCCTTTGGCAGAGTCGGATCTCGCCTTTGCAGCAGAACAGCTACCCAATCGTCGCACGGTGGTTATTGTGCCCGCCGCCAGCAACAAAGAGCGCAACTGGCTCCCCGAACGCTACGCTGCGGTGGCTGATCATGCCCATCAACTGGGTTTTGAAGTGGTACTCTGCGGCGGGCCAAGTGATAGCGAACGCGAATTAGAAAGACAGATTCTGCAAACCAGTACCAGCGCCGTGCGTTCGCTGATTGGCCGCACCACCCTCAAGCAGTTACAGGCTGTATTAACGCGCGCAGCGCTTGTGATAGCCCCCGATACCGGCCCGGCCCATATGGCCAATGCGGCCGGCACACCCGTGCTCGGCCTTTATGGCCATGCCAATCCCACGCGTACTGGCCCCTGGCGCTATCGCGATTGGGTCGTTGAGGTGTATCACCAACATGTTGAGCAACAACGCGGCAAACCCGCCAATGCATTGCCCTGGGGCGTACGCGTCAAAGGCGAAGACGTCATGGCCAGTATTGAAGTAAGCGCCGTCTGCGAACGCTTCGACGCCATGGTGCAGCACTTTGGGCTTTGAGGCTCCACATGAACTCGCGTCGGAATAAATTCCGGCCTACAACCTCATAGAAGTTCTCTTCGACATGGCGTAAGCATCCTCTGCATGTTTCTGTTAGAAACACTAAGCCAAAGGATACGGCAACAAACAGATATGCAGCACATTCACACCAAAATGACATAACACCGCCATCCAATAGCGCTGAGTCACGGCAAACACCAGGCAATACAGCAGGCCCGCAAGCAAAAACAGACCAAAAGCGGCATGCTGCACCGGCACATGAACTACGGCAAAAAACACGCCCACCAAACTAATGGACAGTGCATGCCCCAACCACGGCCTTACCAAACCGCGCGCAATCTGCCGTTGCATCAACAAGCGAAAAAAGGCCTCTTCGGGCATTACAGTAAAGAGCAGATTCACCACAAAGAACCAGACGATGCCCGCGGGGAATTTCGGCACGATCGGCATCTCGTAGACAAAAACAGCAGCTCCGAAAATCGCACCTATCGAGATCAATGTCAGCCCGAGGGAAGCACCCACTGCAGTCTGCTGCGATGACTGTTTACGCCACTGCGGCCACCACCAAAGTAATAACAGCAACCCGGCAAAACCTTTGCCCAGATTGCTGTAGAGCGTGTAGGTATGTCCACCTTGATGCAGCACCCCCGCATCCCAGACAAGAGGATAATCAAAACCTTTCGGGCGCAGCACTGAGGCGCCAAAACCCGATATCAACGCGACTAACCATAACGCGCTGGCCTTCAGCGAGGGCCATGGCATACAAGACAAACTCCAAAGGCACAGGGCAAACAACAGGAGCAGAACAAAGTTAAGTACAGGGAGTAGCCCCAACACCACACACATGCCGGCAGCGAAGAGCACCACGCTGAATGAAAGGCGAATTTGAGGAACGGACACGCGCGACAAAAGTAGCCTCAAGCGGTTAAAAAGTGGCGCAGTCTAAGTCGGAATAAATTCCGACCTACATCACCATCGCGTGTAGGTCGAAGTTTACTTCGACAATGTATGCCTACCACGATACTAAGGAAAAAAGGGAGGAGTCACCCTTTTCTCAAACCAAGGAAGGGAAACCCTGAAGTGATTCACCCGCTACCAGCTTCTCAAAATACAGCTTGGTCTGCGCCGCACTCTGCTTCACATTAAAATGCGAATCGATACGTTCACGTGCTTTCTCGCCCATCACACGACACGCTTCTGGATCTTGCCACAAAGATTGAATGGCTGCCGCGATGCCAGCAGCATCTCCGGGCTGCACCACTAGACCACTTTCGCCGTTCACCACCAGCTCCGCGCTGCCACCGGTGTCCGACACAATGGGGGCTACGCCATGACTCATGGCCTCGACCACGGTCTTGGGCAAGCCTTCACGCTTGAGCGATGGCAACACAGAAGCCTGACAGGCCGCAATCAGAGCCGGCGCATCTTTGCGGAATCCCGCCACATGAATGCGTTCTTTCATCGGGCTCTGCGCGATCAGCTCCGCAATATGGGGTGAGTCCATACCACCACCCACCAACAACAAGTGGATATTGCTCTCGGCAGGCAGCTGTTTGGTCGCCTCCAATAGCACGGGCAGCCCTTTACGGGGGCGATCATTCGCGACGCAGCCCACCACAAAAGCATCCTGTGGAATACCGAACTCACTCAAGTCAGCCGGTGCCTCGGCATACCACGACAAGTCGTGCCCCTTATACACCGTCACCACATTCTGTTTGGGACAATACACACGGTCGCGTAAATCATCGCGCACGGCATTGGCAACACAAATGATGCCGTCCAGACGCGGATGCAAATGGGTCAGATA
>JAWWBW010000277.1:0-3049 GCA_033720775.1 Oleiphilaceae bacterium | reverse complement strand
TGCCCCAACCTCTGCCCTCTCGCTTCAAACTTAGTCAAAGGACGCGAATCAGGCTTTGGCACATAATCCCCAGTCTCTGACAGGTTCTTGAACTCTGGCATTGGGTTTAACACTTCTAGCATGTGCTCGGCGTAATTTTCCCAGTCAGTGGCCAGATGCAGGACACCACCTTTGACCAGTTTTTTGTGGAGTTTGTGACAAAACTCGGTTTGAACAATTCGACGCTTGTGGTGTTTCTTTTTGTGCCAGGGGTCGGGGAAGAAAATTTGAATACGCTGCAGACTGTTATCTGGGATACAGTGATCGATTATTTCTACAGCGTCGTGGTTTATCACACGAATATTGGTTAGCTCATATTCCTCTGCGAGTACCAGACAGGCTCCTACGCCCGGCTTGTGGACTTCAATACCCACGAAGTCTTTGTCGCGCTCATTGGCGGCCTGCTCGGCCAGTGATTTGCCCATGCCAAAACCTATCTCGAGTACCACAGGCGCTTGACGGCCGAAGATGGCTGCAAAATCGTATGGTTGCTGTTGGAACTCGAGTCCCATGGTGGGAAAATGCTCTTCCAATGCCCGTTGCTGGCCTTTGGTTAAACGACCTTCTCGCAAGACATAGCTACGAATTTTGCGGATACGTTTTTCGGTTTTAGATTCTTCGGAACTCACTGATTTATCTCGACTTGCCGTAATTGGCGCGATTTTAGCACACTCTTTGTTCAGTTTTGCATCATTAGCTGTAGCCTGACAAAAAGGATTGCGAAAATACCCCTAAATCAGTAAGGTGAGCAGTTCGACCCGGCATAAAAACAACGATATAGAGTAGGAGTGGAACTAAGGAATGCCGTTTCCTGATTTACCCAACAATCACGCTCTTTTTGTGCTGTTATTGACGGTTTTTGCGTTGTACCTGTTTCGTCGCGACGATATTCCGCTCGAAACATCCTGCGTAATCGTATTGCTATTGCTTACCGTAGGCTTTAGCTTCGCGCCTTTCCATAACTTCAATGGACACCTGGAACCCATGCAGTTTTTCAGTGGCTTTGGCCATGAAGCATTGGTGGCTGTTTGTGCTTTGATGATTTGTGGGCAGGGGCTGGTACGCACCGGTGCACTGGAGCCCATTGGACGGTTTCTCGGTTCGATCTGGAAATCCGCCCCCTTATTCTCTCTGTTACTTACGCTTATTATTGCAGGCGCCCTGAGTGCGTTCGTAAACAATACCCCAATAGTTGTCTTATTACTGCCTATTCTGGTCAGCGTAGCTATCCGTACCAAAAGCAGCCCCTCAGCACTTCTGATGCCGATGGGCTTTGCAACGATCATAGGCGGCATGGCGACTACCATTGGTACCTCCACTAACCTATTGGTAGTTTCGGTTGCCTCAGACCTGGGGCTGCCAGACTTTGGCATGTTTGATTTCTTATTACCGGCCTCCATTGCTGCCTTGGTCGCTATTATCTATCTGTGGCTTATTGCCCCCCGAATTCTGCCCGAACGGCAAGCTGTTATGCGAAACACCTCGCCGCGTGTTTTCACCGCCCAACTTCATATTGAGCAGGGGTCTTTCGCAGATGGGAAAACACTCTCCGAAGTCATCAATAAAACCGATGGCCAGATGAAAGTGGTACGCATTCAGCGCGGTGAAGAGATTTCTATCGTTCCAATGCCTGACGCCAAAGTAAAAGCAGGCGATCGGCTAAGAGTTATCGATACACCAGAGCACCTGAAAGAATATGAACAGGTACTGGGCGCCAAACTATTCCGCCGCGGTAAACAAATCAGTGAAGAACATCCGCTAACTGCTGAAAACCAACAGCTGTCTGAAATTGTTGTTACGCCCGGCTCACCATTAGCAGGCCGCACCTTAAAAGATGTCGAATTTATCGACCAGTATGGCTTAGTCGCGATTGCTCTGCACCGTGGTGATAGCGTGGTCGATATGCATAACAAAGGGCTGGGCACCGTTACTCTACACGTTGGCGATGTGTTACTGGTACAGGGTGGTCAGAAGGACATTGCAGAATTTAAGAAAAGCGGTGAAATCCTCATCCTGGATGCCACCACCGACCTACCAAAATCGCACCGTGCGCCACGAGCTCTATTTATCATGGGCCTGGTTGTATTATTGGCTGCGGTTGGCGCTTTACCGATTGCCATCAGTGCACTCGGTGGAGCCATGCTGATGATTCTGACCCACTGCATGACTTGGCGCGAAGCGATGCACGCTTTAAGTGCCCAGGTTATTCTGATCGTTGCTTCCAGTTTAGCGCTCGGTATCGCCATGATCGAAACCGGTGCCGCAGAATACTTGGCCCAGGCATTCGTAGCGTCACTCTATGGCGCACCACCTGCAGTTTTGCTTAGTGGACTGATGCTTTTACTGGCCCTGCTCACCAATGTGGTCTCTAACAACGCCGCAGCGGTTATCGGTACGCCCATTGCGGTCAGTATCGCCAATCAGCTTAACCTGCCAGCAGAACCATTTGTTATCGCGGTTCTGTTTGGTGCCAATATGAGCTTTGCCACGCCAATGGCTTACAAAACTAATTTGCTGGTGATGAGTGCTGGCGGTTACAAGTTCTCGGATTTCATCAAGGTCGGCGTGCCGCTGGTTATACTGATGTGGATTACTCTATCCTTTGTGTTGCCGATCATATATCAGTTCTAACGACTATTCGCATGACAAAACCCTGGTCACCCACAGACTTTGCAGCAAAGGTCGTCGAGTACTACCATGCTCATGGCCGCAAGCACCTGCCCTGGCAAAACACCAAAGATCCTTACAAAATCTGGCTGTCGGAAATCATGCTCCAGCAAACCCAGGTCACAACCGTCATTCCCTACTTTGAGCGTTTCATTCAAAGCTTCCCAACGGTTGAAGCCCTTGCCCAAGCAACGGATGATCAGGTGATGCAACACTGGAGTGGGCTGGGCTATTACAGCCGCGCGCGTAATCTGCACAAAGCTGCCAAAATCGTTGTCCGGGAACATGGAGGGGAATTGCCGCATGACCCCGACCTGCTCCTCAAATTGCCCGGCATCGGACG
>JAWWBW010000276.1:0-3063 GCA_033720775.1 Oleiphilaceae bacterium | reverse complement strand
ATCGGTGACAAGATTGTTGGTATGAAAAACGGAATTGAGCGCGGTGATAGCTTGTTGCGCACGGCACGTGCTACCGAAATTTTTACGCCATTGGTGTTACAGATGATGGCGGTTGGCGAAGAAACCGGTGCGATCGACAGCCTGCTTGAAGAAGTGGCCGACTTTTATGACGAAGAAGCGGATTACTCACTCAAGCGTTTATCTGAGGCAATCGAACCTATTTTGATTGTAGCAATGGGGGGGATCGTACTTGTGCTTGCGTTGGGTGTGTTCTTGCCCATCTGGGATCTGGGTCAGGCGGCCATGGGCAAGTAATGCAGGAGCGTTTGTTGGTCAACCGCACGTTCGGTAATCGCTTTTTTATCGTTGCCGTTTGTGCCGTGTTGCTGCTGAGTTTGATTGCTCTTTTGCTGGATCGTATGGAAACACCCATGGCGCAGGCGGAACGCACACACGTTGCGGTGCGCCTGGCAGAGCTTAAATCGGCGGTCCTGTTGATGCAGGCCACTATGGTTGCTGCCGATGACTGGAGTCGTGCCGAGCAATATGTGGGGTCAAACCCAATGGAGTGGTTAGAGCTTGACGAGGATCAGCGGCACTATCTGGGTGAGATGCCCTTGGAGCAAGCCTCGGATCAACGCGGCAAATGGGTGTTTGATCCCAAGAGGCGCGTCATCGCCTATCGGCCCTTGAGCGATGCGTGGTGGCCAGACGCTGTTGCCCCATCGTTGCCCTGGTTGCAGTTTCGGGTAGTTGGTCTATGGTCAGATGATAGCCCTCGAAGAATACGTGGATTGGACCTGGTCTCGCTCGATAGTAAAGGGCAGGTGTTAGCGGGCTCGCGGGACGCGATGCCGAAGAATGTGGTTGACGGGAGTGGTAGCGGGGCAGGGAGCTGGTCATCACAGCAGTGATTTATAGGTAGGTGTAAATGAATAAACAATTGGGTTTTACGCTCATCGAATTGGTGGTGGTGATCGCCGTTCTCGCGATCTTGGCATCTTTTGCATTACCGCGTTTTGCGGAACTGGCAGACGATGCGCATCGCGCCAGCGTGGAGTCGGCAGGCGGTTCTTACATCGCCGCAGTGAATCTTGTCAGGGCCCAATGGCTAGCAAACGGAGTGCGTGCTCCGGTGACCGATCTGCAAGGTTATGGCGAGCCGAACAACGTGATCGATACGAGCGTTGATGGATGGCCGACAGGGGTGAATGGGAATAACGATCCGCTTGCCATGACCGCAGCTGAGTGTAATGACTTGTGGAGTGAGTTAATGAGCACCAACAGTCTCACGGCATCGACGGTGGCTGGTTCAGATTATTTAACTTCAGTTGTGGCGGGTGACTGCCGATACACCTACCAGGCGACCGTTGATGGTTATCACATCGATTATGATCCCGAAACCGGTCAGGTGTATACCGAACTGAACCCATAGGTACACTTTGTATACAAAAGCATACAAACCAACTATGTAATTTAAGTATTTGAAGTCTATAGTTAAAGTAAGTTATAGGTTTAGAACTCTAGTTAATGTCAGGAGCAATAATAATGAAGCGTCAAGCGGGCTTTACTCTCATCGAACTGGTAATGGTTATCGTAATTCTCGGAATCCTTTCAGCCTTTGCCCTTCCACGTTTTGCTGACCTCGGTCAGGAAGCACGAGCAGCGGCGCTGCAGGGGGCTTATGGTGCTATCAAATCAGCGTCATCCATCGCGCATGCCGATTCGTTGGTTAACAACAATGCGACCACCGTGAATCTGGAAGGTACCACCATTAACATGGTGAACGGTTATCCTCAGGCGTTGGCTGCGGGTAGTGGGGGCATTCTTGATGCTGCACAGATTACAACGGGTGCCAGTGGCGATTTTGATGTAGATGCATCAAGTGCTGGTGCGGGAGCAGGAGCCGTCATTATTATTCAGGCCAAAGGTGCGACAACGCCAGCGAACTGTCAGGTAAGCTATACAGCGCCAGCAGCAAACTCCGCACCTACTATTTCGATCGACGACTCTGCTTGCTAAGTGTGAGTTAATTGAGGAAAAAGCGCTTTCGGGCGCTTTTTTTGTTTCCCATGAAGCAATCATCCAATCGTCAAAAAGGCTTTACGCTCATCGAACTGGTGATGGTGATCGTCCTAATCGGTGCTTTGAGTGTGGGGGCCAGTAGTCTGTTTTTTTCCAAAGGTGACTACACGGCTTTTGTCGCTCAGGGTCAACTATTATCAAGCGCACTGCTGGCACAGCAGGTCGCCTTGGGGATGAGTGCCACTTCTAACCCCGTAAGCCTCACGGTGTCGGTTAATGGCGATGGCGATTGGCAATTTACTTTAAATAAATCAGGTCAGCCCGCACAGATTCTGACACAACAGTCCTCAGGTGGCTCCCTGATTGTGGACGGTGTCACCTTCAGTTCTGGTAGCTCACAAACCTTCACCTGGAACAGCCAGGCAAATTTAACTTCAGGCACTAACCATTCGATCCGTTTTGTGGCGGAGACGACATCATGGGTCTGTTTGTCTTCATCGGGTTATGCTTACCGTGGCAGTGGGAGCTGTCCATGAGCAAGGCCTTGTTGCGACGTCAGAGAGGGGTGACGCTGGTCGAACTGGTTATCTCAATTGTGATCATCAGTATAGCGATGGTGGCAGTGCTTAATTCTTTCAGTTTTTCCATATCGCAAAGCGCAGATCCTTTGTGGCGCAACAAGACGCTCAAACTCGCTCAACTCTATCTGGATGAAATTCTGGCTAAAAATTACGATGACGCGACGCCAGTAGGAGGCTTGCCTGAGGTGACGAGTCCGTCTTGTATTGGTTTAGGTCCAGAGGCGGGAGAAACGCGCGCAACCTATAACGATGTAGATGACTACAACGGCACGGTTGATATGCCGCCGGTGAGTTTGGTTGGTAGCCTGGATAGTTCATATAACAGTTATATTGTGTCGGTGAAGGTAGAGTGTGATGGCAATACGGTTGGCGCAACGGGCGGTACACCAGACAATCACGCCAAAAAAATAAGTGTAGAAGTCACGCCGCCAGGGCAGAACGGCATTGTGTTTGCGGT
>JAWWBW010000275.1:0-3076 GCA_033720775.1 Oleiphilaceae bacterium | reverse complement strand
GGTCAATGCGCCGTCATTTCCCATACCGCTAAAAACAATCGCATGACAGCGATGACCAAAATATTCGAGAGCGTTTGCAAACAGCTGGTCGATCGAGGGGCCATATGGTCCTGGCCAGGGCCTGTCGTGGATTTGGCAACCAAGAGCACCAAAACTGACCTCTTTATCGACAGGCACCATCATGACCTCACCCGCCGATATATGCCTGCCCACTTTCAAAGGCATGAGATCTAACTCTGAATGGCGACTCAATACTTTGGTTAACACCTTTGAAAAATGGGGGTCGACATGCTGTGCATACAAGAAACCGATATCGATATCTGCCGGCAAATGATCTAAAAATTCTTTGACCGCCGCGGGACCGCCAAGTGATGCTGCCAGAATCCATATTTCTTTGGCTGGCTCGCTAGCACGTATGCTGTCTTTACGAATAGGCGCGCTATCATCTGCCGCATCCAGTGCCAGTATGCTTTCTTCTGTTTCCAATACCTCAAGCTGACCTAGATGCTCTTCGAGCTTAGCGAACAAGCGTCGCTCCCAGGAGATATAAAGCTCATCATGTTTTTCCGGCGCTTTCTCTAGACCAAACAGCACCGGCTTATCACTTATCTCGAATAATGTCTCTAAAACCGGTGCTTCGAGCGATTCCGTTTCAATATCCACCAGCCAACAATCGACAGTCCCCAAGCGCTCTTCAGGTTGGTGCTCGAAAACTTCAGGGCCACAATTAACATCAACACTCAACCCATAAGCAGTCAGGACTTTCTGCAGGATGTGTCTTTGTAAGGGGCTTTCGGCGATAACACCGATCACTGGCCGCTGCGCCATCTATACTGCCTACGACGTGAGTCGCTCAATAGTGGCTAACAGATCCTGCTCTTGGAAAGGCTTACCAAGATATTCATTCACCCCAATCGAAAGAGCCCTTTCGCGGTGCTTAGCACCTGTTCTCGAAGTGATCATGATGATCGGAACGTCTTTAAGCCTCTCATCATGGCGCACCAGAGTGGCCACTTCAAACCCATCCATACGGGGCATCTCGATATCGAGCAACATGACGTCTGGCTTTTGATCCTGCAATTGTGCAATCGCATCCACTCCGTCTTTGGCCGTGATTACTTCCATGCCGTTACGGGTTAGCAGGCGACTGGTAACCTTACGTACTGTCACCGAATCATCAACAACCATGACCAAAGTGGTATCGCTGCCTTGCACCGGCGCGGCGGCGGTTTCATCCATCGCATCAAGCAAGCCTGCAGATTCATCACGAATCAGTGCCGGTAAATCAAGAATCACAACAACGCTACCATCACCCAAAATCGTGGCACCCGATACACCATGTACACTGCCAAATTGCGGCCCGAGACTTTTCACCACAATCTCACGACTTCCCATCAAGCTATCTACCTGAAGGGCCATGGGCTGATCGGTACCTCTAACCAGAATGACCGGTAGTGGCAGTGGCTGACCCTGCAGTTTTGGATGGTGTCCCGTATGTAACAACTTACCTAAGTACTGCAATTTATATTTGCGACCGGCGTATTCGTACAAAGGCGCATCGGGCTTGTAATACTCCTCCAGCTCGTAAGGGCTGACACGAACAATACCTTCAATTGTATTGAGCGGAATGGCGTAAAAATCTTCACCGGTATTCACCATCAACGCTCGGTTTACCGATACCGTAAACGGCAGGCGAATCACAAACTCGGTGCCCTCACCCAGAGTTGAATCAATGGCGATGGAGCCACCCATTTGCTTGATTTCACTAGCAACAACGTCCATACCAACGCCGCGCCCTGATATCTGCGTGACTTTCTGGGCAGTACTGAAACCAGGCATCATGATAAATTGGAGGATTTCCTGGCGGTTTGGTTTTGCCGACTTTTTCACTAACCCCAGACTCAAGGCTTTTTCGAGTACGCGCTGATCATCGATACCGCCACCGTCATCGCTCATTTTGAGCACGACATCACCGCCCTCACGCGACAAGGACAAACGGATCGTTCCGGTTTCCGACTTACCTGCTTTGCGACGGGCCTCCATAGTTTCAATGCCATGGTCCAAAGCATTCCGCAACATGTGCTCCAACGGTGCGACCATACGCTCCATCACCGAGCGATCCATTTCACCATCGGCATTTAACACATCAAAATCGACTTGTTTACCGAGTTCTCCACTAATCTGGCGCACAATACGGCGCAAGCGGGGGACCATTGATGAAAACGGTATCATGCGCGTTTTCATCAGGCTTTCTTGCAATTCAGAATTGATACGCGATTGTTGTAACAACAGTGTTTCTGCGTCGCGCGCGCGATTAGCCAGCGTTTCACGCAGCTCCAATAGGTCGGTAGTACTCTCTGTGAGCGACCTGGACAGTTGCTGAATAGAAGAATAACGGTCCATTTCAAGTGGATCGAAATCCTCGTATTCTGTTCCGGTCAACCCTTCCTGTTCCGCGCGGAAAAGCACCTGTGCCTCGGTTTCCATTTCCATTCGTCGTAACTGCTCACGCAGACGCTCGATGGTTGCCGACATCTCTTCAAGCGTAAAACCAACGTCACTGATCTGTTGCTCCAAACGTCCTCTTGAAATACTGGTCTCACCAGCGAGGTTGACCAGTTCTTCCAGCAATCCAGCCGAGACCCTGATGGTTTCCTGAGCAGACGCCTTGGGTGCTTCTACTTTTTTCAATTTGGCTGGTGTAGCCGGTTTGACGGGCGTTTTCGCCGCCTCTGAGGCGGCTTTGGCTGGTTTAGGAGCTGGTGCAGCTGCTGGCTGGCTGGCTGCCCCGGCCTGCTTTTGAACCTCTTCTACCAGCTTTATTAATACATCCTGCTTGGCGAGCACACTGACCTGAAGATCCCCAACAAATGGCTGGTTTTCGTTTTGGGCTTTCAACAGTATGGTTTCAAGGTCATGGCTCTCGTTTGCCAGCTTGGTAAGACTGGCCAAACGAGCGCCACCTTTTAAGGTATGCAGAATGCGTTGTAGCTCAAGATTACAATCCTTACGCTCAGGCTCTTTGGACCAGACCGAGATCTGTTCTTCCATTGCCTCTACCAGCTCGTGCGCTTCC
>JAWWBW010000274.1:0-3079 GCA_033720775.1 Oleiphilaceae bacterium | reverse complement strand
CGCTTTGAGCGCATTACCGGACACAACAAGCTGGGCGCGGTGTTACGCGGTCTTGATCTGGCGTTGGACCTCGGCATCAACAAGGTCAAACTCAACACGGTGCTGCTGCGTGAACACACTTTGGAGGACTTACCCCGGTTTCTGGCCTTGGTGAAAGAACGCCGAATCAGCTTGCGCTTTATCGAGCTCATGGAAACCGGTTTGCGCCGCGACTATTTTGCCGCTCAGCATCTTTCCGGCAGCGTTATCGAGGAACAGCTCATTCAAACCGGCTGGCAACGCGTGCCGCGTGAGGCGCATGCCGGCCCCGCCATCGAGTTCGCCCACCCCGATTATGCGGGGCGCATTGGCCTGATCATGCCCTACAGCAAAAACTTTTGTGCCGACTGCAATCGCCTGCGCGTTTCCTCAAGGGGTAAACTTCATTTATGCTTGTTTGCCGACCAGGGTATCGACCTGCATCCGGTGCTTGAGCATGAAGATGCCGAGGCGCTCGCCGGATTTGTGCGTCAGTCGGTCTGTGGTAAACAGGCGGGCCACCAACTGGCGCAACATCATAGTGGCGCCATTCAACACCTCGCCATGATCGGCGGTTAACGAAAGGAAGTCTCTTCAGCAATATGCGCCTCTCAACCCGGCGGTGCGTACCGTACATTGAAGCTTTCGAAACAGTGAGTAGTGAGAACCAACATGGGAAAACACGTCAGCCAAACCCTCATCCCTTTAAACATTGCGGTATTAACGGTGTCAGACACCCGCAACCTTGAAAACGATACCAGCGGCCAGTGTTTGGTTGAGCGTTTACAGGCGGTGGGGCATCAGCTGGCCGACCGCAAACTGGTAATCGACAACATCTATGATATTCGCGCAGCCCTTTCGGCCTGGATTGCAGACGATCAGACCCAGGTGGTACTGATCACCGGCGGCACGGGGTTTACCGCCCGCGACAGCACGCCCGAAGCGGTTACCCCCTTACTCGACAAGCAAGTGGACGGGTTTGGCGAGCTGTTTCGCCAGGTGAGTCTGGAGCAAATTGGCACCTCGACCATTCAAAGCCGGGCTCTCGCAGGTATGGCCAACAAAACGCTGGTATTTTGCCTGCCTGGCAGCACCAATGCCTGTCGCACCGCCTGGGATGAGATTATCGCCAGCCAGATCGACAGCCGGCAGGGCCCTTGCAACTTTGTCCCCCAGTTGAAAAACGTCGACTTTGCCGCCTGCCTCGATCGCGAAAAACGCTGATTTTTATGCAGCCCTTGTAATCTGATTAATCGCTACAACACTATATTGATGTATAGGCGTTTGCGGCTGCGTGACAGCGCTGGCCGCTCGCTTCGCTCAACATTGCATTACGCATTCATCAAACAAAGGAGCTAGCATGAGCAACATCGATATCGGAATTCCAGAAGCAGATCGTCTAACTATTGCCGAAGGCCTTAAACGCGTACTGGCCGATTCGTATACCCTTTATCTGCAAACCCACAACTTTCACTGGAATGTGACCGGCCCGCAGTTTCGCGAATTGCACCTGATGTTTGAAGAGCACTACACCGAACTGGCCGTTGCCGTTGACGACATCGCCGAACGTATTCGTACGCTGGATGTGCCCGCACCCGGTACCTACAAAGCGCTGGCCGAACTCAGCTCCATCAAAGAGGTAGAAGGGGTGCCCGAAGCCAGCGAGATGGTGCGTCTGCTTACGCTGGGCCACGAACAGGTGGTCAAAACCTGCCGCGCAGCACTGAAAGCCGCTCAAGAAGCTGATGACGAGTCTTCGGCCGCATTAATCTCGGATCGCATGCGGGTACACGAAAAAACCGCATGGATGCTGCGTGCACTGGCGCAGTAAGCGGATCGAAAAACGTTCGCAAAGCGGGGGCTCAGCGCCTCCCGCTATCCTGTGACGCATGCCACAAACGGTTGCTTTTGGAATGCGTCCATCTGCCGATCTTTAACTGAACAGCCGCCACTTTTAACACTTCAGCTGTATCCCGCCCGCGACACTTTTGTTTGTCACACACATGCCGTACAACAGCCGCCTCAAAATAAATAACAAGTACTGAGGTAAATGTACCATGCGTAGTAAAGCTCTTTTATCCACCATTGTGCTGGCAATGTGCCTGTACAGTATTAACGCGTTGGCCGCGCGCCCCGACCTGAGCGTGATGGCCTACAACATTATGCAACTCCCGGTACAGGACTGGGACCAAAGTGCCCGCGCAGTCGCACTGCCTGATGCCCTGCGTACCCTCAATGCACTGCCTGACGTGATCGCCTACTCAGAAGTATTCCGTGATCACGCCGCCGACCAGATTACCGGCATGTCTGAATACAACTACCACACGCCAATTCTGGGTAAAGTCTGCTCCGGTGGCGGTTGGGACTCCATCTCGGGCCCCTGCTCCAACTCCATTTTTGTGGTGCGCGGTGGCGTGATGATTTCATCCAAGCACGTGATTGAAGAACAACACGCGCTGGTTTTCTCCAACTACGTGTCCAACTCCTGGGACGCACAAGCCAACAAAGGTGCGGTGTACGCAAAAATCGATGTGAACGGCTACAAATACCACATAGTTGGCACTCACTTACAAGCTACGCACGATGAAACCGACGACACGGAACATACCGTGCGTATGGCACAACTTAATGAAATCAAAACCTGGCTCGACGGGTTTAATATCCCGGCCTCTGAGCCTGTGATTTTGGCTGGCGATATGAACGTGCCATTCTCACTGCGAAAACAAGTGCGCGAGATGCTGAGCGTGAGTCAGGGTAGCCTGAACTTTGCCAATAACGGCCCCGACGGCTCATATCCTGAAGACAACTGGATGTCACGCGCCTACAACTACGCCGGTGGCTATGACATGTGCTACAACGACACGCTCGATTACGTTTTCCATCGCAAAGACCATCTGGCACCGGCCAGCACACCCAGCATGGAAGTGATTGCACTGAAAGCTCCCTACAGCTGGTACTGGTCGTACCTGCGCGGTTGGTGGCCACTGTGCAGCGGCTGGAAGTATCACAATGGTTACACCAGCGATATCTCTGACCACTACCCGGTGATGGCGACTTATCG
>JAWWBW010000273.1:0-3100 GCA_033720775.1 Oleiphilaceae bacterium | reverse complement strand
GCCATCGGCGAGATACTCTTCGTCGGCCCCTACACTAATGGCAATGTACTTATCACCCAAAAGCCCCGAAGTCTGTATCGCTGCAACACTGTCGGTGGAGAGCGTATTGATCTCGCTGTAAATTTCCATCTCCACCAGCGCGCTGTATGTCTTTTTGTCGAGAGAGATATTGCTCACCCGACCAATTGTCACACCAGCCATAGAGACTCTTCCTCGGGCAGAAAGGCCACCCAGATCATCAAACTGAGCGTAGATCTTGTAGGTATCACGCTGACTATCGAGCGTAAGCCCACTTACCTTGAGCGCCAAAAACACCAAGGCCGCAAACCCCACGATCATAAACACGCCTACGGCTATTTCTATACTTCGCTGATACATTATTTATCCCCTACGCCCAGCGCTACTAAAATCACACACCACCAAACATAACGGCGGTTAAAACAAAGTCGAGACCCAATACTGCCAGCGACGAATACACCACGGTTTTTGTCGTCGCGATACTAATTCCTTCTGAAGTTGGAACCAGGTCATAACCCTGGAAGACGGCAATCCAACTGCACACCAAGCCAAACACCAAGGCCTTGATCATGCCATTCATTACATCTTCAACAAAATCAACAGAAGACTGCATATTGGACCAGAACGCCCCATCATAAACGCCCAACCAGTCCACACTCACTAACATGCCGCCAAACACACCTACGGCACTAAATATTGCTGCAAGTAGAGGCAAGCTGATAAACCCCGCCCAAAACCTGGGAGCAATAACCCGTTGCAATGGATCGACACCCATCATCTCCATACTGGTCAACTGCTCGGTAGCTTTCATAAGGCCAATTTCGGCTGTGAGTGCCGATCCCGCGCGACCCGCAAACAGCAAAGCAGTGACCACAGGCCCAAGTTCACGCACCAGAGTGAGGGCAATCATCTGCCCCACTGCCTGCTCTGAACCATAATCAATGAGAATGTTGTAGCCCTGCAACCCCAACACCATCCCAATAAAGAGCCCGGAGACTACAATAATCACCAGAGAGAGCACGCCCACCTTGTAGATCTGGGTCACAAGCAGTTTCAGCCCCTGCCAATGAAGCGCCTGACCCAGCACAGCTCGCAAAAGAAACAAGCCAGAGCGACCCAGCGTTGCACTGAAGTCGAGACCCTTTTCACCCGTCTTTCGAATAAACTCAATCACAACTGCTCCATACTCCAAGCGCCCATTCGCGACGACTCGCCCATCAGTCTAGCTCCCCCAGCAGATCAAGCTTATATTCACCCGCAGGAAAGTGGAACGGCACGGGGCCGTCGGGTAAGCCATTGAGGAACTGCTTCACAAGTGGTGAACCGGTGCGCTTGAGATCGCTAGGCGCTCCCTCCCCGATCACACGCCCGTCGGCAATAATCACAGCATGATCACAAATACTTAAGGACTCTGAAATATCATGGGAGACCAGTACCGTCGTCAGATCGAGCGCATCGTTCAACAGACGGATCAGCTGTACCAGTACACCCATTGCAATGGGATCCTGTCCGGCAAAAGGCTCGTCATACATAATCAATTCGGGATCTAGCGCGATCGTCCTGGCTAACGCCACTCGGCGGGTCATTCCACCCGACAATTCCGAGGGCATAAGATCTCTCGCTCCACGCAAACCAACCGCGTGCAGTTTCATCAGCACGATGTCGCGAATCATATCTTCTGGCAGACGCGTGTGGGCTCGCAAAGGGAACGCGACGTTTTCATAGACAGACAAATCGGAAAACAGAGCACCACTCTGAAACAGCATGCCCATCTTGGTACGCAATTCAAAAAGAGCCTTTCGCTTCAAAGCATGAACATTCTGACCATCAACATAGATGCTACCGGTAGAAGGCTTAAGCTGACCACCTATCAACTTAAGCAAGGTGGTTTTGCCGATGCCGCTCGGCCCCATGATGGCGGTGACTTTACCGCGGGGAATATTGAGGCTCAAACCGTCAAAGATTGCACGATGCCCGCGAAAAAACGTTACATTTTCAATTTTTACGAAGGCATCCACGCCACTACTCTCTGCTCTTGCTCGATGCGCTATTTAATCAAAGCTGACTCGGAGCGCCAAGCCGTTTTCCAAAAATTAATGGCAAATCCCGCCTGACCAGAAAAGCACTTGCAGGTCGCAGGCAACTTGCGCACAATGCGCGCACTCCGCTCACTCACACTAAAACGACCATGTTGTTATTTTGCATTGCAATTCTCGGTGGTCTCGCCGTACTCGTCTGGAGCGCAGACCGCTTTGTTACCGGCGCTGTGGCAACGGCGCTTAATCTGGGCATGACCCCCATGATGGTGGGGTTAACTGTCGTCGCCTTCGGCACCTCTGCCCCAGAGTTAATTGTTTCTGCAACCGCGGCACTGGAAGATGCCAGTAACCTGGCGGTGGGTAATGCCATTGGCTCCAATATCGCCAACATCGGCCTCGTGCTTGGCGTCACCGCACTGGTATCAGCCATTCCGCTCAAGGCCACCATTCTGAAGGTGGAATTCCCGATATTATTGATTGCAACCGCGCTGGCCACCGCATTGATTTGGGATTTACATCTATCCCCTTGGGACGGCGTTGGACTCGCCCTGATTCTTATCGCCAGCATGGTCGCTTTGGCGAAATTACAAAAAGAGCCGGTTGAAGATCTTGATGAAATAGAAGAAAGCCGAAGCATCGCGCCAACGAAAGCCTACATGATTCTGGCTGGCAGTCTGATTCTGCTGCTGGCCAGTTCGAAAGCTCTGGTCTGGGGCGCAAGCGGCATCGCTACAACAATGGGTGTGAGCGAACTGGTCATTGGGCTGACTATTGTGGCCATCGGTACGAGCCTGCCCGAACTGGCAGCCTCTATAGCGAGCGCACTGAAAGGCCATCACGACCTGGCACTAGGCAACGTGATTGGCTCCAACCTGTTCAATCTGCTTGCCGTTTTGGCCATTCCAGCACTACTCAACCCTCCTACCCTCGAGGAAGACGCGCTGTTTCGCGATTACGGCCTGATGCTCGGTTTGACCGTTGGGCTGGCTGTGTTAGCCTACGTTAAACGAGCACTTAAGGTGCAGGCCATGGGCAAATTCGTG
>JAWWBW010000272.1:0-3110 GCA_033720775.1 Oleiphilaceae bacterium | reverse complement strand
CTGGACGACCACGCCGCTCTGTTTGGCGATGATATAAGCGCATTTACCACGGCGCAAAAAGAGTCGGCGCTAGTACAGGCGTCCATATTCTACATTGATGGCTACGACTTCTCCGGCGACAAGCTCAATGATGATCAAGGGCTTAAACTCCCGACGGATGAAGTCGAGGTGAACCGAGACATCAAGCGGGCCGTATTAGGCGCCGCAGTATTGCAGTTACAGGGTCGGTTGTTTGTTGACCCGCAGGACATCCAGCAGCGCTCCATCACATCCGAGTCAAAAGCCGTTGGCAGCCTGTCCAAGTCAACGAACTACGCAGAACAAGCCAGTTACACCACTAAATATCCAACCACCAATCTCGACAAGTTAGTGCAAAAGCACGCCTTAGCTGGCGGTCTTGGCACGGTGGTAAGGTGCTAATATGCCGACTTTAAAGAGCGAATTCACAGAACTGGCTGACGAGCTGCTGAATGATGAGTTCGCAGACTTTCTGCTGTCTGTCACCTTTGAATTGCCTGGTGGCACTGATCCGGTTGACGGTACTACAACAGCCGGTGCCAGCGACACTGTAAACGCCTTGCGAGAGGATTACACCGCCCGCGAGATTGACGGAAACATTATCCAGTCCGGCGATTACAAGTTGCTCGTGGAAAACGCTCAATTCGCCAACGTAGACCCTCGCAAAAGCGGCATTACAGCCACGGTTGAGGGCGTTAAGGTAAACCTTAACAATGCTGAGTTAGACTCAGCAGACGCGGCTTGGACGCTGCAAATGAGGAAGGCATGACATTCTCCAGGCAACTATCCGCAGCCGTTGACTCAAGCGCCGATTCAATGAACACGGCATGGAAAAAGTCTGTGGTGGGAGCGTTTACTCAATATGTGCTGGCAACTCCTGTAGACCAGGGTTTCGCAAGGGGGTCTTATGTCGTCTCGCAAACAGTGCAACAGGAATCGCCGGATAAGACAACGCCGACGCGAGTGGTTACGCAGCAAATCCCAGACATAGGTGGAGCTGTTAGCATCTACTCTACATTGCCATACATGGAGCGCCTGGATACCGGCTACTCACAACAAGCGCCAAACGGTATGACGCCTATTGTGACCGCAGCATGGCCGAGTATTGTTAAGAGGAATGAGCGGGGTTAGATTCCTGCTGTTCACGCTCTTGGAGTAGGCTATCGTATAGGTTCAGCATATCGCTATCTAGCCAGCATTCCCCAGCTTCAAGTAGCGATATTAGATCAGGTATATTTTTGTAAGCATTAGAATAAAACTCAAAGCGTGCATACCTGCCATCCATGAGGTAACAGTCAGTCAAATAAACCAATGGGGCGATATTTTTTGGTATATTAACGCTGACAGGGTAGACTCTTGACTTTAAAGGAATGCCTAAAAACTTACGCTCAATCTCTTCGTGCCTGATGTAGCACTCAGGTCTGTCCTTCAAAAGCAGGTATTCGCACCAGACTTGATTTAGCCAGCCTAAAAAATCTTTATCCACCTCTAATTTTGCATAGCCTTTCATGGTTGTCTCCATTAATTAATGACGCTCAAACCATAACACCAATCTTTGCCCTATGTGGTCTGACCAGTTATAATCCAATCAATACTCATAACAGGCGCAATCATGGCTAACACCAAACTGGACATTCGAACCGGGCTTATCGTCGGAGTTATCGACGCTAACCTGTCGTACCCAATTCAATGGCCGAATCTGCCTGTCCAGACTTCATCCACTGATAACACGCCTAAAGACCCGAACGATGAGCCGTGGCTGAGAATCACCATTCTGTCTATGGAGGATGGGGTGAGCACACTGGGCGCAAATGGCCGGGATGAAGTGATCGGCGCAATGCAGGTGGATATATTCGTACCGAAAGGCAGTGGTGATATCAAGGCTTATCAGATCATGGAAGAAATCCGCGCCACTTTAACTCGGGGCAAGACTTTAACGCACAACGGGCAGTTTGTGCGCATCACATCGGCGGGCAGCAGGCAGGGCCAGGATGAGCCTAACTGGTACTCGCAGATAATCAACGTTGATTTTAATAGCTACTTAACGAGGTCCTAATTATGGCTAATCCACAAGTAGGCGTAGACCACGAGGTCGGATACATTGTTGAATCCACTATCGGTACAACGCCAGCAACTCCAGCAGTGCAGTGGTTGCCCTACACCGGCACCACACTAAAAGAAACTCGGGAACTTATCCAGTCTGAGCGATTGGGTAATGCGTTTAACGTCGGCTCTCGCCACGGTAACAACCAGGTCGGCGGCGATGTGACCGGCGAGATAGTCTACGGCGCGTTCGATGACTTATTCGAGGCGGCTGTAGGCGGTACATGGGCCACTGATACGCCTGTCGCTGGCACTGACCAGCTCAAGGCTGGCACTGGCCGGCAAGGCTTTACGTTTGTACGCAAGGCCGGGACCATAGGCTATGACTACTTCGCTGGCTGTGAGATTAATACCACCGCTATCGAAGTCGGTCAGAACGGCAACGCAACACTGACGTTTGGCGTTATCGGAACCAGCAAAGCCGCAGGCCACACCGAAATCGCCGGATCCACTTACACGGCGGCCAGCTCTCGATTGCCTATTGCCGGTTTTGACGTGACACTGCGCCGGGAAGGCTCGGACGTTGCTATTGCTACAGCGATCAGTCTTAACATCAACCGTAACTTGGAGCGGTCATTCGTGATCGGCTCTCGGGATACCGGCGCAAAACCCAAAGGCAAGTTACAGGTCGACGGCTCTCTTACGTTGCAGTACATCGATTACACGTATGCGGATCTGTTCAAAAATGAAACCCGGACGGATTTGGAAATCGTGTTTAAGGACACGCTGGACGCAAGCGGCTCTGAACTATCGTTCCAACTGCCTAACGTGCTGCCAACAAGCGCAGATGATGACGTAAGCGGAGACGGTGAAATCCCGATCAACGTGTCATTCCAGGCTGAGTACGACGATACAGAAGCGACCAACTTGATTATTGAGCGTACCGCAGCGCCTTAAAATACGGTTCAGATCAGGTAAGATGAAAAGGAGGGGGCGTAAACCCCCCTTTTTTTTTACCACTCTTCAAAAAGAAAAGAGCCCTCATAAGG
>JAWWBW010000271.1:0-3217 GCA_033720775.1 Oleiphilaceae bacterium | reverse complement strand
GGCCATAAACGGCTTCCACTGCCCCCAGCCATAATTACCGGATACATGACTTGTCCTCAAAATATGTTAAAAAATACCGCGTAGGGGCCAATCCCATTCGCGAGGAAGCCTCGCTCCCACAGGGTGAATCTACCCTGCCATCTGTGGGAGCTTGCCGTGCAAGCGAACTCACCTCTGAATCAGAAACATTCGCGAGGGAGCCTCGCTCCTACAGGGTGAATTCACCCTGCTACCTGTGGGAGCTTGCCCTGCAAGCGAACTCATCGCTGAATCAGAAACATTCGCGAGGAAGCCTCGCTCTATGCGCTCGCTACCACGCTCCGGCCACGGCCGATGCCATAATACGCGATACCATAACCCTCGACCAGTTCGGGCTCATAGAGGTTCCGCCCATCTACAATCAGCGCATGACTCAAGCTGTCTTTAATCAAATCGAAGTCCGGGGCCTTGAATACGTTCCATTCCGTACATACCACCAAGGCGTCAGCCCCGTTCAAAGCTGATTCTTTCGTGCCCATCAAGGCCAGATCCTTGCGATTGCCGTAAATCCGCTGAGTCTCGTCCATTGCCGCAGGATCATAGGCCTGCACCCTGGCGCCTGCCTCCCATAACGATTCCATCAACACTCGGCTGGAGGCATCGCGCATGTCGTCGGTGTTGGGTTTAAATGACAGCCCCCACAGGGCAATCACCTTGTCGCTCAAATCGCCGTCGAAATAGGCATTGAGATGGGCAAACAACTTATCTTTCTGCCGGCGATTCACCGACTCCACCGAGCGCAGCAACTCGGGCATATAACCCGCCTTTTCAGCGGTGTGCACCAGGGCTTGAACGTCTTTAGGGAAGCAAGAACCGCCATAGCCGCAGCCCGCATAGATAAAGGAATAACCAATTCGGGGATCAGAACCAATACCCTGGCGCACTTTCTCAATATCAGCGCCAAGCCGCTCGGCCAGGTTAGCGATTTCGTTCATAAAGCTGATTTTTGTCGCCAACATGCAGTTAGCGGCATACTTGGTCAGCTCCGCCGAGCGCACATCCATTACAATCATGCGCTCGTGAGTGCGATTAAAAGGCGCATACAGCTCCCGCATCCGCTCTTCCACTTTAGCGCTGTCGGTGCCGATAATGATGCGATCAGGGCGCTGACAATCTGCCACCGCCGCCCCTTCTTTCAGGAATTCGGGGTTCGACACTACGTCGAAGCCGAAATCGACGCCGCGACCCGCCAGCACCTCGCCAACACAGGCCGACACCTTGTCGGCAGTACCCACTGGCACCGTCGATTTATTCACGATAATCCGGTGCTCGGCCATATGCTGAGCGATGGTCTTCGCCACTGCCAGCACATACTTCAAATCAGCGGAGCCATCTTCGTCAGGAGGGGTACCCACCGCAATAAACTGGATTTTGCCGTGTTTCACGCCCTGGGCCGCATCAGTAGTGAATATCAGGCGGCCCGCCTCGACATTAGCTTTTACCAGCGATTCAAGGCCAGGCTCATAGATAGGGATTTGGCCCTGCTGGAGCTGCTTCACGCGAGCGTCGTTCACGTCGACACAGACAACATTGTGGCCGACACCGGCCAAAACGGCGGCCTGCACGAGGCCTACATAGCCGATACCAAAAACTGTAACCCTCATGGGATATGCCTTATCTATACAGTTACGTCATACAGTGCGCGACTGCACTGCGACAAAGAATGTCAATATCAGGGAGTTTAACAAGAGCGTATGACCATAATAAACCACAACATCGCAGGGCAGCCCTAGCGCTTCCCATAGTAATTGTAACTATAATGGCTATACCCGTAGCCATAGGCGTAGCTTGTGGCAGGGCGCTCCACCGCGTTCAACACCACACCCTTCACCACAATACCATTTTGCGCTAACCGTTTTTGTGTAACCTCTACTTCCTTCTGAAGACTTACGCAGAACCGGGTTATCAACATTGTGGCACCGCAATACTGGCCGACAATGCTTGCATCCGTCACTGCCATCACCGGCGGCGTATCAACAATTACTAAATCAAAGTGAGAGCCTATGGTACTAAACAGCTCCTCCATGCGCCTTCCCATCAGCAATTCCGACGGATTCGGCGGAGCGGCTCCCCTGGGTAAAGCATACAAACCGTCTACTTCCGTTGGTTTGATCGCACTATTGATGTCCGCTTGTCCCGACAGCACCTCTGACAACCCAGGCTCTGCACCAATACCCAACATTCGGTGCATATAACCACGACGCATATCAGCATCGACCACCAAAACCTTCCTGCCTGTTTGAGCGATCACTGCAGCGAGGTTGCCAGACACAAAAGACTTGCCAACCCCCGGGCTTGGGCCGGAAATCATAATAATATTATTATCAGCTTCAAGCATTGCGAAGTGCAGGCTGGTACGCAAACTACGCAGTGCTTCGATGGAAATATCGGCGGGATTCAGCAACGCCAACAATGGCACTTCCGCCTGCTCACCTTTCTTTCCTTTTCTTCCTCGCACCTTATTACCAACGCTTAGCTTTTCCTGCTGGTCAGACAGCGGTATAGAGGCGTAAACGGCCAAGCCAATATCCTCAAGGTCAGCAACGGTCATCACGCCGCGACGAAGACTTTCGCGTACGACAATAAGCACCAAGCCCACAACGATCCCACCGCAAATGGCCACAAGTAGCACCAAAACCTTCTTGGGTTTCACCGGCGCCTTGCCATTCACTATCGGCGCGTCGATGACTCGTACATTGCCCACAGTCCCGGCGCGAACAATATCCAGCTCCTGAATATTGTTTAACATCTGTGTATATATTTCAGTACTGACGTCGAGGTTTCTTCGAAGGCTGAAAAGCTCCTGTTGAGTCTCCGGCAAACTGGCAACTTTATTATTTAACTCCATTTTTCGACTTTGCAGAGCATCTATTTTTTGCTGCAGGGTATCGAAGCTCGGGTGCTCGTGATTAAACTTTCTCTCCAGCTCGATTTTTTCGATGCGGAGTTTCGCCAGCTCCGCCTCAATACCGACAATCTGGTCAAGCAAGGCTCCCGTTTCCAGGCTAATATCCACTGAACCCACTTCGACCTTGTAGAGATTAAACGCCGCCTCATACTTCTCTAATTCCGCAGTAATTTGCGGCAGCTGGCTTTTCAGGAAAGCCAAACTTTTGGAAGCCTCCTCCGAATGCCTTTCGACATTTCGTCGTATAAAACTCTTTGCAACAATGTCAAG
>JAWWBW010000270.1:0-3237 GCA_033720775.1 Oleiphilaceae bacterium | reverse complement strand
TCGGTGATATTCCGGTGACGCAGGCGGGCTACTATGGTATTCCTGCGGCAGAAGCGCGGTCTACCTGTGAGCACTATCTCAAGCAGCTTGGCCTTTGGGAAAAAAGAGATCAGCCTTCGCGTATGTTGTCAGGAGGCATGAAGCGGCGACTGATGATCGCGCGAGCACTGATTCACAAACCGCGGTTGTTGATTCTGGATGAGCCCACGGCGGGTGTCGATATCGAGTTGCGCCGTTCCATGTGGCGCTTTCTTGAAGAAATTAACCGCGAGGGCACAACCATTATTCTGACCACACATTATCTGGAAGAGGCCGAGGCCTTGTGTCGCAATATCGCGATCATTGATAAAGGCCGTATTCTCGAAAACACCAGCAAGAAAAATTTGCTCGCCAAGTTGCACACCGAAACCTTTGTGCTGGATTTGGAGCAGGGTGTGTCTGAGGTGCCGGAGCTTGCGCCATTTGAGGTGCGCGTGACGAAAGAAGGGCAGCTCGAGGTGGAAGTTGACCGCGATCAAAATCTCAATCAGTTGTTTCATTTGCTCGAAGCAAAGCAACTTAAAGTGAAAAGCTTACGCGCCAAAGCCAATCGCCTGGAGGAGCTGTTTATCAGTCTGGTCGAAAAGGGGCTGCCAGAAGGTCAGCAGGAGGCAAGCGCATGAGTCTGGAGCAGCTATGGGTGGCCTTCACCACCATCGTCGTCAAAGAGGTACGGCGCTTTACACGCATATGGGCCCAGACCTTATTGCCGCCAGCCATTACCATGGCACTCTACTTCGTGATTTTTGGTAATCTCATTGGCCCGCGTATAGGTGAGATGGATGGCTACCACTATATGGACTTTATCGTTCCCGGCCTGATTATGATGTCCGTCATCACCAACTCTTATGCCAATGTTGTGTCTTCTTTTTTTGGTATGAAATTTCAACGCAGTATAGAAGAAGTGCTGGTTTCACCCGTGCCCAACTGGATTGTGTTGGTGGGGTATGTGGCGGGTGGCGTCGCGCGTGGTTTGGCGGTGGGGTTTATCGTGACGCTATTGTCGCTTGGCTTTACCGATTTGCAGATCCATAACGTTGGGATCACCGCATCGGTGGTTTTACTTACGGCAATACTGTTCTCGCTGGGCGGGTTTATTAACGCCGTGTACGCGACCAAATTTGACGATATTTCGATTGTGCCAACTTTCGTTCTGACTCCGCTAACCTATTTGGGGGGCGTGTTTTACAGTATTTCGCTGCTGCCTGAGTTTTGGCAGGGCGTGTCGCAGATGAATCCGATTCTGTACATGGTCAATGCGTTCCGTTTTGGCATTCTGGGTGTGAGCGATGTAAGTATTGGTTTCTCCTATGCCATGATTCTTGTTTTTATTGTGGGATTATTTGCGTTCTCTTTGTCGTTATTGAATCGTGGCGTCGGTATTCGCAGTTAGTGGAGATTTAAAAGATGGGGCACGAAAAAGACAGTTTGCTCGGTAAAGCCACGGTTTATGACCACGACTATGATCCCGGGCTGCTGTTCCCCCTGGCGCGCATGGAGAAACGGGCGCGTCTTGCCATTGATCGCGACTTACCCTTTGTGGGGGAGGATGTCTGGACTGCCTATGAGTTGTCTTGGTTGAACGCCAAGGGTAAGCCGCAAGTGGCGATAGCAGAATTTAGGGTGCCCTGCGATTCGCCCATGATGATCGAGTCGAAATCCTTCAAGCTGTATTTGAACTCCCTCAATCATAAAGTCTTTGTCGATCACGATGCGCTGGTTCAGACGCTGCAGGGAGATTTGTCTGCGGCGGCAGGTGCGGGTGTGGGTGTTCGTGTGTTGCCGCTGCGGCCAGTCAGCATGCCAGTCGGCGACTTTGCCATGTCAGGCAAGTGTATTGATGCGCTCGATGTAGGCAACTTTGTGTATGCGCCAGATCCCGACCTGCTTTCGGTGGATATTGGCGGCGATCTGGTAGAAGAAAGTGTGTATTCCGATTTGCTCCGTTCTAATTGTCCCGTGACGGGGCAGCCGGATTGGGCGACGGTATGTATCCACTATACGGGGGGGCGCATTTGTCACGAAAGCTTATTGCGCTACATCGTGTCATTTCGCCAGTGTCAGGATTTTCACGAACATTGCGTTGAGCGCATTTTTACGGATGTGATGACACACTGTCGCCCACATTCGCTCAGTGTGTATGCCCGTTATACCCGGCGTGGTGGTTTGGATATTAACCCTTATCGTGCTACGCCTGACCAGAGCGCTGTTGCGCCTGCGCTGCGTTCGGTCAGGCAATGAAATGAAAAGAAAGAGATTACTAGTGTGAAGAGCGTTTAGGCGTCTTTTAACTTGTCCGCAGCACGTTCCAATGCGCGCACCACGTTTTCACGCTCTTCGCCCTGAATTTTGTCGGTATCCAGATACAGAGCAAAGCCCTCGGTTTCGTGTTCGATAAAACTTTGGCCTGCGCCAATGTCGCGACGAAAATCGATAATCTGATAAATAGGCACCGGGCGCGCAAAGCCTTTTACTGTAATCTCCCCCTTATCGCGGCACATTACCTTTTCTTTGACCAGCGAGAAGGTTTCATAGGAGATAAGAATTTCGCCTGGTTCGGCTAATGACTCCAGGCGGGACGCGAGATTAACTTCTTTGCCAATAATGGTGTAGTCCATGCGATTTTCGGCGCCAAAGTTCCCCACCGTGCTGTAACCGGTACTAATACCAATGCGAATCTGCAGCGGGGTTTTAATGCCTTGGCTCTGCCATTTTTGTCGCAGAATTTTCATGTGTTTGCGCATTTCGATGGCCATCGCGACACAGGCCAGAGTGTCTTCTTTGGCGCCACGGCTAGTGGGATCGCCAAAGAAAATCATAATGCTGTCACCCACAAATTTGTCGATGGTACCGCCATACTTCAGGGCGATTTGCGACATTTCATTGAAGTAGCTGTTCAATAGTTCAGTCAGACCCTCAGGCTCCATCTCCTCTGCCAGTTCAGTAAAGCCTTTAATGTCAGAAAAGAAAATGGTCAGTTTCTTACGTTGGGTCTCGAGGCGAACATCTCTTTCGCCGGTAAAAATCGATTGCCAAACCTGCGGTGATAAATATTTCGCCAGCTTGTGTGACAGTGAGATTGAGAGTTCACGCTGATGCTGGATCTGTGATTTGGCTTTGACCAGCGCCTTTGCTTGTTGGTGCGTGTAATAGGCTGTCACGGAAACATATATACACGCTCCCAGACCCGCCACAATG
>JAWWBW010000269.1:0-3260 GCA_033720775.1 Oleiphilaceae bacterium | reverse complement strand
ATCTACCGTATGCCACGCTGGTCGCCTCAGGAAATTCGTCGTCTGGTTTTATCGCGTCACCAGGGCGGTAAACGTCGCCTGCGATATAACGAATTACTACTGTCGGCAGCCGCCAGCAGTGAATCCAGCAGTGTGCGCGGTGCTGATTCAAGGGTATTCAATATTTTGTGGGAGCAGAGTGGTGGAAACCCCATGGCGGCAATTGAAATCTGGCTGAATGCTGCCAAAGTGAAGGGACGCGTTGTCGAAATCGGTGTGCCAGAGCGGCCGTCGGCGGCGCCTTTGAGTGGGATGAAGAATGATTTGTACTTTGTGTTTGCCGCAATTGTGGTGCATCGTCGATTGTCGACCAAAGAGATTATGTTGGTGACGCATTTTGCCGAGCCAATCGTAAGGCATGCCTTGAAGCAAGGAATCAATCTTGGCTTGATCATCCGCGAAGACGATGGTCGTTACGCGATTGATTCATTCTGGTATGGCACCTTGTCGGCCTTTCTACAACGCAAGAACATGCTTTGGTAACCCTGAGGGCAGAGGAGAAATAAATGGACAATCAAACGCTCGAAGGCATTGCTGCCTTTGGTGATCTGCTCGATTTTGGCAAGGTGTTTTTACTCATTCTTGCTGTAACGGGGCTATGGGCCAGTAACAAGGTGTTTCGTAAAGCCTGTGAAGCATTAATGGAAAAGCTGCCTGCGCGGCGTTTTATGATTCTGCAAATGGCGACGCTGTTTACCTTTGCCTGGTACATCATTGGCACCTACTTTGTGGTGGCCGTGATCATTAATCCGCCTCGCGAGATGTTGCTGGCGTTGGGTGGTTCCGCTGCGGTGGCAATGGGTATTGCCCTGAAGGACGTTGCAGCGTCAGTGATTGCCGGTCTAGTGCTGTTATTTGACCGCCCCTTTCAGGTGGGCGACCGCGTCAGCTTTAACGATACCTACGGTGAAATCGTCAGTATTGGCTTGCGCTCAGTGCGCCTAAATACGCTGGACGATAATCTGGTGACTATTCCCAATGCGCGTTTTATCACCGATGTAGTTGCCAGTGGTAATGCCGGTGCCCTCGACATGATGGTGGTGTGCGACTTTCATGTTGCGCTCGATGCCGATATTTCGTTGGCGCAGGGCCTCATTCACGAAGTCATAGTGACGAGCCGTTTTGCCTACCTTAAAAAACCGGTGAACCTGACGCTCAACGAGGTGGTGATTGCCGAACGCCTTGCCTTACAGATTCGTGCCAAGGCCTATGTGATTGATGTGCATTATGAAAAGGCTTTTCAAAGTGATGTGATTGAGCGGGCATCCAAGCTGTTTGTGGAGCATGAGATCAAACGCCCGGGGCGTGATCTGAATCAAGCGCAAGTGGTTGCGGCGTAACGGCCATTAAGCGCTTTTTGAAATACCTGCTAGATTGAGCAAATGTAAATGTACTTGGCAGCAAACGAAATAGAGTGGGTGCGCGAGTGTGGTTTGGGCGTCCCGAGTTGTAGATTTTGAATAAGAGACAGTGGTGGTGGCAGACAAAAGCCTGGAACAGCAGCTAGCGGATCTAAAAAAAGAAAACAAAGCACTGCGTGCCAAAGACCGCCTATTGCATGCCATTTTGGATAATGCGCCTTTGCTGATTTCGGCTAAAGATAAAAACGGCAATGTGATGTTTACCAATCCACACTTTGCCTTGCTCGACGGGCCTGCACCTGCTGAATACATCAATCGCAACGTTTATGATCTGTTCCCCAAAGACATCGCCGATCAGCTGTGGCAAAACGATTTGCGCGCGCAGGCCTCCGACGTGCCGATTCAGGCTGAAGAAGAAGTCATGCATTGCGATGGCGAGGTGCATACATACCACACGACCAAATTCCGCTTGCTCGACGAAAGCGGTGACTTGCTGGGCACCTGCGCGATCTCAGTGGATGTTACCGACAATAAGCAACTTGAATACGATGCCTACCATGATTTTCTGACAGGGCTGTGTAATCACCGCTATTTTGCCGAAAACCTGGAGCGAGACCTGGGTCGGGCAAAACGCAATGGCACCTGTCTCGTGGTGGCCTTGATCGATCTCGATAATTTTAAAATGGTCAACGATAGCTATGGCCACGATCAGGGCAACAAGGTGCTGCAAGCGGTAGCCACAACCATGCAAACACACTTCAACCGCCCGGATGATGTGAGTATTCGTGTGGGAGGGGATGAGTTTGCCTTGGTCTTTGGTGCCAAGGATGAACAAACGGCGCTGCACATGCTGCAAACACTGCGCGAAGAACTGAATCGCGTGATCTTAGAGTTGGTGGGGGAGCTGGATCCTTCGGTTACGTGTTCGATCGGTGTGAGAATTGTGAGTCCTGACGACCGTGTCAGTTTTAACACACTCTACACCGAGATTGATGACGCGCTCTATCACGTCAAGCGTGGCGGCAAGAACGCCATCTACGGTATTTAATCCCTCTTCAAGCCTCTTAACCTGATAACGCTTCACCTCCTGTGCTATGTTTATGGGTGATCCACCCGTCAGTACCAGACGTTCCGTAATGAGATGTTGAGCACCGACCAGGAGAAGCCAATGCCAGATGTTGACGATAAGTACAGCATTCATAGCACCGACTACACCATAGGCCAGCACAACATACAAAGATGGGGATTCGATGTTCATAATCCTGTTTTTGGTGTAAGTGCCGCATTAATCATCGCCTTTCTACTCGCTACTTTACTCACCGATCCTGCCACTGCCAAAGCCTCACTCGATGGCCTGAAATGGGACATCATTGGCATGTTCGATAGTTTCTTTATCTGGTCGGGTAATATCTTCGTTTTGTTCTGTCTTGCGTTGATTGTCTCGCCATTTGGCCGTATTCGATTGGGTGGGGAGCAGGCTGAAGCCGAGCATTCCATGTTGGCGTGGCTGGCGATGCTTTTTGCTGCGGGCATGGGCATTGGCTTAATGTTCTGGGGCGTTGCTGAGCCGGTCGCCTATTACACAGGGTGGTACGAAACGCCCTTGGGTGTTGAAGCCAACACCGACGAAGCCGCGCGCATGGCCATGGGCGCGACGATGTATCACTGGGGCTTGCACCCTTGGGCGATATACGGGGTGGTGGCATTGGCCATGGCCTTCTTTGCCTACAACAAGGGTTTGCCTTTATCGATACGGTCGGCTTTTTATCCTCTGCTGGGGGATCGTGCCTGGGGTTGGCCGGGCCATATCATCGATATACTGGCGGTGCTCGCCACGCTGTTTGGTCTCGCTACGTCGTT
>JAWWBW010000268.1:0-3260 GCA_033720775.1 Oleiphilaceae bacterium | reverse complement strand
GTATTCATTGTGGGCCTCAGCTAACGAAATAAGACGATTTATTTATTTGTCTCATTTATTGAGCCACAAATCTTTTTTGTTGTAAAGATATATAGGATTACATACCCCCAAGGGTTTTAGAGGCATTTGGCACGGGGCGCGAGATTGACCGCTGAACGCGATCCGACGACTATCATTTTCGTGGTAATGAGGCACGCGGCAATGTGAAGCTTGGTCGGGACGCACTTACAAGCGGCGCTCTCACGAGCCCAGCAAACAGCTGCTGAGTGGGGCAGCAAATGTCACCTGACAAGCACGCGCAGTTAGCCAAAGCTCCGCACTTTTTTGAGTAATCGCTTCGCGCAGTTTTGCACAAAAATGTGCTCCGCTTTGACTGGCGTGGGCGTTATGGCCATCTTGACTTTGGGTACACTATACATACAATGTATGTATGATTGAATTTGAATGGGATCAAGCGAAAGCCAAGTCCAATCTCAAGAAGCATGGCGTTTCTTTCGAGGAAGCGCAGTCCGTTTTCTATGATGACTTGGCCATTCAGTTTTACGATGAAACTCCTGCGGACGAGGAAAGATTCATCATACTTGGCATGAGTAATCTATCTCGTGTGCTGGTGGTCGTACATTGTGAGCGCGGGAAAGATAATGAGGTTCTCCGCATCATATCAGCCCGTAAGGCAACCAATACCGAGCAAAGTTACTACAGAGGTAAAACGTCATGAAAAGTGAATATGATTTTTCAAAGATGAAATCCAGGAAAAATCCCTATGCGTCCAAGCTAAAAAAGCCGGTAACTATCCGGTTAAGTGAAGATGTCATAGACTATTTTAAAAGCATGTCTGAAGAGTCGGGCATTCCTTACCAGAGTCTAATCAATCTTTACCTGAGAGATTGTGCCAATCATCATCGTAAGCTCGACATTAAATGGCAGCCATAACAAGTATCGGCAGTCGGACAAATTACTCGCTGCTTTAGGCGCTCGCCACCTGATGACAAAATGCACACATTCGTGCTAAGCTTTCGCGCATGAAAATCTACAATTGGAATCCCAATAAAAATCAGGAGCTTATCGTTGAGCGAGGCGTTTCTTTTGAAGAGGCGATCTTCCATATTGAACATGGTGGGCTACTGGATGATATAGCCCATCCAAACGCCTCTGATTATCCCAACCAACGGATTTTCGTCATTTGCATCAAGGAATACGTTCATCTGGTTCCGTATGTGGAAAACGAAGATGAGGTGTTTTTGAAAACAATCATTCCCAGCAGGAAATTTACCAAGTTGTACCTTGGAGGTGGCTCATGAGCAAAGGTAAGTTATCGAAAGAAGAGAGAGCTCTGCTTGATGCCGTAGAGGCCGGCGAATTTGAGTCAGTATTAACGGAGTCCCGTAAAAAGGAGTTGGAGGCAATAGCCAGCAACACCTTTAAAAAAGATAAGAGAATAAATATTAGAATCTCCAACAGGGATTTAACCGCGATCCAGTCTCGCGCTTCGGAAGAAGGTATTCCGTACCAAACTTTCGTATCAAGTATTATTCACAAGTACATATCTGGCTCTCTGCAAGATCTCACGGCTAACAAGCAAATGCAGCCGACGCAAAAAACGCGCGACTGATTTAGGCGCTCTACATCCGTGTGCCTAAGAGAGGCTCTGCATAATAGAGCGTGAATAAGTTAAGCAGTACTGCGAAATCACTTGGCAAGCAGATGACAAAAACGCAAACCGCCCAACGGAGAGCCGTCGGGCGGTTTAAAGGAAGGTACGGCGAAAATCAGCTGTTGCGGCTGAGCACCTCAAGTACAGTGGTGTCTTCGTAGTTGGTGATCCACATTTTGTAGGCCGCTTCATTGTGGTTGCGCCAATGGGCGACGGCCTTGTCGATTTCGCCCGCCTCGATCAGGTCAATCAACTTGCCCTGTGAACGCAAACCGGCGGCCAGGGTTTTCTGCGTCGCTTCTTTGTTACGCCACTTCTGTTCGGCCACAATGACCTGATGCACAGCAATAATGGATGAAATGGCGTTGTAAAGGTGGCGCAGAGGACGGTTTCCGGCAAGCTCAACCAGCGTGGCATGAAACTGATCCAACGCGGCAGAAAACGCTTGGGGATCTTTCAGCAGCGCCTGCTCTTCAGCGGCCAAACACTCCCGCAGTCGCGGCGGGGCTTCTTCCCGGGCATTGGTCGCCACCAAGCGCACCAGCGCCGGCTCAGAGGCGTTGCGGGCCAGGTAGACCTCAGACATGGTCACACCCTCGGCCTGCAATACCATCAAGGTGTTTTCGGCGATCAGATCCGGGCTGGGGGCATGTACCACCGCCCCACCCTTGGCACCGCGGGTCACCGACACCAACTGTTGGGCTTCGAGAATTCGGTAGGCTTCGCGAATGGTAGGCCGCGACACGTCAAATTGTTCCATCAAGTTCGCTTCGGCGGGCAATTGATCGCCGTCGCGCAGCTTGCCGCGAATAATCTGGTCCCGAATATTTCCCGCCAACAGCTCAGACGCCTTTGGCACCTTGAACCGCTTGGCTCCTCGGCTGTTTTTACCTTTACCGGGAATTCCGGTTCGGCTGGTCACATCTGCTATTTCTATCATATCGGCCCGCTTTTCTGACACCTGCCCTAAAACCCGAACAAGGGCTACTTCAATTTCCGCTATTTAATCATATATACCATTTTACTTCCTTAGTGAAAGAAGACTTTCGCGACTTCCCCAAGCAACTTTATTTTCAACCCCTTGCCAAATCATATATACGATTGATATGATTAACACAATTATACTAAAGATACGCTGAATTGCGAAGGTCGCCGACCACACACAGAGCGCTCTGCAGCTACCACAACAGGATTTACCGCTCATGCAACCGAGTCTCATCGAACGTATTCACCAGGTCTTGAAACTCTCCCCTGAAAGTCCTGCCCTTGAATTTCAGGGGCAGTGGTTTAGCTGGCAAAGCATTAACGATGCCATGAACCAACTGGAAGACAGTCTGGTTAAAGCGGGCCTGGGAGAAGGCGATGTGGTGGGTGTGCTGCTGCGCAACCGCCCTGCCCATGTGGCGGCGCTGATGCAGGTACTGGCCTCGCGGCGCTGCGTAGCAACCATCAACCCCTTTCAAAGCCCCGACAAGGTCAGCGCCGACATCCGCGGCTTGAAATTGAAGGCAGTGATCTGCGACCGCGACGATCTGGCCCACGCCCAGCTGAGCGACACCGCACGGGAATGTGGCACGGCGGTGCTGGAAATGTCCGCCGACGAGGC
>JAWWBW010000267.1:0-3291 GCA_033720775.1 Oleiphilaceae bacterium | reverse complement strand
TTCCTTCCCGGCTTCATGGAGGTGATATGTGTTTGAAAATAATTAGATTAGAGCTATTTATGTGAAAGCCAAGGAGATAGAGGCGCTTTGATAGGTTGGCAGAGTTTTATGTCTCTTTGTGCTGCCTGTAGTCCGTAGACTTTTGTAAATCACATGTGTTGAATTGCGATCGTGAAAGACGAGAATATGAATAGCAAAATTCGCTATTCAGTTGGGGGTAATGTTCGCCCAAATGGAAGTGCGCTCTATGTCGCAAGAGAAGTTGTGATAAATGTTGTTTGGATAGATGCATGCACTATCGGCTGGATCATATAATCCAAGAAGAGTGCGAGGGCTCATGCTAAGCTATGTTAGTGTGCGGAGTTTTCAAGAGCCCGCCTAGAACCGCACGCGGAAGAAAAGTGAATAAAGCACAGGTATCGCCACCATGGTGAGCAGAGTGGCGAAGGCAAGACCCCCCATGATAGTAATCGCCATGCTCGAAAAGAAGGCGTCCCACATCAGAGGTATCATGCCGAGAATGGTGGTGAAGGCCGCGAGGATCACGGGGCGCAGGCGGCTGACGCTGCCATCGACTAGTGCATCTCTCATTAGCTTACCGTCCTTGACCTGTGCGTCGACTTCGTCAATTAACACGATGGCATTTTTCATCAGCATTCCGGAAAGGCTGAGGAAGCCGAGCATTGCCATGAAAGTGAATGGCTGACCAGTTAGTAACAGGCCGATGCTCACGCCACAGATCGACATTGGTACGATCAGCCAGATTATCAGCGGCTGACGGACCTTTCCGAACAATAATACTGAAATTACCAGCATCACAAGGATCCCCAGCGGTACCTGTTTCGCCAGGGACGCTTGCGCTTCGCTGGCTTTCTCATATTCGCCGCCCCATTCCAGAGCATAACCTTTTGGCAGCGGTAGAGTTTCCACCGCGTTATGTAATTGTCGCAATGCTTGGTCGGCAGTCAGGTCGCCAATCGGTTCGGCCTGAACTTTGAGCGCGCGTATACGGTTGCGCCGATGAATAAGGGATTCTTCGGTGGCAATTTCTAGTCCGCTTAGCACCTGGCTAACAGGAACGTAGGTCTGTTCGGCGCTGCTCCACATAACACGGTTGCCGAGTTTGCTGACGCTGCCACGTTCCTCGCTGGGAGGACGTACCACAATTGGTATTTGCGAGTCATATTCGCGGTAGGTGCCGGCTTGGATACCGGTAGTGGCAAATAGTGATGACGTTTTCACTTCTGCACGGCCAACGCCGGCGATACGTGCTCGTTCTTCATCGAAATGCGGTACCACGACAACCTCCCGCGTACGCCAATCGATTCTGATATCTTGCACAACATTACTCTCTTGGAAAATTTGTTGTGCTTGCTCACCAAGTTGACGAAGCACAGCAGGATCGTTGCCCTTAAAGCGTGCCTCAATCTTGGCCCCGCCACCAGGGCCGAACATCATCGTTTGTGGGTACACCTCGAGGGACGGATATTGGTTTGCTAGAACTACTCTTAATTCATCAATCAGGCCGTTAATCAACTGACGATTAGTTACGCGCACGATCAGCTGACCATAGGATGGATTTGGTAGCTCCGGTTCATAAGTCAGCATGAAGCGGCTGGCGCCCTGGCCAACAAAGGTGGTGACTGCTTCTACTTCATCGTGAGCGAGAATCAGACTTTCTATTTCGCTTATCTGCCGCGCGGTTTCTTGTATATCGGCACCCTGACGTAGCCACACATTAAGGTAGAACATTGGCATGTTCGATGGCGGGAAGAAAGCATGTCGAACAAAACCGAAGCCGACTATCGAAATTACGGTAATCATAACTAGTGCGGTAACGGTGATGCCTCGGTTTTTTAGTGCAAGCAGAAGGATCATGCGGTACTTGCCGTAGCTTGCATGCGCGTAGGGATCTTCGCCTTCTTCATACTGGTGGCCATCAAACAAATAGTGGCCCATAAGTGGCGTAACAGTGATCGCCAGCAGCCAACTTAACAACAGTGAAATGGAAATAACTGCGAACAGCGAGAACAGGAATTCGCCGGTCACGTCTTGCGACAGGCCGATCCCGGAAAATGCCATGATGCCGATAACAGTGGCGCCAAGCAGCGGGATTTGGGTGCGACGACAGGCTTCGCTTGCGGCATTCTCGGCACTTTTGCCGCGCTGGATACCGATTAGCATACCTTCGGCAATGACGATGGCATTATCAACTAGCATCCCCATGGCGATAATCAAGGCGCCGAGAGAAATGCGCTCCATTTCGATGGCAAAAATTGCCATAAAAAACACTGTGCCAAGCACGGTAAGTAAAAGGGTGCTGCCGACGGCAACTCCGACGCGCCAGCCCATGGCCAGACAAAGGACACAGATTACAATAGCCACTGACAATGCAAGACTGGCAAGGAAGTCATCAATCGCTTTGTCAACCACAAGGTGCTGCTGGTAAATCGGCTTAATATGCACACCTAACGGAATATGGTGGCGAATTTTATCAAGGTGCTCGTTGACCGCGTGCCCTACCTCGACAATGTTGGCATTTTGCAGGCCGGCGATAGCGAGGGTGAACGCCCTTTCGCCATCATAATTGATAAGTTCCCTGGGGATATCGTCGGTAGCGCGGTATACGGACGCCACATCGCTCAGGCTGAATTGCTCCGTGGAACCGGGTCGACCGATGCGTAACGCCTCAATGGCTGCGACTGAATCAAAACCGGGTTCGCCGCTAATGCGAATGCGGCGTCCATCGATTTTAAAAGAACCGCCGGATTGCATGCGGTTTTCCGATTGTAGAGCGTTGAGCACTACTTCCAGCGGAATGCCGAGGCTGACCAGGCTTTCTTGGGAGATATCCACATAAATGACTTCTGACGGCTCGCCTGCGGTGGTGACTTTCGACACATTTGGCACATTCAATAACTCGCGGCGTAGGAAGCGCGAGAGCTCGCGTACCTCGGAATCAGTTAGGTCTGGTGCGACGACCGCAAAGAAAATTCCGAACACATCGCCATAGTCATCATGGACAGTGGAATTTAAAGCCCCAATTGGCAGGAAGCTTTGTGCGTCACCGACCTTGCGTCGCAGTTCATCCCAAACTTGCGGCATTGTGTCGCCGTCATACTGGTTCTTTATCTCGACCTTGATAATAGACTCACCGGGTCGAGATCGCGAGGTCAGTCGTTTCAGCTGTGGTAATTGCTGGATGGCGGATTCCAGCGGCTCGGTGATTTCCTTTTCTACTTCTACTGCGGTGGCGCCAGGGTAGGGCGTGACCACCAGTGCCATCTTGAT
>JAWWBW010000266.1:0-3316 GCA_033720775.1 Oleiphilaceae bacterium | reverse complement strand
GTGGTCAATACCATGGGCGAACTCATGCGTTTTTATGCGGCAGCAAATGTGGCCGTGATTGGCGGATCATTTGCCGAAATCGGTGGGCACAACCCGATCGAACCGGCGGCGCTGGGATTACCCATTCTGATGGGTCCGCACATCTTTAATTTTGAAGCGATTTGCCAACAGATGATGGCCTCTGGTGGATTGGAAGTTGTCGCAGATGAAAGTGCTTTGCAAGGTCGCTTGCTGAATTTGTTGCAACGGCCGATCGAGGCTGAGGCAATGGGGCAGAAAGTGCTACAGGACGTAGCCTCGGGGAAAGGTGCGGTGCAACGTGTCGTGTCGCACCTCCACCCTTTGATTGAGCAGCGCTAGTTACTTGCTTGCTGGCTTCAACCATTGATTCAGTTCTTCGATATCCTTGCTGCTTAAGGTGCCGGCCGAAGCGCGAATGCGCAGGCTGCTTTCGATAAAATCGAAACGGGCATTGGCGTAATCACGCAGGGCTGTGAAGTAATTACGTTCTGCGTCGAGCACTTCAACAATATTACGCGTGCCTACCTTGTAGCCTTCGCGGGTAGCTTCCAGTGCACTCTCGCGCGAGACGATGTTTTGTCGCAGAGCTTCGACCGTTTGAATGTTGGTGCGCAGGTTGATGTATTCGGTACGCGTCTGAATCTGTGCGGCGCGCTTGGCTGCAGCCAGCTGGTGGCGAGCCTGTTCGGTCAGGTAGCGGGTTTGTCGCGCCGTGGCCTGGGTAGCACCGCCGCTATAAAGCGGTACGTTCAGGTTCAGGAATATGCTGCTTTCTTCACGCGTATTATTCCGCGGAGAAAAGTTGCTCAGGTCAGTGTTCTCATAGCTGGCGCTGAGGTTAAGCGAGGGAAGATGCCCCGACTTGTCTGCTTTTAGACCCTCTTCCAGCGATTTGAGAGCGTACTCTGCGGCTTTAATGTTCAGATTGTTTTCATACGCAGCCGTGACCCAGTCCTCAACAGATTTTTCCTGATCTAATGAAATGGGGAAGTCGTCTTTGAGCAGGTGCACTTTTGGCGTGTACTTGCCTGTTAGCCGATTCAGATTTTCGACCGCAATGGTGACATCACCTTCGCTTCGAATACGGTTGGTTTGGGCATCGTCGTAGGAGGCTTTTGCTTCATGCACATCCGTAATGGCGATCAGACCCACATCGAACTGTTCTTTGGCTTGTTCGTATTGTCTTTTGACGGCCGTCTCGAGCGCCTTGGCGGCGGTGAGATTTTCCTGTGTACGCAGTACAGCAAAATAGGCAGTGGCGACATCGAGTATAAGATCTTGCTCAGCGGCCAAATAGACGGCCTGCGCCCGAGCACTGTTTAGTTCAGCGGCATTCAGGTCATACCAATTGGGTAGATTAAACAAAGGCTGAGTGAGCGTAACTGAATAACTTGTAGTTTCATACGAGTCGCTGGATTGAATTTGTTTGTTGGAGTTTGTGTGACCATAATTGGCTTCGCCGTTAATTTGCGGCAACAAGAATGACAGGCGCAAATCCTCATTGGTCTGCTCGGCATAAAGACCGGCTTTGGCGGCGGCTATTTCTGCATCGTAGTTGACCGCCTCGCGATACAATGAAATCAAATCGGTGCTGTTGGCGAACACAGGGCTGCTACCCAGAATGGAAGCCATCAGGCCTCGTAGCGCAACTTTCTTGAAGGTCATCATATTCACTTGTTTCCTTGCCTTGACTGCGCCGCAATACAGAGCGCTAGGGTTGGTCTACCGGTACATAAGGGCAGCATTATGGACAATACCAGACCATAACTCTACACTTGCCAGCCCTTTGAACACTGTCTTGATAAATCTGGCACAATGTTCGTTGCGAGCCAATCAATCAAGGGGATTTTCATGTCGAGCATTGAGCGCGATGGTGCGCCCACATTTTCAAGGCAGGATGTTGAACTGTGCGAACGAGAGCCTTGCTTTAAAGGCTTTTTTAGTCTGGAGCGTTTGCACTTCAAGCATCGCCGCTTCGCTGGTGGCTGGAGTGATGTGGTCGCGCGTGAAGTCTTTTTGCGTGGCGATGCCACTTGCGTGTTGCCTTATGACCCCGACACTGGTGAGGTCGTGCTGGTGGAGCAGGTGCGTGCGGGAGCGCTGCTCAATGACGATTCGCCCTGGTTGCTGGAATTGGTCGCGGGTATTAACGAACCGGGCGAGACGACCGAGAGTGTCGCGCATCGTGAGGCGCAAGAAGAAGCCGGCTTGAAGCTTCAGGCCTTGCAATTTATCTCTGAATTTTATACCTCCCCTGGTGCCTGCACCGAAAAAATCACCTTGTATCTGGCGCATATCAATGCTGCGGAGGCTGGCGGTGTTCACGGTTTGGACGAAGAGCAAGAAGATATTCGAGTACATGTGCTACCTTTTGAACAGGCTTTGGCGTGGTCGGACTCTGGGCGTATTAATAACTCGCCGGCCATACTGGCATTGAATTGGCTGGCCCGGCATCGCGCAGATGTCGATGCCCGCTGGGCAACAAACTAGACGGGTGAGCATGCGACGCAAATACGTTCCAGACCTGGTCAAGCTAGGCGCACATTACGAGGCGAACTATCGTCGCATGATGCAGTTGCTCCGTTTGATGACAGGCAAGTCGCGCGCAAGTTTTGTTCTCCACGCCGGTGAGCGTTTTGTGGGCAAGGTTGAACTGGTGCTGCTTGAAAGCTGCAAATACACCGATACGCTCCTGCTGGAGCAAACTTCAGCCGCGGGTAAGTGGCTGAATAATCCGAAAATGACGGTGCGTTTGTATCACGATGCTACGGTGGCTGAAGTGATTTCGTGTCACGGTCATCGTCGTATTGAAGCGACGAATCAGTACCCGAACAAATATATGCATCATCCGGACGAAAAAAGTCAGCTCAATGCGTTCTTGTCAGAATGGCTGGGATTCTGCTTAAGTCACGGATGTTGCGACACGCGCCCGTTTGACCAAATGAAACTGTGAATGTGGTATCAGTTTTTTAAAAATCCGCCGATATAGTGTTAGTTCGCCTCCAATAAACATAAAAACAGGCGATTCGTACTACCCAAATTCCAAATCTTGGCTAGCTTTATCAGTAGAGTATTCTGCGAGTACGCTGACGAGGCACGGAGTTGGGGCCAGTGAAGTATCTGTTTGGAACCGTCCACGCCTTGCAGAGAGTAAACCAAACAAGAGCCGAATAGAGTCATGCAGAGTGATCAGCCCGCTTCGATGGGCGATGCCGTGATGACAGACGCTGAAGCGTCGGTCAGTCATCCTACTTCCCAATGTCTTCATGTCTTGCACATTACCGACTGCCATTTG
>JAWWBW010000265.1:0-3339 GCA_033720775.1 Oleiphilaceae bacterium | reverse complement strand
CCGATCCGCTGGAATTCCAGCCATGCACAAACAGAATAGGGTCGTTGCCGGTTGCAGGTGGTTCGCTGCCGCTGCCGTCGCCCCCGCCTTTTTTACCGCCTTTGGCGGCGTGTGCCGGTGTGATGGCAAGCGCGAGTGACAAAAGAATACTGCTGAGGATAACGGGTTTCATGGTGTGACCTCTTAGTTTTAGTTGTTATCGTCCAAGAGTTTTAAAAGAAAGCTCTCCAGGTCTTTCTCTGGTTGACATCATGTCAACATGCGCGGTGTCTGATGATATGTATCAGCACCATAACAAGCGGTACAAAAATCAAACGGTAATGGCAGGCAGGATAGGTAATGCAAGTGCATTTATTTATCGGTTTGCCAAATACCGCCGCGTTTTGCAGTTGTTTGCAGTTGCTGTCCTGAGCGTGTTCGGCAGAACACCGATCCATGAGTTTCTGTTGAGGTAATCCGGGTTCGTATTGTTATTGGTATTAGCGATAACCCTAACCTGCGTAGCATCCTAAGCGAGAATTCGGGTGTGTGCTTGTAAAAACTGCCGAAAATTTGAACGCTGAGAACTGCGTGCCCGAACGGGCGCCAAATAGCCTGATGTCGTTTCGACAGCGTTTAGCCGGGAAATTTCTTGCAACAGATCGGTGAAGTCACTAGAATGCTCGCCTCCAAAATACTGCGGATAGATTGGTTTTTGGCCAATAACCTGTCCGTTTAAATGTAACTCCTTGCTTTTTATTGAAATACATAAAAGGCTGATTATCCGAAGGGAGACTTTATGCGTCATTACGAAATCGTATTCCTCGTGCACCCTGATCAAAGCGAGCAGGTGCCTGGCATGGTTGAGCGTTACAGCTCACTTATCACCTCTAACGGTGGTCAGGTACATCGTCTCGAAGATTGGGGTCGCCGCCACCTGGCATACCCGATCAACAAAATCCACAAAGCACACTACATTCTGATGAACATCGAATGCAGTAACGAAGTGCTGGAAGAGTTGTCTCATAACTTCCGTTTCAACGATGCGATTATTCGTGACCTCGTTGTACGTCGCAAAGAAGCGGTGACGGAAGAATCTCCAATCAAAGCTGCTCAGGCTCGCGAAGATCGTCGTCCTGCGCGTCAAGAGGCTCCAAAGCAGGAACAAGCGCCTGCTGAAGCAGAGTCTTCTGACAGCGACGAAAGTGAATCTGAAGAGTAATTATCTGATTTAGGAGAAGAGTATGTCCCGTTTTTTACGTCGTCGTAAGTTTTGCCGCTTTACTGCTGAAGGCGTCAAAGAGATCGATTACAAAGATATTGAAACCCTGAAAGGTTACATCACTGAAACTGGCAAGATCGTACCAAGCCGCATTACTGGCACCAAGGCACGTTACCAGCGTCAGTTGGCGACAGCGATCAAGCGCGCGCGCTACCTCGCTCTGTTGCCATACACGGATAACCATAACGAATAAGCGCTGCGCTTATTTATGAATCAGGGAGCTGGTCAGCGGCATGCGTTTAGGTTTTGTCGAAACGGCCAGCAACATCGCAAGTGAGCTCTGAATGCGTGGTTTAGCAGAATTCATCATGCGAGGTCCGCGGCAGGCAGCGTTTGTTGCCATGCTGTTCACAGCGATCCCCATGCTGTTTTGGCTGGGGGCGGCAGTGGTAGCGCTGGTCACACTGCGCTTGGGTCTTGAAAGAGGGCTTGCGGTATTAGTTTGGGCCATTATCCCGGCTTTGGGATGGTGGCTGGGATTGCAAGATCCCGGAGCAGTCATCGTGCTGGTGAGTACACTAGTGATGGCTATGGTGCTCAGAACCACGGTTTCCTGGAATAAAACCCTGGTAACCGGAGCGGTCATCGGCATTGGTTTAGGGGCCTTGGCGCCACTACTCATGTCGGGCCTGATTGATACGCTGATGCAAATGGCGGATCAGATCTTTCGGGAGTTAGCGAAAAACGCTGAAACCGAATATGACCAAACAACGCAGGACGCATTTCGCGTAATGATGATCGCAAGCTTCGCTGCTTCGTTCTTTGCTATGTCGATGACCGCGTTGTTTATTGCTCGATCATGGCAGTCGCACCTATATAACCCGGGTGGATGGAAACAGGAGTTTCATCACCTGCGCTTGCAACCTCTGACCGTAATGGGTTGGTTGGTCGCGGCAATGGCAGCACGCTACGTTGGTGTTGAGCCGGTAGTGGTGTTGCTGGTGGGTTGGGTTGCCGTTGTAGCATGTGGTTTTGCACTAGTGCACGGGCTGATTGCAAAAAAACAATTGGGTGGGCAATGGTTGTTCGGCTTTTATTTTTTGGTCGTGATGCTGTTTCCCACGGTGCTAATGTTATTGACCTGTCTGGTGATTGTAGACAGCTTGATTGACATCCGGAGTCGCGTGAAGCCGTCTCCGAACGTGACGCAGTGAGCGGGCACCGAGCCTTAACTATTGAATGAATTAAAAACTGAGGATAGCGAGATGGAAGTTATTCTACTCGAGAAAGTGGGTAAATTAGGCGGTCTGGGTGACAAAGTAAGCGTTAAGTCTGGCTTTGGTCGCAACTTTCTGATCCCTTATGGCAAGGCTGTTCCTGCCAACGAAGCGAACATCGCAGAATTCGAAGCACGTCGCGCAGAGCTTGAAAAAGCCGCCGCCGACAAACTGGCAGCCGCACAAGCGCGCGCTGAACAGTTGACTGACAAGTCTGTCACGATCGCGTCTAAAGCGGGTGATGAAGGCAAGCTGTTTGGTTCGATTGGTGTACGTGATATCGCTGATGCGATCACTGCAGCGGGTGTTGAAGTAAGCAAGTCTGAAGTACGTCTGCCGGAAGGTCCGCTGCGTGCTGTTGGCGATTACGAAATCACTCTGCAGCTGCACAGCGATGTAGAAGCTGTAATCAAGCTTTCTGTTGTTGCTGAATAAGCCCAACGCATAAAGTCAGACCTCTCAGTCGGTTTGCGATTCAGGCAAGCTGAGCTGTTGTTGCGTCTTCTAAGGCCTGAGAATATCCGGTATATTCTCAGGCCTTGTTCGTTCTGGGTGTATGTATTTCACCTTCCAATTAGCCTTCTGGAGATACACGCTTGTCTGTGCTTGAAAAAGACGCACTCAATCTCAAAACCCCGCCTCATTCCATCGAAGCCGAGCAGTCGATACTTGGTGGTCTGTTGCTCGACAACAGCAAGTGGGATGTGGTGGGCGATAAAGTTATTGAAGATGACTTCTATCGTCAGGAGCATCGTCTGATTTACCGTGTCATCGCGCGACTCGCAAACGACGGAAAACCGGTAGATGTGGTGACTGTCGCAGAAGAACTCGAGCGTTTGAATGAGCTCGAGAGTGTGGGGG
>JAWWBW010000264.1:0-3344 GCA_033720775.1 Oleiphilaceae bacterium | reverse complement strand
CCTGTTGAAGCCGAAAAGCCTTCAAACGAAACACACGCAAGCACAGGCAATATCGGCGCAAGGCAGCCCGGGCAGTCTCTCGAAGACTATCTGGAAAGTATTGAGCGGCGCGAGATCGAGGCAGCCTTGCAGGCGACCAAATGGAATCGAACCGCCGCAGCCAAACAACTGGGCATCAGCTTTCGAGCGCTTCGCTATCGCCTCAAAAAGCTGGAGATGGACTAAACACCCGCTTCGGGTCATAGGGGCTGGCATCGACGGGAGGCGTCTCACCACACAGGATAGACGTCATCAGCCGCACCGAAGCCGGCGCCAATACGAGGCCGTTTCGAAAGTGTCCCGCGTTCACAAACACACCTTCATATTCAGGTAAAGCGCCAATAAACGGTAAGCCCTTGGGAGATCCGGGGCGTAACCCCGCCCAATGGTAACTGATTGGACATCGCGCCAGCTCAGGAAATAACTCAATCGCCGCATCAGCCAGCTGCTCTTTGGCATCGGCCGTCGTTGTTTTATCAAAACCACAGCGTTCAAGCGTGCTGCCAGCTACTACCTTGCCATCCCGTCGCGGAATGACATACTTGCCATGACTTAACACAACACGATTCACCAGCCCTGTCGGCGCATCAAACACCAGCATCTGCCCTTTGACGGGCTCGATCGGAAGCTTGGGCAAGCCCAATAATTCTGCCGTCCAGGCACCACTGCACAATAGAACCACATCCCCCTCGAAATGCCGCCCCTGTTCCGTAACAACCGAGGGGCTCGCATGATGCGGTTTTACTTCAGTGACACGCGCTACTTCTTCGACAGTGATCTGAGGGTGTTGGGTAGCAATCTGTTTTAAAGCGCGCAGCAGACGTGGATTACGTACGCTGGCGACTTGCGACATCCATAAGCCTTGTTCCAGCCCTTCTCGCAAGGACGGTTCGAGCCGGTAAAGCTGGTCTCTGTCGATTTGCTCCAGCCAATAGGCGTTTTCTTGTGCCCAATCCAGCGCCGCCTGGTAATCGTCAACCGCGAGCATCAGCAAACCATGACGCGACAACTCGGGATCAATATCGCTTTCAGCTTCGAGGTTTTGAATAAGATGGGGGTAATATTGCTGGGACCAGCTCGCCAGCGCGGTAATGGCTGGGGCATAACGCCAAGGATAGAGAGGAGAAATGATGCCACCGCCAGCCCAACTGGCTTCTTTGCCGCACTCACTTTTATCGAGCAGTGTTACCTGCCAACCTTTCAGAGCGAGTTCACGAGCCTGCATGAGGCCCATCACACCGCCACCGACAATCACCGCTTTCAAGCCCTTGTCACTCCGATCAGATGGGTTGCGCGACGATTATAACGATAAGGGCCAATACAAACACGAACAAACTGGCTAAGCACACGAATAAAACGTGTGCTCCAGTGGGCTATTTATCCTCGATGCAATCGGTGACGATAAGCGGGTTTCCTACCACTCCAGGCTGCTGCTCGCCAGTGCGCTCACAGGGGTAGTCTTTTACCGTTTTTCCGCTCGCTGCAGCACTGGATGCACTCTCAGTCTCGGAAACCGAAGTACTCGCTTTTGGCTTGGTCACCTTAATTTCAATCTTTTCTGCCTTGGCATTAATCGGCTTGTCAGAATAATGTGTCACGCCCTTTTCATCAGTCCATTGATAAGTCTGTGCCGAAACCACTATAGAAAACAGCATCGCCGCTGCTGTAATAAAGATTTTCATCATACTTTCTCCAATTCGTCTTGGTGTTGTCCGCTGCCCTACATACTGCGCATTCGGTCACACCTTAATCATTCTTGCTGAACACTGCCGTTTTTCATTCGGGAGCTGTGTATACTTGTGTTTCCTCTTTTTTACACGGATCGTAAATCAGGAGCCTTTATGCACCAATGTCAAGGAGTGACGATGGTGGAGCTGCTTGCCACGCTCGCCATCAGTTCAATACTTATCAGCCTATCTCTCGCCAGCTTTTCAGCGATTGACCGCCACCAGGCCGACACCGCAGCTCGCGATGTGCTCAGCCTACTCAACTATGCCCGCACTGAAGCCCTCTCGCGGCAAAGTAGTATCTTCGTTTGCCCCAGTAGCGATAACAAAACCTGCAGTCGTCCCTGGGCCAAAAATCTGGTCGTGTTCGTCGATCAAAACAACGACCAGCAGCTTGATCAGGGCGATCACCTTTTGCGCGAACTCTCTTTATCCCAACATCGCATTCGTTGGCGCGCATTTGGCAACAAAACCGCCTTACAATACACCCCCATGGGCATCACAAACTATCACAATGGCACCTTCACGCTGTGCCCCAACAACACACAAGCCTCTCTGGCGCGTAATGTCATTGTTAACGTGGGCGGGCGCGGCTATCTCGGCAAAGACCGCAATAATAACGGTATTGTAGAAACCGCCTCAGGCAAAGACCTTACCTGCCCTTAGCTACGCATTAACACACTTTTGCCCAGCACATTTCGGATGCGGCAAGGGAACCGTTGTTGTCACGGTCCCAGCCGCGTTCTCCGGTGGAGCTAATTTGCAAGAAACCATCTCCCAGTTGAGCATTTTTGGGAATGGCACGCAGCACGTAGCTGCTATTGGTAGCGCTGGTAATAACCAAGTCATAAAACTTGGTTGAGCCGTCCAATGGTGCCTCCGTGGCAAAGATATTTGGTGATACCTGCGTCGTTATATCTACGGTCTTATCGCTTCCATCTGCTCCAGCATAAGTTCCTTCTTCAGTAAACTCTCGCTCCATCGCCTGCGCGAAGCCCATCAATGCAGCCTGGGCATCGCCTCGACGCCCCGTATTCACATTATCCTGATAAGCCGGCACAGCCACTGCTGCCAATATCCCTATAATGGCAATAGCGATGATCAACTCGATCAGGGTAATACCTTGCTGTTTCATACTCTGTTCCTTATTTCACCTAATGCTGCATTAATTTTTGGGTGCAATTTCCTGCCACCCCAAACGTCCTTCGCTGTTAGCACTACCCACATTCACCTCACGACTGGCAAGCTGACCATCACTAGTGGGAGTATATTGCATATTGCCCAAAATACCTGACTGTGCCGGCAAGCCATCCACAATCTCCTGGCCAACATAGCCAGCATCACTGCTGTCTATTGTTCCATCATTATTTGCGTCAAACACTGCATCTGAAGGTGCCAGGCCTGTCGCAAAATCCAAGCTGACCAGCCAGCCCGTGCCACCATCGGAACAGGAACGACTATCGGGAACAATGGTGTTAAAGAATAATGTCGAACGACGCAATAGCGGTTCTGAAACGACACGCTCTGCGCCATCACCACCTGACACACCCGCCGCCAGATCCAAATACCAACCGTGAT
>JAWWBW010000263.1:0-3478 GCA_033720775.1 Oleiphilaceae bacterium | reverse complement strand
GAGAATACGCAATGACAAACGGTTTTATGCATTAAAAACGGTACTGATGGCGCCACTGGATCGCGGTGGAAACGAAGCGCTGAAGCAGGATAAGAATTTTAGCGCATATTTGCCGAAGCCGGTCACCTGTTCCGATTTGTATGATGTTGTCACGGGGTTGTTGTGCGCAGACGACGCTGATTCGGAGAAAAAGCCCGTGGCGCTTGAAAAATCCGGAGTTGCAGAAGATCAAGTAGGTAATCAGCTTTCGCAGCATCTTGATTGGCCAGCGGACACACGGATACTGTTGGTTGAAGATAACCATGTGAACCAGCTGGTCGCAAAGGCGTTGCTGGAACAATTCGGTTTGGCTTGCGATGTCGCTGAAAATGGGCTTGAGGCTCTAAAGATGCTGGAAAATACGGAGACACAGCTGTTATACGATTTAGTGCTAATGGATTGTCAAATGCCAGAGCTTGATGGCTATTCGACGACAACAAGAATTCGACGCGGCGAAGCCGGCTTTAGTTACAAGGCAATTACCATTATCGCGATGACAGCCAACGCTATGTCTGGGGATAGAGATAAATGTATTTCAGTTGGTATGGACGACTATATAAGTAAACCGATCAACAATAACGAGCTCCTTGGCAAACTGCGCTTTTGGTTATTGGATAAGCGTCCTAAAGAAAGTTTGCAAGGCAACATTTGAGAAAGTTAGGCGCTGAGCGTCTGGAAATTCTCTGAAACCCGAGAGCTTGAGCCAGCCCTTTATTAAGTTGGCTCACTTTTTCACGCTACGACATGATGATCACGAATACAGTCAAAGATGGCACCACATAAGGTAGCCAGCTGTGCATCACTCATCACATACGGCGGCATCACGTAGACCAGTTTGCCGAAGGGGCGCACCCAGACGCCGGCTTCTACCAGCTTCGGTTGAAAGTCACGCATCACCACAGGTTCTTTCAGCTCCACCACACCAATGGCACCCAAGACGCGTACCTCGGCCACGGAGTCGAGCGCGCGACAGGCAGCAAGCCCCTGTTGCAGGCCCTGTTCAATTCCTTTGACTTGCTGTTGCCAATTGCTCTCTTGCAGCAGTTGCAGGCTGGTGAGCGCGGCAGTGCAGGCGAGCGGGTTGCCCATAAAGGTTGGCCCGTGCATAAACACACCGGGTTCGCCCTGATTAATGGTGCGGCTTATTTTTTCGGAGGTGAGGGTGGCCGCCAGCGTCATGTAACCGCCGGTCAGCGCTTTGCCGAGGCAGAGAATGTCCGGCACCACCTGCGTGTGCTCGTAGGCGAAGAGTTTGCCGGTGCGGCCAAAGCCTGTCGCGATTTCATCGAAGATCAATAATACCTGGTGCGCATCGGCCAGAGCGCGCAGGGCGTCAAGGTAGCCCGGTGCGTAAAAGCGCATGCCTCCGGCACCCTGTACCACCGGTTCAATAATGATGGCGGCCAATTCATGCTGATGCGCTTCAAGCAGGCGTGTAAGTTCTGCCAGATGTTTTGCTTCGCAAGGGGCATCGAAAGCGGGCTCTGGTGCCGGGGCAAATACCTGTTGGGCCAGCGTGCTGGCGAAAAGCGAATGCATGCCGTTCACCGGGTCGCATACCGACATGGCACCAAAGGTGTCGCCATGGTAGCCGTTACGCACGGTAAGAAAACGCTGCTTGCCGGGCTGGCCACTGCTGGCCCAGTATTGGATGGCCATTTTCATGGCGACTTCGACACTCACCGAACCGGAATCGGCAAAGAACACGGCTTCGAGTTCGGGGGCGGTCATGGCAACGAGTTGTTGCGCCAGTTCGATGGCAGGATCATGGGTGAGGCCACCAAACATCACGTGCGACATTTTATCGATCTGGGCTTTTAGTGCGGCATTCATGGTGGGGTGGTTATAACCATGAATCACGCTCCACCACGACGCCATACCGTCAATCAGGCGGCGTCCGTCTTTTAAAATGAGCTCACAACCTTCGGCGCGCTCCACATGAAAAACCGGGTTATCAGAACCGATGGAAGAATAGGGGTGCCAGATGTGTTGGCGGTCAAAGTCCAGAGCAGAGTTCATCGCATACCTGTGTCTTGTTTGCGGGGCTACACCCTACCAGAAACATGCCTGTTCATAAATCTGCCCGCCACTGCTGCAGTGTTTCGAGCAATTGTGCAAAGTCGCTTTCGAGTGGGCATTGCAGCACCAGCGTGTTACCCGATTGCGGGTGGGTAAGCGACAGAGTGGTAGCCGCCAGCAAGAGACGATGGCAATGGAGTTGTTCCCGGAAGAGTCGATTATGGGGCCCCTTGCCATACTTCACGTCGCCGATGATGGGGTGTGCGATGTGTTTCAGATGACGGCGCAGCTGGTGCTTGCGCCCCGTGTGTGGCGCCAAACCAATGAGGCTGTAACGGCTCGAAGTAAAGCGACCGTCTGGCCAGGGCAGTTCGTAACAGGTCATGCGGCGATAGGTGGTGGTAGCGTCTTGCGCCTCTTTGGCTTTTGCCGCTTCGGCTTGATGCTTGAAGTCGGCGACGTGGCGCAAAGGGTGGTCGATGGTGCCGTGTGCATTCGGCCAGCCACGTACCAGTGCGATATAGCATTTTTGTACTTGTCGCGCTTCAAACTGCTGTGCGACGATAGCGGCGGTGTCGGCATCTTTAGCGAATAACAATAGGCCCGACGTCGGTTTATCAAGCCGATGCACCGGAAAAACATGCTGTCCAATCTGATCGCGCAGAATACGCATGGCATAACGCGTCTCATGGTGGTCGATGGGGCTTTTGTGCACCAGCAGTCCGGCTGGTTTGTGCACGGCAACCAGAAGGTCATCTTCGTAAATGATTGTCAGTGTTTCTGTGGTTGGTGCGGTGTCGTCAGGCGGCATGTTTGACCAGTAAGTCAATTGTTCTATGGCACGAACGCAGTTTCCCGCGTGCTTTCATGTAAATCCTGCGGAATTTGATAGTATCCGCGATCCAGTTTTATTGTAGGGCTAAATTCCCCCAGCGGATATGGCCCCGGCAAACTTGTTTGAGGAGTGTGTAATGGGTAGCTATATCTCGCGGTTCTTGGCATTCAGCATGGTGCTCGTGGTGAGCGCCTGTAGTCAGGATCAGGCACCTCCCCAAGGTGGTGGTATGCCGCAAATGCCGCCACCCCCGGTGACCGTTGCCAAGGTGCAACAACATGAACTCAGCGAATGGCGCGAGTACACCGGTCGTCTTGAAGGCTCCCAAAGCATTGTGGTCAAGCCTCGCACGTCCGGTTATGTCGTGGAGGTGGGGTTTGAAGACGGTCAGCAGGTGAAAAAAGGCGACCTGTTATTTCAGATTGATTACCGCACCATCGAAGCCGAAGTCGCCCAGCTCAAAGCCGAAGTGGTGCGTGCTGAAGCACAGATCGAACTGGCTGATCGCGACCTGAAACGCGCCGAGAGTTTGCGCGCGACCAATGCCTTGTCGCAGGAGCAGCTGGATAATCGCCGCACGCAAGT
>JAWWBW010000262.1:0-3487 GCA_033720775.1 Oleiphilaceae bacterium | reverse complement strand
TGAGCCGGTAAGAACTGTGGATGTAGGAGAGCGCGGGCGTGATGTCGACACCCGCGAAGAGCTTGATCTACTGGAGCGTGAATTGCGCTAGAACAATCCGCCCAGCGCAGCGATTCCGATAGCGAACACGCCAACACTCACGGCGAGAGCAATACCATAGAACTTGTTGGTTTCTTTTTGGTGCTTAATCAGAAACAGCTCAATGGTACGTTCGGCGATGTCTTCGGCAGTTTCGCGTGACGCATCATGCGCCTGTTGAATCGCCTCTGCCTGAAGCTTCTGCCAGAACTCGGTGTCGATGGATTGAACTGAACCCAAGTGTTCTTTGAGGTCTTCGAGCTGATCTTCGGCAATACCACCTTGCTGCTGGCTCAGAATTTCCTGTTTAAATTCAGCGAGCTGGTTGCTGATAAAAAGACTGACTTCGGCAGCAACTTCTTCCTTGATGGATTCTGTTTTTTGGTTTATTTGCGCCACGTGCTCGTCCATTAGCGCTTTCAGGTGCTCCTGCTGATCATCTCTGGCATCGTTAAGGATGCGTTTGACGTGATCATACTGTTCGTCAAACAGGCTTGATAGCAACTCATGCAGGCGATTATTCACATTCGCCTTGACCGCAGAGCGTGCTACCTGTTCGATAATTTCGGTTGGCAGTGCGGCGGCTGATGCGGCTTGCGGTGTGGCATCGCGTAGCTCCTCGGGCAGCTCCTGCTGCGACATCTGTGATAGCTGGTTTTCGTCCTGTTCCGATAGGGAAATAGAGATTGCCGGTTTGGGTAAAGTGCCATTGCTGATATCGCCATCGAGCTTTTGAATCAGCTCTTCGACGCGTTGCGCCTCTGCAGGTTTGGTCAGTACGCCGTATATGCCGTAGTTCATGGCATCGTCATTAAATTCTTCTGACTTTTTAGAGGTACACATGATGACCGGAATTTCACTGGTTTCCGGGTTCATTTTGATCTCTTTGGTGGCCTCTACGCCGTTCATGCCCGGCATCAGGTGATCCATAAAAATGACGTCGGGCTTTTCGCCGCCACGTAAAGCATCGAGGGCTTCCTCTGCCGAACCTGCCATTTTCACTTGCAGGTTTAGCTTCTCAAGCAGTTTGCTCAGAGCAAAGCGTGCGACTTTGGAGTCGTCCACCAGCATAGCGCTCTTGATTGTCATGGTGTTCCTCGTTATTGATGTCGTTTGGGCCGCGATCATGATCCGGGGTCCTTCAGTTCAGTATAAACAACTATCCCGCGCTTGCATGATGGTTGCGCAGGTTCGGTTGGTAAAAGGCTACCAGCCCTCAAGTTTGGGGCATTCGGTGGCACGATAACTCTTCAGGCGGTAGCACACGCCCGGTTCGCTGGAGCGCGCGGTAAATACTTCGCCTTCAGCCGTGGTCAATGTGACTTTGCCAAAAGGTTTGCCGTCTTTGAATGTGCCAGTAATCTTGCTTCCGTTGGGATTCAGCAGTTCGCCCTTGCCGTGATACAGGCCATCGATAAACTGTCCGACGTACTTTTTGCCGCTGGGATAGATTTCAACGCCTTTGCCGTGGAACATACCGTTAGAGAACGAGCCCTCGTAATGGCCTCCGTCGGGGTAGGTAAGAGAGCCATTGCCATGGAACAGGTTGTCGGAGAAACCGCCAACATATAATAGTCCATCTTTAGTGGTGAGCGAGCCCTGGCCATTGAGTACGCCATCGATCCAGAAGCCCGTGTAAATATCACCGGTCGCTTTGGTTAAGGTACCTTCACCATTAAACTTGTTGCCTTCCATTTCGCCAATGTAGGTGTCGCCTTCGGGAGTCGTGAATGAGCCGCGGCCCTGCATTTTGCCTTCGAACCACTCTCCCTGGTATTTGGTGCCGTTAGCATAACGAATGGTGCCCTGGCCATGAAACTTGCCATTGACGAAAGAGCCGTTGTACTCGAGAACGCCCTCTTGTACGTATCGCCCTTCACCGGTTTTAACGCCGTGACGCCACTCGCCGTTGACGTACTCCACGCTGGTGTAATGTTCCAGGCGCGCCTGCAGAGTCTGGCTTTGCCCCCGACGAATATCGACCTGTCTAATCCAGCTTTCGTATCCGGGCTTAGCGACTTCGACTGCGTAGCTGCCGGGAGTCAGTTCCAGTTCGAGCTTGGTGGGGCCGTAAGGCTTGCCGTTAACGAGCACGACATCATCATGCACATTAGAGCGTACTATCAATTTGCCCGTGGTAAGCGGTTTTGGCTTGTGAGTGACAATAGGTTTGGATTTGGGGGTGTTCTTGTGACCAATTACAAGAGGCTCCTGTGCTTGAAGGTCTTTTTCAAATCCGGCGAGAGCAGCTTGTTCTGCGCTGTTGTTAAGCGACGGAGCAGAATCGGCGAAAATGGCTTCGTCAGCGAACACCGCGGCTTCGGCCTCTGATCGCGTGAGCAGCCGCTGATCGGTTTCAGGCTCGCTCGGCTTGGTTGGCGTTTGTTCAGGCACCTGCGCAGCGGTCGTTGCCTGGTTGGTTTGACGCGCTGGCTCGGGTTCGTCGTCTGCTACTGGAACGCTTGCGACGGGCACCTCAGTACCTACCGTATTCGGTTCGTGCGTCACAAAGCCTGCGCTGACCAGCAGCATGAGCATAAGTGCATTAATAAACAGGAGGGGTCTTAGATCGACCATTCAGTACTTCCCACCAGGCGCTACTGCGCCACCTGATAAACTGTTGAAAATAGAGGGGCTTACACAGCCAATAACAGAATGATTCTAGACTGGCTTGGCTTTTTTTGCCTCACCAAAACCCTATATTGTCACAAAGTTCACATTATTGGGCTGTGGCGGGTCACAGGAATGACGCTACAAAATGTAGTGCTCTTGGCTTTTGGGCTATTGCTGTGCAGGAGTGCACTTTGTTAGGGTATAGGGCTGCCTTGCGGCTGTGCGGCGTTTTCAGCCTCAGGTGGGCCTTCATTCCATTCAGGTGTATCACAATCTATGACGACCAGTTCTGCGCATCCCGAGTTTAAACTTTTACGTCGCCAGTCTATCGACGCTCTGCATATTGATATAGAAGAATATGTGCACAATCAGACCGGTGCGCGGCATATGCATTTTGCCTCCGCCAATACTGAAAACGTTTTTCTGGTAGGGCTGAAAACGCTTCCTTTTGATAATACCGGCGTGGCCCACATTCTCGAGCACACGGCGCTTTGCGGTAGTGAGAAATTTCCGGTGCGAGATCCTTTCTTTATGATGATCCGCCGCTCGCTCAACACCTTTATGAATGCGTTCACCAGCAGTGACTGGACGGCTTATCCCTTTGCCAGCAAGAACAAAAAAGATTTTCAAAATTTATTGGAAGTGTATTTGGATGCGGTGTTTTTTGCCCGCTTGGATGAGATGGATTTTTTGCAGGAAGGGCATCGTATTGAGTTTGTTGAAGCGGGTAATCCAGAATCGGAACTGACCTACAAGGGGGTCGTTTACAATGATATGAAGGGGGCGATGAGCTCTC
>JAWWBW010000261.1:0-3499 GCA_033720775.1 Oleiphilaceae bacterium | reverse complement strand
TGCCGCTTGGTGAAAGCCGGGGGCTAATGGTGCGCCTTGTCCCCCTGCGGCGATATCGCTCATGCGAAAATTGGCGACAGTGGTAATTCCTGTTTGCTCTGCGATGAAGGCGGGGGCGCCAATTTGTAGGCTAAACGGATGATCGCCATCAGGTCTGTGCCTTATGTTTTGTCCGTGTGAGCCAATGGCGATGATGTCGCCGGTGCTAAGGTTTTGCCTGTCTAATGCGTTGTTGATTGCGGTGGCGATCAGTTTGCCCAATTGAACATCCGCGCTTGCAGCACATTCCAGTTCGTTTTCGATGGACTGATTTTCAGGATGGCAGAGTTCTTCGAGTGTTTTTCTCAGGTCTGTAGGGTGCTCATGGCTGTAGAAACCATCGGTATAAAGCTGGCCATCCTCGACAACGAGAGTCACCACATCGATGGCGTCCATACTGGTGCCAGAAATGACACCCAGATAGCGCAACATCGCTTAGTTAGACGAGGCGAGTTGGTAGCTCTCGCGGAACGTTTGCAGCTGTGACAAAAACACACCGGTTTTTTTCTTGAAGTCTGCCAATTGTTGCTTGGGAATAGGTTGTGCCTGTGGAAGTTTGACTCGCACAGGGTTTTTGTGCACGCCGTTTACTCTGAATTCGTAGTGAAGATGGGGGCCTGATGCAAGGCCTGTGCTGCCAATGTAGCCGATCACCTGACCTTGCTTTACGCGAGCGCCTTTACGTATTCCTTTCGCATATTTACTCATATGAGCGTAAAGGGTTGTGATGGCTTGGCCGTGCTGAATGATGACAGTCTTGCCGTACCCGCCTTTGCGCGCAGCGTGAATTACTTTTCCGTCGCCTGCCGCTTTTATTGGTGTGCCGCGAGCAGCTGCGTAATCAGTCCCTTTGTGGGCGCGAATCTTGTGCAGAATCGGATGCTTTCTTTTCAGGTTAAAGTGTGAAGATATACGGGCGAAATCGACAGGGGTTCGCAGAAAAGCTTTGCGCATGCTATTTCCATCGGGCGTGAAATAGTGGCTGAAGCCATTTTCCTGCTCGTAGAGCACTGCGTCGATCTGTCTGCCCTGATTGGTGAAGGTGGCTGCGAGAATGCGTCCGTTTTTGTACTTGTCGCCGTCGAGGTAAAGCTCTTCATATATAAGGTTGAAGCTGTCGCCTTCGCGGATATCTAGCACGAAATCAATGTCCCAGCCGAAAATGTTAGCCAGCTCCATGATTTGTGCTTGAGTTAGGCCTGCTTTTTGCCCAGCTAGGAATAACGAGCTATCAATAACGCCTTCCGCGTAGGCAATGTGAACATCGGGTTCGCGCGTATGTTTTTGTTCGCTGAAGCTGTCGTCGTCAGCGCGCACAAACTCATAATGTTCTAACGGGTTGCGTTGCAGTTTGATTTTTAAGAGTTTGCCATTTTCGTTTGTAGAAAAACTGAGTTCTTCGCCGGGGAACAGGCGCGTTAGTTCGTGCTTGCGCGCGTTGTTGCCTAGCACCTGGTACATGATCTTGTCGTTGTAGCCAGCGCGCTGAAACAGGTTGGATAGCGTGTCGCCGCTTTTGATGGTGAAGTGTTGCCAGTGATCCTCTTGCTTCGGTTCGGGTGAATGAGCCGTTGCAATAGTTGCTTCGTTACTTTGGTTGACCATTTTGATTTCATCGGCCAGCTCCGGCACGTTCTCGTTGAGTTCGAGGGGAATGGTTGTGCGAGTGGCGTTCACCTGGGAACTGGGGGAAAAGACAAGAAGGATAGTGAGGACGATGCCAACAGCCAGGGCGGCTGCCATATGCGATTTTGGAAATGCGTGAATCAACTTCTTGCCCTTGTTTCAAACACTAAGGTGAATTTTGGTGAAATCGGATTAAGTATAGAGAGTACTTGTCTGCCAGGCAAAGTCATCTGTGGGATTGGTGGCTTACTTCACAAGCAAAATTGGTATAATGCCGCACTTTTTGGGGCGTGGTTACGTATTGTAATCAAGGCTTACTTCTCGTTTCGAATTTAAGTCGCGCGCAGTGAAGAGTGTGCGTCAAAAAGATTGGCGGAGAGATAGGAATGGTAGCGGTAGATCAGGCGTTAGCGTTAATCAAGCGCGGGGCGGAAGAGTTAATCGTCGAAGACGAACTAGTAGAGAAGCTAAAAAGTGGTAAGCCTTTACGTATAAAAGCAGGATTTGATCCTACCGCGCCGGATCTGCATCTGGGTCATACGGTGCTCATTAATAAGCTCAAACAATTTCAGGATCTGGGTCATGAGGTGATGTTTCTGATTGGAGACTTCACTGGCATGATTGGTGATCCAACCGGTAAGAGTGCCACGCGTCCTCCGCTTACGCAGGAGCAGGTGCAGCAAAATGCACAAACTTATAAAGAGCAAGTGTTCAAGATACTGGACCCTGCGCGGACTAAGGTGATGTTCAATTCGGAATGGATGTCCAAAATGGGTGCCGCCGATATGATCAAGCTAGCGGGTCAATACACGGTGGCTCGTATGCTTGAGCGCGATGATTTCAATAAGCGTTTTAAGGGTGAGCAATCGATCGCCATCCATGAGTTTCTTTATCCGTTGGTGCAAGGATATGACTCGGTCGCAATGGAGGCGGATGTTGAGTTGGGAGGTACCGATCAAAAATTCAATCTGCTGATGGGGCGTACTTTACAAAAGAACGCGGGCCAGTCTCCCCAAGTGATTTTGACGATGCCTTTGTTGGAAGGTTTGGATGGCGTGCAAAAGATGTCCAAGTCCCTCAATAACTATATTGGTGTGAATGATGCGCCCGGTGAAATGTATACCAAAATTCTTTCAATGCCGGATGCTCTGATTTGGCGTTACTTTGAGCTGCTGAGTTTTAAGTCGATGGAAGAGGTGGAGGGCTTGCGTGCTGAAGTGTCCGCCGGGCGCAATCCTCAAGAAGTAAAAGATGTCTTTGCGCGGGAAATTATTGCGCGCGTCCATAGCGAGGAGGCGGCCGCCAACGCGCATAAGTCTGCGGGTAACCGGGTTGAGCTTGGTGTGATACCTGAAAATGTCGCGGATGTGGATGTCGATCTGGAAGGGCAGCCGGAATTGCCTATTTCGGCTGTTTTGAGATTGGCGGGGTTGGTCAAGAATGGTGCGGCCGCCAAAGATGTATTGGGGCGTGGCGCTGTCTTTGTTGATGGTGAGGTGGTAGACGCAGGTCTAAAACTACCGGCCGGTTCAGTGCGTGTCATTCAGGCGGGTAAAAAGAAGATTGCTCGCGTGCATCTTAAGTAAGGTTTGTTGGTCAGAAAATAATTTTGAATTAAGTGTTGACCCCGAAAATCGCATCTATATAATGCGCAGCTCTTTCGGCAAAGCCAGTCAAAAACAGGCTGCGTTGAAGGTGGTGTAAGGCTAGATTTTAATCAATTAAATCAATAGCTTGCTCCATGGATGTTGAGTAAAACGAGGCATTCAAAAATAGTTGTCAGAAAGCTTCAAAAAGTCGTTGACAACAACCTGAGGGGCTGTAAAATACGCGC
>JAWWBW010000260.1:0-3527 GCA_033720775.1 Oleiphilaceae bacterium | reverse complement strand
TACAGGTTGGTCGGCATGACCGAACGATAATCGCAGCCATATTGCCGATTGTAGGACTCACACAATTTAATGCCCGCAATCTTGGCAATCGCATAGGGCTCGTTGGTAGGCTCCAGTTTGCCCGTGAGCAGGGCTGACTCCTGCATGGGCTGCTCCGCCAATTTGGGATAAATACAGGAGCTCCCCAAAAATAATAAGCGTGCAACATCCTCCTGATGTGCGGCCTGAATGATATTGCATTCCATCATCAGGTTTTGATAAATGAACTCCGCCGGAAAGGTATTGTTCGCATGAATCCCCCCCACTTTGGCGGCAGCGAGAAACACATAGTCGGGTCGCTCTTCCTCAAAAAAATGCTGAACCGCTTGCTGCGAGCATAAATCCAGCTCTTTGCGAGACCTTACAATCAGATTGGTGTAGCCCTGCTCTTCAAGCTGTCGCACTAACGCGCTGCCGACCATGCCGCGATGACCGGCAACAAAAATCTTCGCCTGCTTGTTGTTGGCAAATTCCGTCACGATTAAACTCCCTTGGCGACCTACTCGTAGTGTGCGTAGCTCTGAAAACCATGCTTTTCGACCAAGGCGTCACGTTTGGCAATATCGAGATCGGCATCGACCATTTCATTGACCAACTCATCGAGACTGATCTTTGGCTCCCAGCCAAGTTTCGCTTTGGCTTTGGCCGGGTCACCCAAGAGTGTCTCCACTTCTGCGGGCCGGTAATAACGCGGGTCAACCGCCACAATACGTTTGCCCACCAAGTCCAAGCCCGCTTTCACAGCTTCGCCAGACTGCTCGACAACATAGCCCTCTTCGCCCTCACCTTCGCCTCGCCATTCAATCTTCAGACCCAAGCGCGCCGCAGATTTATTCACAAACTCACGCACACTTACCTGTACACCAGTGGCGATAACAAAGTCATCGGGTTGATCCTGCTGCAGCATCAACCACTGCATCTCAACATAATCACGGGCATGCCCCCAATCGCGCAAGGCATTCATGTTACCCAAGTACAAACAGTCTTGTAGACCTTGCGCGATGCGCGCCATCGCTCGCGTAATCTTGCGCGTCACAAAGGTCTCACCACGGCGCGGGGATTCGTGATTAAACAAAATGCCGTTGCAGGCATACATGCCATAGGCCTCTCGGTAGTTTACGGTAATCCAATAGGCGTACATCTTCGCGACCGCGTAAGGCGAACGGGGATGAAATGGAGTTTTTTCGGTTTGAGGAATCTCCTGAACCAAGCCATAGAGTTCAGATGTCGATGCCTGATAAAAGCGGGTTTTATTCTCAAGCTTCAAAAAGCGTATCGCCTCCAATAAACGCAGGGTACCAATCGCGTCCACATCTGCCGTATATTCCGGCGATTCGAACGAAACAGCGACGTGGCTTTGTGCGCCAAGGTTGTAAACTTCATCGGGTTCGATTTCAGCAATTAAACGCACCAGATTAGAGGTATCAGTCAAATCGCCATAGTGCAGAAAAAAATTGGGGTTGGATTCGTGCGGATCCTGATAGATATGATCAACCCGCTCGGTATTGAATGAAGAAGCCCGGCGTTTAATACCATGGACTTCGTATCCTTTTTCCAACAGAAATTCGGCCAGATACGACCCGTCTTGACCAGTAACACCTGTAATTAATGCTTTTTTAGACATGATTGTGCGACTACCCCATTGTCTATTTATAATTGGCTGCTAACGAAACCCTGCATATTAGCGTATGGCGCGCCGAAGAGCATGCAGCGCAACCGTAAAACGTGACTTTAATGTTCCAACACAACGGCTTAAGGTGGGTCGATGCAAATTAAAGATAGTGAATGGCAGAAAATAATCGCACGTATAGAAGAGCTCGAAATCAAAGCGGCCTATCAGGACGATACCATCACAGCACTCAATGATAGCTTGGTCAGACAGGAGCTGGAGTTACAAAAGCTATGGGACGCTAACCGGATATTGAAAAAACAACTTGATGAGGTGGGGAGTGGCGCAGATGGCATGCCTAACGATAGCCCGCCCCCTCATTACTAAACGCCCCTTAAATTATCTACAGCACGCTAAAACCAGAACAACCAAAACCCTCTTACGCGGTTCGGGGAGACGGTTCCTTTATGGGAATAACTTTCGCTGCGGCGGGTTCATTTGCGGGATTTACTGCCACTTCATGCCGAGACGCTGGCAGGCTTGAATTCCACACTAAATCACTAATCGAATCGGAGGGGTTATAGTCAATAGGTGCCGCCAACAACTGCTCGCGAACACTTTCAACATCAAAGGCATGACAAGCCACATCCAAGTCTTGCAAGAGCTTCTCTACCGCTTTCCAATCCAGCGCTAATTCACGCCCTTTCATGATACGCGGGTGCGAGGTCAGCTGCGGTTCGTTGCCAATCAACAACTCTTCGTATAGCTTCTCACCCGGCCGCAAGCCGGTGTATTCAATTGCAATATCTCCTTCGGGGTTGCCTTGATCTCTTACATCCAACCCCATTAAACGAATCAACTTGCGGGCCAAATCATCAATACGCACACTTTCGCCCATGTCCAACAAGTAAACATCTCCACCTTCACCCATGGAACCCGCCTGTAAAACAAGCTGCGCCGCTTCAGGAATGGTCATAAAGTAACGCGTGATATCAGGGTGCGTTACGGTAACGGGGCCGCCTTCTTTTATCTGCTTTCTAAAAAGTGGCACTACTGAGCCGGAAGAACCCAGCACATTACCAAAACGCACCATGCAAAAACGCGTGGTGTCCTGTCGCTTTGCCAGCCCCTGCAAGACCAGCTCTGCCAAGCGTTTGGTCGCCCCCATCACATTCGTCGGACGAACGGCCTTATCGGTTGAGATCAGTACGAAGGTTTCTACATGCGCCTTAATTGCCGCCTCGGCGCAATACCAGGTACCAAACACGTTATTTCGAACACCTTCTATAATGTTGTGCTCCACCAGAGGTACATGCTTATAGGCTGCCGCATGGTATACGGTATCCACGGAGAAGGTCCGCATCACGGCCTCGAGACGATTCTGCTTTTGTACCGAGCCCATCACTGGGTGAATATCGACATGAACACCTTTCTTATTGAGATACTCCTTTAATTCGTGTTCAATTTGATAAAGGGCATACTCTGACAACTCGAATAACACCAAGCGCGCGGGCTTTAAACGCACGATCTGACGGCATAGTTCAGAACCAATCGACCCACCTGCTCCCGTCACCATCACTGATTTTTTAGTAATACAGTCGGCTAATAATTCCTTGTCGGGTAATACCTCATCGCGCCCCAGCAAGTCCTCAATTTCCACGTCCCGTATTTCTTCAATTTTTGCCTTACCGCTAACTACGTCATTAATATCGGGCATGGTTTGAACGACCACGGGGAAGCGCTCCAAACAGCGCAGCACCCCACTTCGGCGAGAACGTGGTGCATGCCCCAAGGCCAACAGTACATTCTTGGCGCTGTAACGCGCGATGACGCTAGCCAGTTCTTCAGGGCTGTAGACTCGAATACCATTCAGGATGCT
>JAWWBW010000259.1:0-3581 GCA_033720775.1 Oleiphilaceae bacterium | reverse complement strand
GTGTATATGGAAACCATGCACCGCCTCGCCGAGCTATACAGAGAAGATGGCCAGCCGCTCAAGCGACGTTTCTGGCTGGCCAAACAAATGAAAACAGTCGATCAGCATCGCGATAAGGCCGATGACCGCATGCTCTATCTGGCTGCCGGTGCCGCGGCGGTATTGGCCGAAGATGCCTTTATCCGTTACAAACGCATCAAACTGAAACAGCCCCTGCAAGAAAGTATGCTGCGCAAGACTGACGCCCTTGAGAAAGCCATGGCAGCCTATCAGAAAACGGCAAGTTACGGGGTGTCGTCTTACTCAACGGAAGCGGGATACCGCATGGCGGATATCTACGCGCAACTCAGTCGGGATCTGATGGAGTCTGACCGCCCCGCAGGCCTCAATGAACTGGAACTGGAGCAATACGAGATTTTGCTCGAAGAACAGGCCTTTCCCTTCGAAGACAGCGCGATTGAGATACATGAGCAAAACGCCAGCCGCGCCTGGAACGATATCTATGACGAATGGGTGAAAAACAGTTTTGAAGCGCTTAAGAAATTACTTCCCGGTCGCTACGACAAACCCGAAGCTGCTCCGGAGGTGTTAGGTGTTGAATAACTTTAGCGGTCGCCATCACGCAATCAGAGTAATTGTATTGTCACTGATAATGCTGCTCTTGAGTGCCTGTGCAACCAAGAAAAAAGAGCCGTCACCCGAAGTCGACCCAGCGGCACAGCGTCAGGCCGCCTACAAACTGGAACTGCTGACGGTACTCGAAACCTGGCGCGATGATGCTCTGGAAGACTCCGTCGCCGCCTTGCAAGCGCTTACTGAAAATTACCCGGAGGGCGTCGAAGCCTGGGTGAATCTGGGGGTGGCCTATTACCGCCAAAGCGATTATGTGCGGGCCGAACGTGCTTTATCGCAGGCGCTTGAGGTGGATGCCCAAAACAAGACGGCCTTGAATTACCTCGGGCTTGTGAAACGGCAGCAGGGTGAGTTTGCGCAGGCTGAGAGCTACTACCGTCAAGCGCTTGAAATAGACCCCGATTATCCTGCCGCCGTGCGCAATCTCGCGATATTACTGGATCTTTATCGGGGGCAGTTAGTCGAAGCGTTAGCCCTCTACGAGCATTATCAAGGTCTTGTTGGAGACGAAGCCGAGCCGCGTTTGAAGGACTGGATTTTTGATATTAAGAGTCGGATTGAGTAGTTGTCGGAAGTCGGAAGTCGGACGCGGGATGCGGGATGCGGGATGCGGGATGCGGGAGATACTCTACGGAAGGCGAGAGACGCTGATCGTTGCGACTGCTGGCTTTGGGGGAATTTGCTGGCTAGAAGAGGAAAGGTAAGTTGGTGCGTCCGTTAGACTAGCCAATCACCACCAATAAGGGTTTATGAATGCTTATGTTAAGTAATCTATATCATGCATTAAAGGCCGCGATGATGGTTTTGGCGGTAGCGCTGGTCAGTGGTGGTGCTTGGGCAGAGCCGGAGGTGTTGACCATTGAAGGTGCGCGAATTCGTGGTAACCAGGAGTTGCCTACGGTGCTGTATGTGGTGCCATGGCAGCCTCCAGTCGTCGAGAGTCTCGAAAAACCGGCAACCAGCTTTGCTCTACAACGTAAATTAGAGCCATTGGAGCGCACGGAGTTTCAGCGCTTGATGCAATATCATGAGGAGTTCAAACACAAAAACCTCTCCCGGCATTCCCAACCTTTAGCAAGCGAGTAAACCTGCTTACGGTTCAAAACTGTGTAGCCCATCAAGTTTCAATGTGTCGGTAATCTTTCGGTAAACCTGCATTAAAGTGCTTTGGGCTAATCTCTCCGTCGGTTTGATCGGCTTAGCCCCTTGTTGCCACCAAAAACACGAACTCCATCACACACCCTTTGTGCGTAGTTCAGCAGCGCTACGTTTTGCAACATAGACTTGCCATATTTCACCCTAATTTGCGAATTGGAGGCCTAAACTTTTGATGATCACCAGCGCAACGGCTTTGTCGCGGGTGGCTTTTACTCAAAACCATTAGGCTCTGCAGATAGAGTCAACAGGAGTGACCAAAATGATTGAAACAACGATTCGATTCTTTCAAGAAGGCGGCTTTTTCATGTACCCGATTTCGCTGGTACTGGTCGTCGGTCTGATTATCGCCATTGAGCGTTACATGTATCTTACGTTGGCCAAGCGCACCAATCGTAACGATTTTGACAAACTGCACCGCCTGATTGCGGGTAAAGATTTAAACGGCGCTCTCAAATACGCCAAAGAAAGCGGCAGCGCCATGGCCACCATGATCGGTTCAGGGCTGCAACGTCTGGCACGCAAGCAAAGCCGCGAAGACATCGAATACGCGATGGAAGAAGGCCTGCTTGAAACCATGCCTCGTCTCGAAAAGCGCACACAATACCTGGCAACGCTTGCCAACGTATCTACCTTGTTGGGGCTGTTGGGCACGATTATCGGTCTGATTGCAGCCTTTACCGCTGTTGCATCTGCCGACCCAGCGCAAAAGGCGAGCTTGCTGTCACAAAGTATTTCGGTTGCGATGAACACAACCGCCTTCGGTCTGATTGCTGCGATTCCTTTGCTGCTGATTCACTCCGTACTCCAAACCAAAACCAATGAAATCGTCGACAGCTTCGAGATGGCAGGCATCAAGGTGATGAATCTGTTGGCTGATCGTAACCCTGCTGCGGTACCGACGGTAAAAACGGCGAACAAAACACAACAAGCGCCGCACAGTGGTATGCAACCCGCGCCAGCAGTTTAAGCACTGGCGACACTACTCAACTTTAGGGAACACACCACGGGGAAACGCCCATGCGACGTAAACATCGCCGACTACAGCAAGAAGCCGATCTCGATATCACGGCCTTTATGAACCTGATGATTGTGTTGGTACCGATCCTGTTGATCAACATGATCTTTGCCCACACCACCGTGCTGGAACTCAATTTTCCTGAAATGGATAGCGCCAGTACACCCGCCGAGGAACAGCTGCAACTGCAGGTGATTATTCTCGACGACAAGTTGGTGGTGTCAGACAACAAGGGTGGCGTGATCAAGCAGCTTGACAATACCAGTGGCAAGCACGATTTCGAGATGCTGGGTAAGGTGATGCAAGAACTGAAAGCCCGCGTGCCCGATAAGAAAGATGTCACGATCATGGCGAAGAAAGATACCTCCTACCAGACTTTGGTCACAGTGATGGACAAGGTGCGATCTTTCCCAACCGTGGTTGCGGGCAGCATGGTACATGCTGAGTTGTTCCCTGAAATATCGATTGCAGACGCCCCCGAAATCGTCGACGACACTAACGAAGTCGCCGATGCGGGCGCGACGAAACAGGCAGGAGAAAAATCATGAAAGAGTCTGCCAAAGCAAAACGTATCAAGCGTCACCTCAAGCGAGGTAAACAAACGGGCAAGCTGAATTTGGTCTCGCTCATGGATATTTTCACCATTCTGGTGTTCTTCCTCATGGTGAACTCCTCGGACGTGCAGGTGCTGCAGCAATCGCCGGATATCAAGCTGCCGGAATCCAAGGCCGACCAGGAGCCGAAGGACATCCTCACGGTGACATTGACGGAGCGT
>JAWWBW010000258.1:0-3581 GCA_033720775.1 Oleiphilaceae bacterium | reverse complement strand
CGGGTTCTCAGTTCGAGACTGAACACTTCTTCCTGCGAGGCGCGATCACTGGGATCGGCAAAATTGGAAGCGACTTCTATCATGTGGTGCACGGTGCGATCCACTTCTTCCATCAGCTCCTGTTTCCAGGCGAGCAGAATGTTCTTGAAGTGGCCAAGCTGGGCGTCACTCATGTACTCTTCGCCCTTTTTAGGCTCATACGGCGTAAAGGCGGAGAACGAATCGTTTTTTTGTTGGTTTGCCGGCATAAGAATGATCTCTTGGTCAAACTGAATGCTTCTTGCTGTCAAGCCGGTGCAGCAAGTGACTTCGCGCTACCGCCCGAACAGTCCAGTAAAAAGCTCCGGAGCCTGGGCGGCACAGCCAGCGAAAATTAGCAGAAACTTTTGCAAGAAGCCAATATTTATTGATGCGCGCTTGCGTTAGGTCATGGTTTTTGGGTTCCGCAGGTTATCAAACAGGAGAAAAGTGTGCGCTTTGAAGGCTTGCAGGAAGGGCGATTTATACGTAGATATAAGCGATTTATGGTGGATCTCGAGCTTTCAGATGGTCAGGTTCTGACTGTCCATTGTCCCAACACGGGAGCCATGACAGGGTGTTTGCAGCCCGGTGCCAAAGCATTTTTTAGCACATCCGAAAATCAGGCCAGGAAATATCCCCATACTCTGGAATGGCTGGAGTTTGAGAACGGTTCGCGCGCGTGTATCAATACCCAGCGACCCAATGCGCTAGTCGAAGAAGCGATCCGAAATGGGGTCATCGATGAATTAGAAGGCTATGCCTGTATCAAGCGTGAACAGCGATATGGCGAGGAGGGTAGTCGCGTCGATTTACTCCTGACGCGGCATGACAACGACCAACCGGACTGTTATGTGGAAGTTAAAAACGTCACCTTGTGTGAAGGGGATCTGGGGCTGTTTCCGGATGCAGTGAGTATCCGCGCCCTTAAGCACCTGAGGGAACTCCAGTGGGAGCGACAACGGGGGGCGCGTGCGGTACTCGTATTTTGTGTCAATCATACGGCGATTCGAAGGCTGTCGCCGGCGCGCAAGGTAGATTTGGACTATAGCGAGTTATTAGGAGTGGCGGCAGAATCAGGCGTAGAAATTCTGGCTTACCGTACTGAAATCAACCGGCATGAAATACGTTTGGTAGAACGCATTCCTTTTATTTGTGTATAAGGCATAAGTTAAACGCATCGCAAACCGCCTTTCCCGCGAGAACCAAGATTTACCCAGGGGTCCCGTAAGTTAGATATAGCTTGCCATCGCATTCGAAGCTTTCCAGTTTTTCCAGATACTGTCCCTGACAAGGACCACTGATGCAGTGCCCCGTGTGTTTGTCGAATAAGGCCCCGTGCGTCGAACACATAATCCATTCCTTATCGATACTTAAAAAGCGATCGGGCATGAATTCCAAGGGAGTACCCAGATGAGGACAGTGGTTTCGGTATACGCTAACACCGCGCTCATCTCTTACCACAAAAATATTTTCAGCACCCACCTCCAGGCCTTTGGTGCCGTGTTCCGGGAGTGAGTCCAAGCTGCAAATCAAATGCGTCGTCATCTTTTTTTAGGATGCTGGGTGGGCGGTGAAAGTGTGGTCTATACTTGCCAGCGATGATAACAATTGGAGTATCCGGGTGAAAACCGTATTACTGGTCGACGACAGTCGTATCTCGCGTTTGATGTTAAAAGCCATTGTGCAAAACAAGTATCCCGAATGGACCATTCTGGAAGCCGAAAATGCCCGGGTCGCACTTGAGGTCGCTAAAGAGTCGACGCCTGATGTCATCACTTTGGACATGAATATGCCTGGCCGGGACGGTTTGACGATTGCCCCTGAATTGCAGGAGTCCTGTCCTAAAGCGCACATTGCCCTGCTCACAGGCAATGTTCAGGAACGTATAAAAACCAAGGCTTCTGAACAGGGCCTCACCTATATCGCTAAACCCATCACCGAAGATAAAGTACTCGATTATCTAGAGAGTATCGCCTGAGCTTGTCTTAGTCAGGGCTTGGTATTTGGCGTCAGGTTTCTTATTATCGGCGCAGTTTTTCATTCTCATGCCTTGGGGGCACTTGCATGTTTGCGGATATTTTCAATCTTGTCATCGACACGATTGCCACGCTGTATTTGATGGTCATTTTGCTGCGCTTCATCCTGCAAATGGCCCGCGCCGATTTTTATAATCCGATTTCCCAGTTTGTTGTAAAGGCGACGAACCCTCTGTTGATCCCCGTGCGACGGGTTGTGCCCGGTTTTGCCGGAATTGACTTTGCTAGCCTAGTGCTTGCGGTGGCGTTTCAATTTTTGGTTCTGTTGGCGAAGGTGCTGGTGTTGGGGCTTGGTTCACCCAATGTGGTGGTCTTATTGGCGATGTCTTTGGTGCTGGTTGTGGGCATGTTGCTCAAAATCTACTTTTGGGCTTTGCTCATCATGATAATTGCAAGCTGGATTGCGCCGGGTAGCATGCACCCGGCACTCGTGCTGATCAATCAGATGTGCGAGCCAGTGATGAAGCCTTTCCGTAAATTGTTGCCACCGATGGGAGGTCTGGATCTGTCACCTATTCTGGTGTTTTTGACTCTGCAAGTGCTGTCTGTGGTGATGCAGCATCTCGCCCAGCAAGTTGGCATGGGCTTTTCTTTGATGTGACTCTCGTCTCATATTTACGAAAACGCAGAGTTTGCTACATCCGGTAACTTGGCTTTTGGTTACGAGTCAGTGTAGCTTCAACTGATTAAGTTGTTGAAATTAAAGTATTAATTATATGTTGTTTGGCCGCTCATTGATTGGTAAAGCCGAATCGCCCAGCCATGAGTAAATATGCCGAAATCATGCCAAAGCCCGCTATACTCAAGAAACGCGCCCATTTGGCGCTATAGGGATACTGACATTAAGAGAGTGTGCGGGTACACAACATGGCTGCAAACGGTTTTTCCAACCAGGTTGAAGCGTACAACGATTGGAAACAAGGTCTCATCGACGAGATTGGTCGTTATCGCGAGTGGTTAAGCGATAACGGTCTTGCGTCTGAGGACATTCAACAGCGCCTCGCCCGCGGCTGCAAGATGTTGCAGGACGACCACCTGACGATCGCCTTTGTTGGGGAATACTCTCGCGGTAAAACGGAACTGATCAATGCCCTGATCTTCGCTGAGTTTGGACAGCGTATGCTGCCTTCTCAGGCCGGCCGCACAACAATGTGTCCCACTGAAATTTTCTATGACCCTCAGCGCAGCAGTAATTATTTGCGCCTGCTTCCAATTGAAACCCGCCTGCAAAACCTGTCCATCGCTGACCTGAAGAATGATCCAAGTGCCTGGCACGAGATTGTGATCGATAGTAACGACCCCGATCAGATGAGTTTTAGCCTGCAGCAGGTAGCAAAAAGTCGTTCTGCCACGATCGACGAAGCGAAGGCCTTGGGGTTTGATGTGTCCTTGCTCGAAAAAGTGAAAGGCCACGATAACGAAGTGTTTATTCCCGCCTGGCGCCACGCCCTGATCAGTCTCGATAGCCCGCTCTTGCGACAGGGTTTGCGTGTGCTCGACACCCCCGGCTTAAATGCCTTGGGT
>JAWWBW010000257.1:0-3585 GCA_033720775.1 Oleiphilaceae bacterium | reverse complement strand
GCGTTTGATCGAGGCTGCCGGTGAGTTTGTTGAGCTTTGCCAGCAGATTTCCCTGAAAGGGGTCGTCATTACCCTCATGCTGTTAACGGTGTTGCTCATGTCTGCTATTGGCGTTGTCTACTCCTCGCATCTAAGTCGCCAACTTTTCGCGGAACAGGCCGTTCTGTTAGAGCGGAATGACCAGTTGCAACTGGAGTGGGCGCAATTGCTTTTGGAGCAAAGTGCATGGAGTACGCCAAACCGCATTGAGTCGGTGGCGAGTGATGAATTGAAAATGGTTGCGCCAGAGGTTGAGCACATTGAATTACTTTATTGAGGTGAGCTCATGACCCGGCAGCAAAATACGCAGCGGATTTGGTCGGCCTGGCGAGTTTACACTCTGCTGGGCTTTTTGCTGTTTTGTGCGGTTGCTCTCTCATACCGGGCCGTGCAGCTGCATATCGTTGATCAGGCGTTTTTGGCTGATCAGGGAGACTTGCGTTCCATTCGATTTGAGAGTCTTGATGCGCATCGCGGTTTGATTACTGATAGGCATGGTGAGCCATTGGCAATTAGTGCACCGGTAGAAACGGTATATGCGAACCCGCGTCAGCTGGACTGGGATGCCAGTAAATTGCAGAAGTTAGCTGCGGCGCTCGATATGAGTTACTCATGGTTGAGCAGGAAGCTTGAGCGAAATAAAGACAAAAGCTTCGTGTACTTGCGCCGCAAAATGGCACCACACCAGGTAAGCCAGGTGTTGGCGTTGAATATTGATGGCGTCTATAGCCGTCGCGAGTACAAGCGCTATTATCCGGCAGGAGAAGTCGCTGCCCATGTGGTGGGCTTTACCGATATTGATGAGCGTGGGCAAGAAGGAATCGAGCTCTCGTATGACAACTGGCTTACGGGGCATCCGGGCAAAAAACGTGTACTGAAAGACAGGAAAGACCGCGTCATAAAAGATCTGGGGACTGTCGAGGTGGCGCGCCCCGGAAAAGACATCAAGCTGTCGCTCGATATGCGCCTGCAATATCTCGCCTATCGCGAACTCAAGGCTGCGGTGGAAACCCATAGGGCAAGTTCGGGCTCTATCGTTATGCTCGATGCGCATTCTGGTGATGTGCTGGCAATGGTCAACCAGCCTTCTTACAACCCCAATAATCGCAGTCAGCTGAATGTCGCGCATTTGCGTAATCGAGCTATTACAGATGTGTTTGAACCGGGTTCAACCATGAAACTCGTTACTCTGGCTGCCGCCCTGGAGTCACGCCGTTATAACCTCAATACCTATCTTGATACCTCGCCGGGTTATATGCGCCTCGGCCGCAAGGCGATTCGGGATCACCGTAATTACGGGCGAATGAACGTGCTCGCGATTATTGCCAAATCCAGCAATGTGGGTACGAGCAAAATGGCGCTCGATTTGAGTGGTGATGTGGTGTGGGACATGTATTACCGTCTCGGGCTTGGTCAGAGCACGGGTATTGGATTCCCGGGTGAAAGTATTGGTCACTTGCCTGATCCCAGTCACTGGCAGCCTATCGAGGTGGCCACCATGTCTTATGGTTACGGTTTGAACGCGACCGCCTTACAGGTTGCACAGGCCTATATGATGATGGGGAATGGCGGCCTGAAATATCCGCTTAGTTTGATTTACCGGGAGCAGCCGCCTGAGGGGCAGCGCGTGCTTAACGAGCAGGTATCCAAATCTTTGCGCCAGGCCATGAAAGCCGTCGTGCAAAAAGGTGGAACGGGCACACGCGCGGCGGTTTCTCTTTATGACGTGGGAGGTAAGTCTGGAACGGTGCATCGCGTGGGTAGTTCGGGTTACGAGAAAAGTGAATACCGGGCGTTGTTTGCGGGAGTGGCTCCCATTGACGAACCAAAGATTGCAATGGTTGTTGTGATCGATTCTCCCGCAGGTCAGGAATATTACGGTGGTGAAGTGGCTGCGCCGGTGTTCTCGCGCGTGGTTGATGGTGCCATGCGTTTAATGAATGTGCAGCCCAACAAAATGCCGCCAAAACACCTCAAGTTTGCAGGACCAAAACTCGTTCAACGATCAGCTGATCCGGAGAAAAGCTGATGCATAGCAAGACGCATTACAGTGCCATGCTTTCCAGTTTATTGACGGGTATTGGCTCTGTGCCTGCCGCGCTAGACACTCGCGTACATGGTCTGGCGCTAGATAGTCGTCGCGTCAAAAGCGGTGATCTGTTTCTGGCGGTTTCGGGTTTGAAAAGTGGTGCCCGAGACCATATTGATGACGCCCTCGCTCGTGGTGCTGTCGCGGTTGTTGTTGAGGCCGAATCAAACGAAGTGGGGCAGGGTGGACTGATTTCTGAAGATGGCGACGCCGTAGAGGTACAAGTTCCTGATCTGAAGAGATATTTGGGTGAAATTGCCGCCAGATTTTTCGAATTCCCAAGCCGGGATATGAAGGTGATTGGTGTTACCGGTACGAATGGTAAAAGTTCGGTGACGCATTACATCGCGCAATATTTGACGTTGTGCGGTGAAGCCTGCGGAGTGATTGGGACGCTTGGATACGGCATGCCCTACGGTGTCGAACCGTTTGAAGAAGAAGTGTCGCACACGACGCCAGATGTAGTGGCATTACAGTTCTATTTGGCAACCCTGCGCGATGCGGGTGCCGCGTACGTAGCGATTGAAGTGTCGTCACATGGTCTTGATCAGGGGCGTGTAGATGGCGTCGAGTTTTATGGGGCGGTTTTTACCAACCTTACGCGTGATCACCTGGATTACCACCAGTCAATGGAGGCTTATGCGGCGGCCAAGCGCAGATTGTTTGAACGAACAGAGCTTCTTTTTGCGGCGCTGAACAGTGATGATCCGGCGAGCGAAACAATGCGTCTGGCGTGTGCGGCTGATACCGTCGTGTACCAGTTTGGGCTTGGAAGTGACTGTGAAATACGCGCAAGCAAGGTCGACTTTGAGCAAGGTATACAAGCATGTATTCATCGGCCAGATGGGGAAATGCCTATTCGTTCTACTTTGGTTGGCAGCTTTAACCTAAGTAACGTGCTTGCCACGGCAACAGTTGGTTTGGCTTTGGGCTTGCCTGTTTCCAGTTTGGCGCACCTGCAAAAGCTTCGCGCAATACCCGGACGCATGCAGTGCTGGCAAGAGAACGGAAGTCCTCAGGTTGTTGTTGACTACGCCCACACGCCGGATGCCCTGCAAAATGTGCTATCGGCCCTGCGTTCGCAGAGTGCGGGAAGTTTGTTGGTGGTGTTTGGGTGTGGTGGCGATCGTGATCGCGGCAAACGGGCTCAAATGGGGCGTATCGCCTCGGAGCTGGCGGACTTTGTTCTGCTGTGTGATGACAACCCTCGCACAGAGGATCCAGAGCAGATCACGCGCGATATTTTGCAAGGTATTTCCGCTCGCGATAACTGTCGTGTGGTGCATGATCGCGCAGATGCGATCACTCATGCGCTAGCGACTGCTCAGGCTGGCGATGTGGTGTTAATTGCCGGTAAAGGGCACGAAACCTATCAGGAGCAAAACGGTAAACGGCGCGATTTCAACGATTTGTTAGTTGCGCGTGAATGCTGGCAAAAGCTTCAGCAGGCTAAAGGT
>JAWWBW010000256.1:0-3602 GCA_033720775.1 Oleiphilaceae bacterium | reverse complement strand
GAGCGGTTTATTGGGGGCGGCTTGCTGCGTGAAACCGAAGCGGCCGGTGTGGACCTGACCAAACCCGATTACACGGTTAAGCTCGAAGTGCGCAACGATGAGGTGTATCTGGTTGAAGACCGTTTCGAGGGCCTTGGTGGTTATCCCCTAGGTACACAAGACCCGGTTCTGTCTTTGATTTCGGGCGGTTTTGATTCAACCGTGTCGAGTTATCTCACCATGAAGCGCGGTTTAAAAACCCATTTCTGTTTTTTCAATCTGGGCGGTTCGGCGCACGAGATTGGCGTGAAACAGGTGGCCTTGTATTTGTGGGAGCGTTATGGGGTCTCGCACCGCGTTAAATTTGTTACCGTCAACTTTGAAGAAGTCGTGGGCGAAATACTTAAAAGCGTGCATCACTCGCAAATGGGCGTGGTACTCAAACGCATGATGATGCGAGCGGCCTCGCAGGTCGCCGAACGTATGGGCATCACGGCTCTGGTAACGGGTGAAAGCGTGGCACAGGTATCAAGCCAAACGCTGGCCAACCTGAGTGTGATTGATGCCGTCACCGACACCTTGGTGCTGCGCCCACTGATCACCACGGATAAACTCGACATTATCCGGTTGTCGGCACAAATCGGCACCGAAGATTTTGCCAAGAATATGCCCGAGTATTGCGGTGTGATCTCGGATCGCCCCACGACGCGCGCCAAACTCGATCGTATCCAGGAAGAAGAGAGCAAATTCGATTTTGATGTACTGGAACGGGCCGTGCAGAATCTCGAAATGATCAAAATTGATCAGGTCATGGCGAGCGAGAAAAACATCGCCAATGTTGAGTTGGTGTCGGTACCTGATGTGCAAGATACGGTGATCGATATTCGTCACCCGGACGAGTGCGAAAAGCAGCCCTTACAGTTAACCAATAATCGAATCGAAAACATCGCGTTTTATGAGCTCATGTCGCAGCTTGATCGTTTGGATAAAAGCCAATCGTATTTGCTGTACTGCGAAAAAGGCACCATGAGTCAGCTCCATGCGAGTCATCTCAAAGGCATGGGCTTTGAAAAGATTGCCGTTTATCTGCCGAAGTCCTAAGGCAGTATCTCGTACCTGATTTGGTGTCGCCGCTTAGCGAGTGGCTTTCAGGAGCAGCCTGCCTGTGCGTCGATCAAGCGGGGCTGCAAACCCTGTTGCCAACACAGCCAGACGTGTATTTGCCGCGCAATGCTTTGCCAGTTTGCCGCTTTGGGTAGCCAATGTCCGGCGCCGCTTAAGCTGTGAAAATGGCTGGTGCCCGAAAACTGTTCACTGATTCGTTTACAACTCGAGACTGATGTTAGACGGTCTTCATCGCCCACCAGAGTGAGTACCGGGCAATCAATCAACTCGGCATCGACGCGCGCTTCCTGATTGCGATCAAGATACCACATGGCGATTTCAAACAGGCTCTTGCCAGATTCGTAACACAGCTGGTCGTAGAGATGGGCGTGTTGCTCCTGAGGAATACCGTTAAACAAGCCAAAACTGGCGGCACTGAGGCTCGGCTTGAAGCCTTTACGCCAATACATCGGTGTCGATAAGGGTTTGAGCAGGGTGCGGCAGGCGTCCTGATGAAACAGCGTGACCCCGGCAGACGGGGCTGGAGCAAGTAGAATCATGGCTTTAGGGCGTTTTTGGCTGGCAAGTTGTTGCGCCAGGAGGGCTCCCATAGAGTGCCCGATGAGTACCGGCGCTTCATCGAGCTGACGATAGGCCGACTCCAGGCTATGGCGATAATCTTTGAGGCTGAGCCCAGCTACGTCTGAAGCCTGATTGGCGGTGAAATGTTGCGGCAAGGACGGTGCATGGCAGCGATAACCCAAGCCCTGGAAATAATCGCGAAAGTCATCCCAAATGCGGGCGCTGCTCAACATGCCATGAATAAAAAACAAGGGGGCCATAGCGTCTCCTATAAAAGTTGAAGCTATTCTCAAGTTTATGTTTCGTTAAATCAAGCATGAGACTGTCAAGGGCCTTGCGGTGATCTTGTGAACCGCACTTGAAGCGCGGTAACTTTGCGTGGAGATAGGCGAGCCCTTGTTTTACTATGTGACTCGGCTCGAACAAGGATAGGCAAGGACAATAACATGGCACTAGCACGCAGCCTAGGCAGGCGCGAACGTAACAAAATAGCTAACCGGCGGCAGATATTGCGTGCCGCGCTGACGGTTTTTTCAAGCATTGGCTACGATGCTTCGACCATCACTGACATCGTAAAAACCAGTGGACTCAGTGTGGGAACCTTTTATAACTACTATGGCGACAAGGATTCGGTATTTGCCGAACTCGTCAGCGATCTACTCACCGAGGCGCGGCAGGCGCTAAACGATGCGCGCCATTCTGCGACGTCGATTGAGGAGTTTGTTGCGGGGGCTTTCCTGGCTTATGGCGAATTGCTGCAAGCCAACCCAGGCATGAATCAGTTGATTGCAAAAAATACGCATGCTTTCAGACGCTTCGTTTTTGGCGGTGGCGATATAGATGGAATCATTTCGGATCTTGAAAAAGATATGACGCTCGCCATTGAGCAAGGACTGTTGCCACCGTTTCATGTGCGACTAATGACCTCTGCCATGATTGGTGCGGGCCTTGAGGTGTTTTCAATGGAAGATCAGGACACGTCCATGACGCCGGAAAGCAAGGCAGAGTTTCTGGGCAATCTGTTCCTGGGCGGCATTGCCCGTTTGGCGCGCGAACATTAATAAATCGTTATGCAGTGAACTTTTAGAAACTGCTTTAGTCTTTAAGAGCGGTTCAGGTAGCACTATCTGACATATTCTAATATTGAACTGAAGGAAATACGTTATGAACAAAACACCCTCTCTCAGCAAAAGTGCACTCGCCAGTATGATCGCCGTAGGCGTGATGGCAGCTTCTACCGATGCGATGGCAGGCAAGCCAGGTTTTGAAAAATGCATGGGCATCGCCAAGGCTGGCATGAATGATTGTGGCACCAGTAAGCATAGTTGCGCTGGCCAGGCCTCAAAAGATGGCGACCCCGAAGAGTGGGTGTATGTGCCTGAAGGCACCTGTAAGAAAATCGTTAACGGCAAGGTTAAATAATCAGAGACCGTTGTACGATGATGTCTGTACCGCCCATTCATTCCCCGGAATTAAGCGGTGCAGGCATCGGCATACGTAGCGCACATTACAGCGAAGTGCTTGAAACGTTGCCGCAAGTTCCCTGGTTTGAAGCGCTCACCGATAATTATCTCAACCCCGGCGGCCGTCCTTTGGCAATGCTGGACCAGATTCGAAAACACTACCCTGTTACCTTGCATGGTGTTGGCATGTCACTCGGAGGCACGGCCCCATTGTGTGAAGATTACCTGCAGGCCTTAAAATCGCTCATTGCGCGCATCGCACCTGCTTTTATTTCTGATCACCTGTGCTGGAACCAGCATCAAGGTCGTTTTGGAAATGATCTTTTCCCACTGCCCTATACACGAGAGGCGATCAATCATATTGTGCCCCGCATTCAGTATGTACAGGAGTATCTGGGGCGCTCGATTCTGATTGAAAATGTGTCGTCCTATCTAAGTTACCAATGCAGTGAGATGACCGAGGCAGAGTTTCTC
>JAWWBW010000255.1:0-3604 GCA_033720775.1 Oleiphilaceae bacterium | reverse complement strand
CTCAGTACCGGAGCTATGTGACGCACTCATCAGCTCCTCGTGCACACCACCATTCACCCCGCTCATGTATCGCGCCAACAAGCCGGTATTGGATGGCGGCATGGTGGACAATGTTCCCATACATGGCGTACAAGATTCCCCCGGAGAAACCTTAGTCCTATTGAGTCGTCCCTATAAAAAGCTGCCGAAAGTACCGCAGCGCACCTATGTACAACCCTCGCGACCTGTACCCGTTTCCAGCTGGGACTACACTAATCCGAATGGGGTACAAGCGACCTTCGAACAGGGCAAACAGGATGCCGAAAGCTTTTTAATGTCGCTCAGGCGAGGACCAAGTGCTGCCCTTGCACGCTAATTGTGTGACCCCTATCGCAATCACTTTTGTTAGATTTTTTTTCAAAATGCAAGATCGTTATACTCGGGCATCCATCAAACAGGATTGTTTTCAGGAAGTTAACAACCATGAGACCGCCAGAGTCCAGGATCTTCGCGCTCATCACACTGTGTTCCGCTTTAACCTTAGGCGCTTGCACTTCCGACGATGACCCCCGCCCGTCAAGCGGCAAAAACTATAACACGCTCGATATTTTCGCGGCCGTGTTTGCACCTGACGACAATACCGAGCCTAACAACGTTTTATATTCTTTACGCAGCAATGCCAACGCGCCTACCGTGCTTGCCCGCTTCGACAAAGGTGAAGGGCAGCTAGTCCCTCTCGACACTGACACCGATAGACAAGGTTACGAATACGCCCTGCTCGCGTTTGAAAAAAACGTGCATTTGATAAATTACGACAAGAACGCCTCGAACTTGCCCAAACCGCTGATCGCAACAGAAGGCGACATCTGCGCAATTCATCCCATGCCAAAAGTGGATAAAAAAACCGTCGACGATCCTGAGCGGGTTGTACCCATCGTCGAGCATCAAGAGGCATTCTTTGTCGAAACTAATGCAGAGGGAGCATGTAGCGACAACGCAAACAGCGTGTACAAAGTCGAATTTGCGTTCGATGGTAGCCAGTCCTACACCATCACAGAAGCGAACTATGCCTATCTAAACGGCGGCCTGATCGTCAATTACGGCGTCGGTCAAAGCTTTGAAGCCGATGAAGACTCAGGTTTCTGGGGCTACGACCACATGGCCAACAGCCTGATATTCTTTGATGCCAACTTTGATCCCCTGTGGAGTACATTTTTTAACACGCCCGCTACCAACGCAGAAATTGTTCAAGGCTCGCGTGATCAGGTGATTATAAAGGCCGACAACGAAATCTTTGTTATTTCCGTGAGAGATGTATTTGAAACCGGAGTAGTAGAAGAACTCAATAACAGAGTACCAACGCTGCCCGCCTCCAGCGACATACGCGCCTTGCTATCGGCTGCGCCTTCTCTCACCTTGAGCAGCGGCGACGCCCTAGAACACGACATTATTCAAGGCACACGCAACATGGTGGTCATCGATCAGTTTGATGTCTACACCTATAACAGCGAAAGCAACAAATTTGATGATTTAGGGATTGCCCAACCGATCGGAGTGACCGATGTTGACGGCTTTCTTCGCAGTAGCGATGCAGTGCTGTTTTTATTAAAGACAACCGACAGTGAACAGATTGTCAGCCATATTGATCTGGACGGCGGTACCGAAAGCGCTAGCATCTTGCGCGCTCAGCGCGTCAGCATTTTCAATGATAATAATCGTACCTACATTAATAGCTACGCCAGCCTTAACCACACCTTTACCGTCATCGAAATTGACGCTTCATTACTACCCACCACCTTTAGTGACAGCCTGATAGTCGCGGCAAATGATGCCAGAGAAGGACTGGGCAATAAGGATTTCTACATCCTCACCTCCGCCGCCACCCCGATAGAAGATGCCCTGATCACCCCAACACTCTTTCGCTTTGACCCCGAAGAGGTAGACGGACATGCACGCATTATCGAAAACGGTAACCTGGTTAAATTTACATATGGAATGTTGAACAGTGACGTTTCCCAGATTGCTGCAGCGAGCGTACTGAATGATGAATATGCCCTGCTCTCCACCAGCGATGCAAATGGCGACTTTTTCAACTACGTCTTCGAACCTGAAGATGAGGATTCATTGCGCCAGATTACTACTATCACGACCACGGTACAGGCTGAGTTTTAATGGCGACCGCATTCGGCATGTCCTGTTCTATTCTGCGCCCAAGCCTCAAAAGACTCGCAGGCTTGGCAGTCCTCTTACTGACTGTCGCCTGTAGCGACAGCGGCACAAAAGGCACGTTCACGCCACCACCACTGATTCAGCCTGTCGAGTTTTCCTTCATTACCGACGGCGCCCTGTTTGGATTTTTCGAAAGCCCCGACGGTGAATATTCGACTCAGGAATTGCTCAGACCAGCATCCGGGCTCATGATCATTCTGGATACCGACCAGTCACGGGATGCATCAATATCCGACACGATATCGTATCTGCGCCGCAGCGCCACACCTGAGTATGCCGTGTATGCAGAGAATGATGTACTTTATGCCTACGAGCTCGAAACGCAGCACTCTCACACCCTGTTTGATTTTCGCAGCGAGAAAGTGAGCCGACCCGGCAGCATCTGCGATATACAGCCCGTAGTGAGCGTGGACGAAGATAACTTTAACGATGACCGCATTGTATTTGTCGATATGGAAGCCGCCTATGTGCGCATCTCCTATACTGACTGCAGCAGTACAACTGTTGAGGATTTTGCCCATTACCGTGTTGAATTCGTAGAAGATGACGACCGGGAGTACGCCATACGCGTAGAGGAATCAGCCGATAACGAAGATGACCCGACGGCAACACGTATCGTGACCAAGCGTTTCTCGGAATTACGCGGGCGTCGACTCCCGGTTGATCGTGCGCTCATGTATGCACGCGTTCCGGTCGTTGATATCGCTAAAGATCGTGTTGGCTATCTCGGCTTTAACCCCGATACACTCACCTGGTCTTTTTACGTATCCGATATCGACTACTCTATTACGCGTCGAATATGGCAACTGACTGACAGCACCTTTGCAGCCCAATCAGAACAACAAAGTCGCGGCGCCTTCCCTGACAGCACATTCACACCAGAGACCCGACAGGCGAATTTTATGTATCTCGCCAATAACGAGATTGGCCTTCGCTATGGCAATGCCATCGTTAAGTGGACAATGGATGATGTATTTGACGACGATCGAAGCACCGAACGTGTGAACGGGCTCTCGAATCCGGTTTACACCTTCATGAATGAATCCATTTATGAGGGCGAAACAAGACCTCAGTCAGACGGCTCCTGGGTGATCGGTGACGGCCCTCTGATCATCGTGATTGCAGCAAACGGCACCGCACAGACAATTAAGAATCTCTCCCATGAGACCATCGATTCATACCAGCTGTTCACCACCCGGTCTGAAGTAGGCTTGGCAAAAGCTTACACCGACGGCACTTACGCCGTCACTTTGATCAGTAAGGCCGGTGGCAACGAGACGACAATAATAGGAAGGACGTTAAACAACGTCCGGCTGACGCCACAATCGACGAACAACGATATCCATATTGCCACCGCCTCGTTGCCCTCAGAACAAGCCAATATTCGTGCGCGCTT
>JAWWBW010000254.1:0-3608 GCA_033720775.1 Oleiphilaceae bacterium | reverse complement strand
GGCACGATTCCCGAGCCCAATCTAGACAATGCCAGGCTCGAAACGCTCGCGGTACGCGCGGGTCAGCAGCGTAGTCATCACCTTGAGCATAGTGAGGCGATTTATACCACGTCGAGCTTTGTATTCAATTCGGCAGAAGAAGCGGCTGCGCGCTTTGCTGGTGATGAGCCGGGCAATATTTATGCGCGCTTTACCAACCCCTCGGTGAGCGGGTTTGAGCAGCGTATTGCCGCAATGGAGGGTGGCGAACGAGCGGTGGCCGCAGCCTCAGGCATGGCTGCCATTATGTCGACATTTATCGCCTTGTGTCAGCAGGGCGATCATATCCTGTGTTCACGCAGCGTATTCGGTACAACGCGAGTCCTGCTCGATAAATATCTGCAAAAGTTTGGCGTGCAGGTCAGTTTTGTGGACCTGACGGATTATTCGGCCTGGGAGCGCGAGCTGCGCGATAATACCCGCCTGCTGTTTCTCGAGACACCTTCGAACCCCTTATGCGAGGTGGTGGACATTCGACAAATGGCCAGGCTCGCCAAGCAGGGTAAGCATCCTGATGGCTGTTTGCTGGTGGTTGATAACTGCTTTTGCACACCCGTGTTGCAGCGTCCGTTTGAATATGGTGCCGACATCGTCGTGCACTCGGCTACCAAATATCTTGATGGACAGGGTAGGGCATTGGGTGGCGTGGTTGTTGGTGATCATGCCACGATGGAAGAAGTGCACGGATTTATGCGCTCAGCGGGGCCAGCGATGAGCCCATTCAATGCCTGGATCTTTACCAAAGGCCTCGAAACGCTGGCGGTACGAATGCGCGCGCACTCCGAGTCGGCACTAATGCTGGCAAACTGGCTGGATGATCAAAATGGTATAGAGCAGGTGTTTTATACCGGATTGACCGATCACCCTGGCTTTGAGCTTGCGCAGCGACAGCAGTCTGGGGGGAGTGGTGTGTTGTCATTTCGTATTAAAGGCGATCGTGCCGCGGCTTGGCGCCTGATCAATGGCACGGAGCTGCTGTCGATTACAGCAAACTTGGGGGATACCAAGTCGACCATTACTCATCCGGCGACCACTACGCACGGCCGATTGAGTGATGAAGACAAGCTAGAAAGTGGCATCACTGAAAACCTGATTCGTGTGTCGGTAGGGCTCGAAGCCGTCGAAGACATCGTTCAGGACCTCGAAAAAGGCCTTAAGGCGGCGGGCGTTTAACGCTCGCCGCACCTATTGTCTCGTAATGTGTGCTGAAAAGCAGGCTATATCTACATTTCTCGCTTGTTCGAGCGTGGCTCTTTAGGCACTTACTCTCTTTATTTTCAAATAATTGCAGACATTTCTTAAAACTTTTCTATACTTATAAGGATGTTTTGGGGCTGCTGACCGCTTAGTCAATAAAATGCCGGGTCGCCAGGCTCTCCAATCGATTGTCGTATTGCTTCGGCCAAGGTCGTGCGCTAGCCATCGGGACGAAAAGAAGTGAATATCATCCCTGCATTAAATCGCAACAGTACTCCAAAAAACGAGCAGCAGCATTTTAAAGCCTATGTGAGTCATGGGGCTCGAGAAGGGGCCCTGATTCTCACTGTGGCCGCCTGCCTGTTTCTGTTCATGGCCTTGATCTCGCATTCTCCGAGTGACCCGGGCTGGACCAGCACCGGTTCCAACACGATTCCGCAAAACTATGGTGGTAGGGCAGGGGCCTGGTTTGCCGATGTTTTGCTGTATTTCTTTGGCTATGTGGCTTATCTCTTTCCCTTGCTTATCGGCTATCGCGCCGCATTGATTTTCAGACATCGTCAGCAGTTAGGCGCCTTTCACTGGCCCATGTTTAGCGTGCGCGTTGTCGGTTTTGTGCTTACTGTGCTTGGAGCCACTGGTCTGCTGGCGATTTACTCCGTGGCGGGTCTCGATACGATATCCGGCGGTATCATAGGGCTTGAGTTGTCGCAGGTAATGTTGCGCACCTTCAATTTGCTTGGCAGCACGTTATTGCTCGTGTCCATGCTGTTGTTTGGGCTGACGGTCTTTACCGGTATTTCCTGGCTGGGACTGATGGATCGCACTGGTGCGCTGACTTTACGCCTCTATCGTTGGCTTTCGAAGCAGGCTTACTTTTTATGGGACCGGTATCAGGACAAGCGCGCGTTGGACCGCGAGCGCGCCGAACACGCGCCCAAGCGTAAGCCGGTAACGATCAATCAGCGCAGTGCCGAAGTCGTCGAAATCGAACACGACGAAGGTGGCAAAATCAAAGGTGTTTGGGACAAGCTCAAACATAAGGTTGCCGGCGAAGAGCGCAGCGTAAAAGATGTTGAGGTAGAGCGGCAGGAGCCCGTTGTCGAAGCGCCGGTGCAAGCCAAGGCCAAACCAAAGGCCCAATCAAAAGAGTCAACGGCTGAACACGCTGAGGCCGAAGCTCAAAAACAAATTAAGATTTCGCCGTTTAAGAAGAAAAGCAAACAAAGTTCGCGCGCTGAAGACGAAAAACAGGGCAACCTGTTTATTGCGTCTGAAGGACCATTGCCTTCGATCTCATTGCTCGACCCGCCCGACAATTGCAAGAAGAAGGGGTTCTCCAAAGAGATGTTGCAGCACATGTCGCGCCTGCTTGAAGAAAAGCTGGCCGATTTTGGTGTGTCTGCCGAAGTCGTAGAGGTAAACCCCGGCCCGGTCATTACGCGTTTTGAAATACAGCCCGCTCCGGGTGTGAAGGTCAGTAAGATTTCAAATCTTGCCAAAGATCTGGCCCGCTCCCTGGCGGTATTGAGTGTGCGTGTGGTGGAGGTGATTCCCGGTAAATCCGTGGTGGGGATTGAAATTCCCAACGAGCACCGCGAGATTGTGCGTTTTAGCGAAGTGATGCGCTCCAAGGATTATGACGACGCCGAATCGCCACTGACTTTAGGCCTCGGTAATGATATTGCCGGCGATCCGGTCGTTGTGAACCTGGCAAAAATGCCCCACCTGCTGGTCGCGGGTACGACCGGTTCCGGTAAGTCGGTCGGTGTCAACAGTATGATCCTGAGTATGCTGTTCAAGGCGACCCCCGAAGAAGTGCGCTTTATCATGGTCGACCCCAAAATGTTGGAGCTGTCGATCTACGATGGCATTCCACATCTGCTCACGCCGGTTGTCACCGATATGAAGGAAGCCGCCAATGCCTTACGCTGGTGTGTGGCAGAAATGGAGCGCCGTTACAAGTTAATGGCGTCGCTGGGGGTCAGGAATATTGCCGGCTACAACCGCAAAGTCAAAGAAGCGCAGGCTGCGGGAGAGCCATTACTCGATCCTTTGTGGCAACCTAACGAGCACTTATTGAACGAAGAACAGGATCGGCCCGAGTTGGGAACCTTGCCTTTCATCGTTGTGGTGATTGACGAGTTTGCCGACATGATGATGATCGTCGGTAAAAAAGTCGAAGAGTTGATTGCGCGTATCGCTCAAAAAGCCCGGGCGGCAGGTATACACCTGATTCTTGCCACGCAGCGGCCATCGGTCGATGTCATTACCGGTCTGATCAAAGCCAACGTACCCACTCGAATTTCGTTTCAGGTGTCGTCCAAAATTGATTCTCGTACTGTGTTGGATCAGGGCGGTGCCGAACAGCT
>JAWWBW010000253.1:0-3627 GCA_033720775.1 Oleiphilaceae bacterium | reverse complement strand
CCTTCTTGTAAAAATCGGGGGCAGAGTAACATTTTTTTAAAATGTTACACTGACCCCGATTTTTCATTTTTTTTCTCTGACCCCGATTTTTTTATTTACCGAGCTTTTTGCCAAGGGCTTCAATGCGGTCGGCAATACCCGCCAGCTCGGGGCGGTTGGCGCGAATCTCTTCGTTGGTGAGACCGTCCAGCTCGTGTGGAAATACCAGCCACTCGTTAGTGGAGTGAATGTAGTAATCGGGCACACGATCCGTCTTGTTGTTGCCGGGTTTGTAGTAGGGCGTGGCCACGCGGATCTCGGGTGTGTTCTTTTTGCAGGCGCGTTTCAGTGCTTTAATCGTTTCATCAATACTCAGCCCTGAATCGTGCACGTCATCCACAATCAGCATGGAATCTTCGCTCTCCACGCGCTTAATCAAATAATTCAGGCCATGCACGCGCACCCGCTTACCGCGTTCACCAATGCCGACGTATGAAGACGTTCGAATGGCAATGTGATCCGAATCCACGCCCAGTACATGCAGTAATTCCTGAACGGCAATACCCACCGGCGCTCCTCCGCGCCACACTCCCACAATGTAGTTGGGGCGATAGCCGCTTTCATACACCTGTAGCGCCAAATTAAACGAGTCTTCCAACAACTGCTGGGCGCTAATGTAGATTTTGTTCATAGGGTGGTGGTCCAATCCGTTTCGATAAATGAGAACGCCGTATTATAGATAAGTTGGCGAGGCTTTCCTAAATCCCAGGTCTAATCAGCACGCGCGGACAGCGCCAATCGACGTGCGTAAAGTGCGGCATGCCTCGCAAAAACAGGGTTGCGTGCAGCGACTGCCGTTGCTGTTTGTGATCAATATGTTACAAGAGACGCTCAAGGACGATTTTGCTGATCAAGGATGAATCATGCAACACACACACGCGACCGGAGCGTTGCACTCCGGCTTTATGGCTTTGGCCATGGTGGCCCGTTTTCACCACGTGGCAGCCGACCCGCAACAGATTGCGCACCAGTTTTCTCACCAAAACAGCACACACTGTGATGCCGCACAACTTGTGCGCGCAGCCCGCTACCTAAAACTAAGTGCCCGCGCTAAGCACTGTGCATTGTCAAAACTTGATCAGAAGGTGCTGCCGGCCCTTGCTCGCATGGCCGATGGTAGCTACTGTGTGCTGGCCAAAATACTCAATGAAGACCCAAGCAACGCCGAGCGCCGCGTGTTGCTGCACCGGCCGGGCGAAACGTCGCCACAAGTACTAAGCGAAGCCGACTTTGAGGCGCTCTGGAGTGGTGAATTAATACTTGTTGCCCGGCGCTCCCGCTTGCCCGGTGCGCAAGGCAAATTCGATATCTCCTGGTTCGTTCCCGCCATTCTCAAATACAAAAAAATCCTGGGGCAAGTGCTGGTCGCCTCATTTTTTATTCAACTCTTTGCCCTGATCACACCCCTATTTTTTCAGGTGGTGATCGACAAGGTGCTGGTGCATCAAGGCCTCACCACACTTGATGTACTTTGCTTTGGTTTGCTGGCCATCTCCCTATTTGATGTGCTGCTCAACGGCTTGCGCAACTACGTTTTCAGCCACACCACCAACCGCGTAGATGTAACCTTGGGCGCGCGCCTGTTTCATCATCTCATGCACTTGCCCATTGCGTTTTTCCATGCACGACAAGTGGGTAATACCGTCGCGCGCGTGCGCGAGCTCGATACCATTCGCGAGTTTATTACCAGCTCGGCACTCACGCTGGTGATTGATCTGGGCTTCACCTTTATCTTTTTCGCTGTGCTGTATTTTTACAGCCCCACACTTACCTGGATCGTACTGGGTTCCATTCCGCTGTATGTGTTGCTCTCTGTAGTGATCACGCCCATTCTGCGCAAGCGCCTCAATGAGAAGTTTCAGCGCGGTGCCGAGAATCAGGCCTTTCTGGTGGAGTCGGTGTCGGGTGCCGAAACCCTCAAATCCATGGCAGTGGAGCCGCAAATTCAGCAGCGTTGGGAAGAACAGCTCGCTGCCTATGTGTCGGCCTCGTTCAAAGCCACCAATCTTGGCAATATTGCCAGCCAAACGGCGGGGCTGATCAGCAAGGTCGTCACCGTCCTCATTCTGTGGGTGGGCGCGAGTCTGGTGATTGCCGGTAGCATGAGTGTGGGTCAGCTTATTGCCTTCAATATGATTTCCGGGCGGGTAAGTGCGCCCATTCTTAAACTGGTGCAGCTCTGGCAAGACTTTCAGCAGGCGGGCATTTCGTTGCAACGCTTGGGGGATATTCTAAACACCCCCACCGAGCCGGGTCATAACCCTAATCGCACATCGCTGCCCAACATCAAAGGGCAGGTGCAGTTTAACCATGTCACCTTTCGTTATCAGCCCGACCGCCCCGAAATCCTCAAGGACTTGTCGCTCAATGTAAAAGCCGGCGAAGTGATTGGCATTGTTGGGCGCTCCGGTTCCGGCAAGAGCACGCTGACCAAGTTGGTACAACGGCTGTATGTACCCGAAAGCGGCAGGGTATTAGTTGATGGTGTGGATCTGGCACAGGTCGATACCGCGTGGCTGCGTCGGCAGATTGGCGTGGTGCTGCAAGAAAACGTGCTGTTCAATCGAAGTGTGAAAGACAATATCGCCCTGAGTGATCCGGCCCACTCCATTGAGGCGGTTATGCAAGCAGCCAAACTGGCCGGTGCGCACGATTTTATTCTGGAATTGCCCGAAGGCTACGACACCATTGTGGGCGAGCAGGGGGCTTCGCTCTCCGGCGGGCAAAAGCAACGCATTGCCATCGCCCGGGCGCTCATCACTAATCCGCGTATTCTGATTTTTGACGAAGCCACCAGTGCCCTCGACTACGAATCCGAACGCATGATTCAAGACAACATGCGGCACATCTGCCAGCAACGCACTGTGTTTATTATTGCCCATCGTCTGTCGACGGTACGCATGGCCGATCGCATTATCGTGATGGATAAGGGCCGCATTGTTGAAAGTGGCACCCACGATGCGCTGATCGCACAGAATGGTTACTACGCCAAACTGCACAGTCATCAAAATCATATCCCGGCTATACGCGAGGTGAAGAACGCAGCGCAAAGCCCGTATTCCGTAACGGTGAAGCCCTCGCGCAAACAGGGGGATGCACCATGCTGAATCTTGCCAACGCCAAGGGGACAGAGTTAGATCAGTCCTCCAAACAGACAGCCGCCGCTAACGACAGCGATTTGCTCTCCTTCCTGCCCGCCGCCATCGAGGTTGAAGCCACGCCCGCATCTAAAGCGGGGCGCGCCATTATCTGGGCTATCGTGCTGCTATTCAGCCTTGCTGTGGCCTGGGCGTGTTTGGGGCATATCGACATCGTGGCCGTCGCCCAAGGCAAAGTGATTCCCAACGAACGCGTTAAATACATTCAGCCCCTCGAAGCGGCTACCGTGCAGGCGATTCACGTTAAAGAAGGGCAAAAGGTCATTGCAGGCGAACCGCTCATTACCCTCGACAGCACACAAGCCCAAGCCGATGTCACACGACTCACGCAAGAACTGAACGAAGCAATCGCCAACCAACAACGACTCCGCCTGTTCGAAAACTGGCTCGCAGCGACAAGTGATCACATTAGTGGTGGCGCTAAAATTGG
>JAWWBW010000252.1:0-3634 GCA_033720775.1 Oleiphilaceae bacterium | reverse complement strand
ATTTTGTTAGAAGGTTCCTTTCTGTCAAGGCATTGGGACTGTAGGTTTGAATTTATTCCAACAGGCTCCCCCCAAAACCTTGGCCTACCTCGCGTCGGATTGAATACCGACCTACTCTTTCAAAAGCCAACATCTCAGTCGAGACTAAGACGCCAGTGCTCCCCTTCGCTAATCGTGCGTTAGACTCTAGATGCCTGACCAATCAACGGCTCTGAAATACCCGACCAAGGCAAAGGCGAAGAGTTTTTTACATTTTCCTTCTAGCATCTCCTCCCTTAAATCACTGCAATACCGCCCGCACACTCTCAACCGTCTGCGGGCCGATGAGCCACTCCTGCACTTCACCTTGCGGGGTAACCACCAGTGTTGCGGGTAAACCCTTGGGTGTGGCTTGGCCAAAAATCGGTGCCGGTTCGTCGCGCATCAGAGCAAACGCAATGCCCAATTTGCTTGCCTGCTCAGTCAACTTGTCGCCTTGCAGGCGATCAAAGTTATAACCATATACCGTGATATCGTGGGCTTCATCCAACTCATTCAGCTCGGGAATTTCCTTGATGCAGGGAGCACACCATTCGGCCCAGTAGTTGAATAGCAACCACTGCCCGTTTACGTCTTTGAGTGACTGCGCTTCGCCACTATTGAGCCGCCATTGTGGCGACTCGCTGCAGCCTGCGAGCAGCACGGAGCAAGTTAAAACCAAAGCAATGAAACGGCTTAAACGCACGGTCAACTCCTGTTAGACTAGCGGCCGTTTCACAACTGCCTCGGCAGTTCGGCCTGTGTAAGTTAGGAAAGCGCGCACCATGACAGACATTCAAATTTACCACAACCCTCGCTGCTCCAAATCCCGCCAGACCCTGGCGCTGATTGAAGAAAAAGGCATCACACCCGAGATCGTTTTGTATCTTGAGAACACCCCCGATGCCGACACGCTCAAGGGGCTGTTGCAAAAGCTGGGCATTAGCGCACGCGAGCTGCTGCGCAAAGGCGAGCAGGATTACAAAGACAACAACCTGAAAAATCCCGAGCTGAGTGACGACGCATTGATCGAAGCCATGGTCAAATTTCCCAAGCTGATCGAGCGCCCGATTGTCGTCAAAGGCGACCGCGCTGTGCTGGGTCGTCCTCCCGAAAACGCGCTGGCACTGCTCGATTAAAACAAAACCGTACGCGCCGTCTGCGCGTACCATCCATATTGTTTGCTTTAACCACTTTTACCTCTGGAGATTGGCATGAGCGCGACACCTTACATACTGGTGCTTTACTACTCGCGCCAAGGTTCAACCCGCCATCTGGCCATGCAGATTGCACGCGGCGTGGAGCAGGCAGGGCTTGAGGCGCGGGTGCGCACGGTACCGGCGGTATCACCCAACACCGAAGCCAGTGAACCGGCGGTACCCAGCGAGGGAGCGGTTTATTGCACGGAAGACGACCTGGCCAATTGCGCCGGGCTCGCACTGGGGTCGCCCACGCGCTTTGGCAATATGGCCGCCCCCATGAAGTATTTTCTCGACGGCACCAGTGGCTTGTGGATGTCGGGCGCACTCATCGGAAAACCAGCTTGTGTATTCACATCCAGCGCCAGTTTGCATGGCGGGCAAGAATCCACGCTACTGTCGATGATGACGCCACTGCTGCATCACGGCATGCTGATTTGTGGTCTGCCCTATTCTGCGGATGCTCTCAACGCCACACGCACCGGCGGCACCCCCTACGGCGTCAGCCATTTCGCCCCAGAGGGTGACAGCACACTCAGCGAACACGAAACCGAGCTGTGCCAGATTCAGGGCAAGCGCCTGGCAGAAGCGGCTCTCAAACTTCTCAACTAAGGTAAACCGACTATGACACAACGTGCCTCGCTCACCAGACGCAGTTTAGGTGCCCAGCAAATCACCTGGTTTAGCTACGCACTCTTGCTGCTGCTAATGGTGATTACCAGCTTGCCCGGTACAATTCCCGAAGGCAGCTCCAGCGTGCTTATTCTCTCTATCAAGCTGCTGCCGTTGTTAATCGTTCTACCCGGCATCATCTCTGGCACCCTGCGCGCTTACATTTGGCTGTGCTTTATTGTTTTGTTTTATTTTACGCAAGCCGTGGTGGAATCTTTCTTGTCGGCGGGGGCTGGGCTAGACTTGCTAATCACACTTTTAACCGTTGTGATGTTCTGCTCTGCCATGCTCTACGTGAAGTGGCAGCGGGCTCTGGGCAAAAGTCTCTAACACAAGAATAAGCGTTGCCAGCGACTTTCTCGAGTCAGCTGGTCGACAAAGGGAGTGTTCATGAAAGGCAGTGCCGTGCCGAATCGCTTACTGAATTTGCGCGACTTTTTGTTGCAGTTACAGGCCGATTCCTTAATTAGCGCCAGTGACGCCGAAAAAATACTGACCACTCCCAAAGGGCAAAAACAGGCCAAACAGCATCCCCTCGAGAACATTGCCGATGCCGGTGTAAAAACACCCGATGACGAGCCATTAAGTCTGGAGCGTCTGCTGCAATGGCTCAGTGACTGGTCCGGGCAGGCGCTGTTCAGTATCGACCCCCTCAAAATTGATTCCACCAAAATCTCGGCCGTCATGTCTTTTGCCTTTGCCCAACGTCACGAAATTCTGGCAGTTGAGGTAAAGCCCGATGAAGTCGTGATCGCGAGCGCCCAGCCCTTTGCCAACTCCTGGGAACAAGACCTGAAGCACGTACTTAAAAAAGACATTCGGCGCGTGCTGGCCAACCCCGCCGATATTCGTCGCTTTACGGTGGAGTTCTACGAACTAGCGCACTCGGTGAACAAAGCGGGTGCCAATACCGGCAATAACTACAGCCAGAATTTTGAACAAATGCTGGAGCTGGGCAACAAGTCCAACCCCGATGCTAACGACCAACACATCATCAACATCGTAGATTGGCTGTTGCAGTACGCCTTTGAGCAACGTGCCAGCGACATTCACATTGAACCTCGTCGCGAGATCGCGCAAATGCGTTTTCGCATCGATGGCGTGCTGCATAATGTTTATGAGTTCCCCGCTAAAGTGGGCATTGCTGTAACCAGCCGGCTCAAAATTCTGGGGCGTTTGAATGTTGCCGAAAAGCGCAAGCCTCAGGATGGACGCATCAAGACGCGTAACAACCAACAACGCGAAATTGAATTGCGGCTGTCTACCCTGCCCACCGCCTTTGGCGAAAAATTGGTGATGCGGGTATTCGACCCCGACGTGCTGCAATCGTCGTTTGAGGATCTGGGCTTTTCAGCGGAAGATCTGAAACGCTGGCACGGCATGACGAGTCAGCCCCACGGTATCATTTTAGTGACTGGGCCCACAGGTTCGGGCAAAACCACCACCTTGTATTCCACGCTCAAAGAACTGGCGACGCCCGAAGTTAACGTGAGCACCATTGAAGATCCTATCGAAATGGTCGAGCCCGCGTTCAATCAGATGCAGGTGCAATCGGGTATTGATTTAGGGTTTGCCGAAGGCGTGCGCGCGCTATTGCGGCAGGACCCCGACATTCTGATGATCGGTGAGATTCGCGACCTCGAAACCGCCGAAATGGCCATTCAGGCTGCCTTGACCGGGCACCTCGTGCTTTCCACTTTGCATACCAATGATGCGCCTAGCTCGATTAGCCGCCTGCTGGAGCT
>JAWWBW010000251.1:0-3679 GCA_033720775.1 Oleiphilaceae bacterium | reverse complement strand
GGCTATGTACCGGTGGAACCCGACGGTTCGGTAAAAGTCGCCGTGCCGGCCAACGTCGCCTTTGGCATCAGTGTGCTCGACGCCGATGGCAAACGCATTACCCAGCGCCATCAAAACTGGTTGCAGGTGCGCCCGGGTGAGAGCATCGCCTGTATTGGGTGCCACACCAGTAACAGCACGGTCCCTCATGGTCGCCCCGATGCCGAGCCCGATCCGGCAAACGTGGGAGCCTTGACCACGGGGGTGGAATTCCCGAATTCCGAGTCGCGTTTATCGCCGGACTTTGGTGAAACCATGGCCGAAACCCGTGCGCGTATTGATGGTATTCGTCGCCTCACCCCCGACATCGAGTTTGAAGACGAATGGACCGACGAAACCGCGACCCCTAAAGCCACAAGTTTTGCCTACGCCTATGCTGATCTGAGCACCGCGAATCCAATTTCGGCGCCCAATTGTGAAAGCGCCTGGACCAGTCTGTGTCGTATCGCGGTCCATTACCCCAATCACATTCATCCATTATGGAATGTGAATCGCGAAGTATTGGATACCGACGGCATGACCGTGCTTGAAGATCGCACCTGTACCAGTTGCCACACCAATGTGGACGATGCCGGGGCCGCGCGTGTGCCCGATGCACAACTCGATTTAACGGGTGGACCCTCGACCGACGAGCCATTACACCTTAAGTCTTATCGTGAGCTATTGTTTAACGATAACGAACAGGAAGTGGTAGACGGCATATTGATAGATCGTCTGGTTGATTCTGGCCAAGTGCAGCAAGTACCCCGCGTCGACAATGAGGGTAATCCAGTACTGGACGACGATGGCAATCAGATTATCGACGAGATCCCCATACTGGTAACCGTTAATGTTGCGCCCACCATGCGCACCGCGGGAGCGAATAATAGCAATGCCTTCTTCTCGCTATTTGAATCGGGGGGAACCCACGAGGGTTACCTGACCCAGGCCGAACTCAAACTCATTGCCGAATGGCTGGATTTGGGTGGGCAATATTATAACGATCCTTTCCTCGCGCCGCTGGATTAACCCCCGCCGCAGGAAAGCAAGGGACACAACAGGAAGACAGTTTTGACGGTGTTTGGAATAAAACACAGGCTTGCCCCATGGCTTGTTTTGCTGTGCTGCTTGAGTGGCATGGTACAGGCAGACTGGTGGTGGCAGAACGGAGAGGAAGAGCCGCCGCAACCACAGGTGCAAGTGGCCGAACCTTTTGTGGCCTTGCGTTCGGGCCCCGGCGCCATGTACCCGGTCATCCACACTAGTGAACGGGGCGAGTGGCTTACACTGCACATCCGCAAAACCACCTGGATCAAAGTGAGTGACGACAAGGGGCGCGAAGGCTGGGTGCATGTTAACGACATTCAGCGCGCCAAAGATGGTCGCGGTCGCTTGGTCCAGCTCGATGCTCCCCGCTTTGATGACTTTAAAACCCGCCGCTGGGAATCGGGTCTGATGATGGGCGAGTTCGATAGTACGGCGGTCAATGCGGCCTATGCGGGCTACTGGTTAACCGAGCATATTTCGGCAGAACTATGGGGCTCGCAGATTCTGGGTAATGCCTCCGAAATTCGCATGTTTAATCTCAATCTATTGCATCAGCCTTTTTCCAACTGGCGGGTGTCGCCCTTTTTCACGCTTGGTTTTGGTCACATGTTTATCAAGCCCAAAGCCACATTGGCCCAAAGTGAAGATCGTGACGACTCCACCGCGAATGTGGGGCTGGGCCTGCGCTATTACGTCAGCGATCGCTATTTTTTGAGAATGGAAGTGAAAGACTACAAGGTCTTCACCAGTCGAGAATCTAACGAAGAAGCAACAGAATGGAAACTTGGACTCAGCGTTTTCTTTTAAACGGGCTAATCGCCTTGGTCACACTGGCGGCTTCCGTGCTCGCGCAGGCAGAGCAGGGTGATCGGCCCCTCATCGAACCCGATGTGCGACCACAGCAGGTAGACGAAGCGCTCATCGATACCGAAAATTTTGAAGTCGGTGCCTTCTTTGGTGTGATCCATATAGAAGATTTCGAATCTTCTATGGTGTGGGGCGCGAGACTGGCCTACCACTTAAACGAGAGCTTTTTTATTGAAGGCAATCTGGGCTTTGCAGATGCCGGCGAAACCTCTTTCGAAAAACTCGGCGGCAACGTACAGCTACTTAGTGACGAAGATCGGGAATACACCTATTACGACGTGGGCTTTGGCTACAACATCTTGCCCGGCGAGTCGTTTTTTAAAGTGCCCTTTGTGGATCAGCATTACACCGTGAATACCAACTTTTATCTCACCGCCGGTGGCGGCGCCACAGATTTTGCGGGCGATAACCGCTTTACCTTTGTGTTCGGTGGCGGTTATCAAATGATTATTAATGATTTTCTTTCCTTTCACATCAGCATGCGTGAGCACTTGTACGACATTGATGTGACCGGCGAAACCAAAACCAGTTACGACAGCGAAGTTCGCGGTAGTTTGTCCGTTTTCTTCTAATCAGGGCAACACCACAGTATCGAGAGAGGTAGCACAATTATGAAACCACTACAGCACATCACCGCATTTATTCTCATGGCATTAATGGCCACGTTCTCACATGCCGAGGGCATCAGCGGCGTCGCACCTGATTTCACACTCAAAAGCAAAAGTGGCGAGAATATTCGCCTCGAAGACCTGCGTGGCACCGTGGTGATGCTCAATTTCTGGGCATCCTGGTGTGGCCCATGTCGTCAGGAAATGCCGCACATGAACGACATCTTCAAAAAGTATGAAAAATTCGGCTTTACCGTACTCGCCGTGAGCGTAGATGAGAACCCAGAAGATGCCAACCGCTTTCTCGACGCCGTGCCCGTGGACTTTCCGATTCTGTACGACACCGACAGCCGCGTGAGTCAGTTATACGGCGTAGACGCCATGCCCACAACGGTGATGATCGACCGTAACGGTAACATGCGTTATCTGCACCGTGGCTATAAACCCGGCTACGAAAAAGACTACAAAAAACAAGTGAAAAAACTGATTCGCGAATAAGAGGCAGTTTGCGTCATGCCAAAGCTACATCGAATGCTCACCATTGCGCTGGTGGCCGGCCTCAGTGCCTGCTCCGGAATTGAACCCTGGGTAAAACCCTACGAGCGCGATGCACTGGCCGACCCCATTATGAGCCTTAGCCGCCATGGCTATGCCGACACCTACATGCATCACGTGTATCAAGCGCGAGAGGCGGCGCGGGGGGCAGAGGGGGGGACCGGAGGTGGTTGTGGCTGCAATTAGTTTCGTTCTCGGCGCGCTCAGATCGTGCTGGGCTTTGTTAAACGGTACTCGTTCACTCGCCTACCTGGCAGGTATGTCTCGTTCACTGCGTGCCGTTTGCCGCGCCCAGCAGCGATCTGAGCGCACCTTGGTGTTGAGTAAGGTTCGGGCGAAACTTCCGGTACGCATTTATGCGTCTATAAACTGCGTTCCGGCTTTTCGCTCTGCTTCGCGGAGCGAAGCACTCGCGTCTCTTGTCTTCCTTCCAGCGTCCAGCATGTCATTGGCTCGTTTCGCATCCAGCCTGCTGGCGTTAATCGCATTCTCGACAACCAGCCTGGCCGCAACGTTGGCGCCCGATGCCGTAGACATCATGCACCACCGTTACGAAGGTGGCGGTATGGAGATTGACGGGCCTT
>JAWWBW010000250.1:0-3760 GCA_033720775.1 Oleiphilaceae bacterium | reverse complement strand
TTAGATGCGAGGAGTAGACAACGCCAATAGCAGACATGAGCAACACCGTTAGCAGCATGAGGGTAATGACGACCCCTTTCAGGGAAATCTGCTGGCAAAGCTCAACAAACTCACCGGCTGCCTCGATCAAACGCGTGCGCACAGGCACTGGTGCAACACGCGCCGGACGAGCACTTGCACCTCTACCACCATGTCTGACACTCAACATATCAAGCTTGATCATCTACCACTCTCTCCATGACTCTCATCACGGCACTGCGCGCCCGCACATTGCGAGCCACTTCATCTTTACCCGGCTTTATTGCCTTGCTAAACACCTTGAAAGGGCGCCGAATCGCACTTTCTGGAACGGGCACTCCGGCGGGCGGCTCATTTCCCTTAGCCCGCTCTCGCATGAATCGTTTAACGATGCGATCCTCTAGGGAATGAAAGCTAATGACGACCAAACGGCCACCCTGCGCCAATTTATCCGCTGCGCTTTCAAGCAAGGCCTCCAAATCGCCAAGCTCGTTGTTTACCGCAATACGTATCGCCTGAAACGATCGTGTCGCCGGATGCTTATGCTTTTCCCATGAGGGATTGGCATCAGACACAATTTTGGCCAGCTGCAAAGTGGTCTCAATTGCTTGCGCGTTGCGCGCAGCAACAATCGCTGCGGCAATTCGACGCGCAAAACGCTCCTCTCCATACTCTTTAAGTACTCGCGCCAGCTCAGACTCTTCAACCTGCGCCAGCCACTGCGCAGCACTCTGCCCCTGCGAGGTATTCATACGCATGTCGAGCGGCCCATCATGCATAAAGCTGAAGCCTCGTTTGGCATCATCCAATTGAGGAGACGACACACCTAAATCAGCCAACACGCCGTCGACCTTCGGCCAGCCCAATGCATCTACATGCTGCTGCAAATCGGCAAAACTGCCGTGCGCAATATGTACACGCTCATCCTCGGCTGCCATTGCTCGTGCCACGCTAATCGCCTCTGGATCTTTATCAATAACCAGCAAGCTGGCATCCTTACTCAGGCCGTCCAGCAACTTCCGCGCATGCCCTCCTCGGCCGAATGTGGCGTCCACATAACGTCCGGAAGGCTGACCAATCATCGCTACTACCGCTTCGTCCAGTAAAACGGTGTCGTGCCCGCTGCGCTCACTCATTAAAGCGACAAACTCTGCATTTCTTCAGGGATATCATCATCAAGCTCACTGGCATCCAGCCAATCGAGCCATTTTTGCTCGCTCCACAACTCAAACTTTTTACCTTGCCCCACCAGCATGAGCTTCTTTTCTAGCTCCGCGTATTCGCGCAATGTTGGCGGCACAAGAATCCGACCATTGCCATCCATTTCTAAGGGTGTGGCATAGCCAATCAATAAACGTTGAGCGCGCCGCGCCACCTTATTAAAGCTCGGCAAACTCTCAATTTTGGGTAGTATTTCTTGCCACTGACTTTCGGGATATACCAACAAACAACGTTCCTCGGTATGCGCTGTCACGACGATGCGGCAGTTTTCATAGGCAGCAAGAGACTCCCGAATTTTCGTCGGAATCGCCATGCGACCTTTCGCATCCATATTGATGGCGTGACTACCAAGAAACAATCTGAACCCCTAAAACCCACTCAATGGGCGAAAATTACCAAAATTACCCACTTTTTACTACTTTCCACCACTATAGGAATTAGATGATTACAAATCAAGCTCCGCAGTGAGCGGGCAAAGACAAAAAAATCGCTAAAACACAAAGACTTAGAATCAAACAGGCAGGAAAAAACTCACGCAAAGGCAAAGCTTTACGTGAGTTTTCAATGGGATAACGGATTTAGTTAGAAACTACTTTAAGAGTAAGATTTTTTTCTTATATGAGGAATGCTTCAAAAAGCGGAGAGTTTGCCGATAAGCCGGGTTCTGTCTTGGACAGTCATTCATCTAGACCAGCCGTCACCGACTGATTCAAGCAACCTACCCGAACCCAGTGCGAGCCACACCGTAGGGTTCCTATTTGGTCTTGCTCCGAGTGGGGTTTACCATGCCATGAACTGTTGCCAGTCACGCGGTGCGCTCTTACCGCACCCTTTCACCCTTACCGGCCAAAAATGGCTTAGGCGGTCTGCTCTCTGCTGCACTTTCCGTAGGCTTTCGCCCCCCAGGCGTTACCTGGCACTCTGCTCTATGGAGCCCGGACTTTCCTCTCGCCCCGGAACGGGACCAGCGACTGTCTGGCAAACTCGGCCAAAACATTAACCTGAGAGAAGATTGATGGCAAGAAGTAATTGCTAATCACGAATACGCGTAACACCAACGTTACTGCGACTAGACAAATCAAAAATGTAAACACTACCAATGGCAGGCTGGTCAAGAAACGGCCGGGCATCAATAATTGCCGTTCGTTCAACAACGCGACGCACCTCAAAGGTAACATCATCAACACCCGCTTCGAGGAGATTAACGGCATTTTCAACACGCCCCAGCTCGATAACGATATCGCCCTCACCATCTGGGTCGAACTCGAAAGGTAACTCGGGTATTTCTATTTCAGGTATTTCAAACGAGGTGTCATCAAAACCAGACTCAGGAACACTATCGACCACGCCCACCTGCACACTAGCCTGACTGGTATCTCTAAGGCTTTGCGCCCACGCCTCGACCTCTCTGGTCAATTCAAAATTTAATTCTTCGGAGACTTCGTCCGTCTCATACACTGCTAGAGCCGGGTCAACCTGAAAGGGAAGCGACTCATAATCGTCATCAATGGTGATACCAGCGGCAGTAGAGCCAGCGACATTGAGAATTTCATCAGCAGAATTCGCAGTAACGGCCGATACTGACCCCATGGCCCCTTCTGATAGAAGCTCGAACGCACGCAAAGCGCCCGAGAACGAGAAGATGAGAACAGCTATAGCTATAAAACGTTGCGAGTCCATGTGCTTACGAAAGTTTTTGTAATTAGTGTTCACATTTTGCACGACGAAGAAATGAACCGCAAATCACTCCTTTGGTTTTATGTCAAGAGCTCACAAAACTACTTCGATTTATGAGCAACAGCTAAATTGTAAAGCTCTTTCTTTGCCACTCCTGTCACATCAGAAGCAATTGCTGCGGACTGTTTAGGGGGCAACTCTTCAAGGAGGCGAAACAGCAATTTCTCTACCTCGGGATCGACTGCCGCACGCTCATCACCCTTTTTGTCGGCAACACCTTCGACAATTAGTACAAACTCGCCTTTCTGACGCACATCATCAGCCATCAGCCACTCGTAAACAGCCAAGGCATTATCAGTAATAATTTGCTCAAAGCGTTTGGTTAATTCTCGGGCAAGACACAATCGCCGTGCTGGATACAACTCTGCCAAATCAGCAACCGCCGCCACTATTCGATGCGTTGACTCGTAGTAAATCACAGTGCGAGCTTCTTTCGCTAACGCCTCTAAAACTAACATTCGCGCATTCTTTTTATGCGGCAAAAAACCATCAAAGGCAAATTGATTGCTGGCAATTCCACTCACACTCAGTGCAGCGATCAGCGCGCACGCGCCGGGAACAGGAACTACTTTGAACCCTTCTGCGCGCGCCTGCGCAACCAAGACATAACCGGGATCAGAAATTAAAGGCGTTCCCGCGTCAGACACCAGCGCCATCGACAAATTCTCATCTCGCACTCTTGCCAAAAGTGATTGAGACTTTTGCTTCTCGTTATGATCATGCAAGGATGTCATTGGCGTATCGATACCGAAATAATCGAGCAATCGACGCGTATGGCGCGTAT
>JAWWBW010000249.1:0-3792 GCA_033720775.1 Oleiphilaceae bacterium | reverse complement strand
GTGTTGCGACAGATAGGCACTGTAGGCTGCATCCAGCTCCTTCAGCAACAAGTCAAATGACCAGCCATCAAATACCAATTGATGGGCACACACGCAAAACACCGTCTGGCCATCTGTCAATTTGATTAATTTGGCGCGAAACAATGCCCCCTCAAGATCAAAAGGCTGTTCGGCCCAGCCTGTTATGCCTGCCACGAGGTCTTGGTGCCCTGACTCATGAGCAGACACTTCTGCGTGGCTCAAAAACAACGCGGAATCTGCAGGAAGACACTTCAACTCCAATCCGTCTTCACCTAGGGAGAACACCGTTCTCAATGCCGTCTGCCTTTCGAGTACTCGCTGGAAAGCACGTTCAAAGACGGCAACATCTACCGTGCCAGAAAGGCGCCAGGCCGCAGGCAGGTGAAAACAAAGACCGTCACCGCTGTTTACGCGCGAAATTATCCTTAACTGCTCCTTCGTCGGTTTTCGCTTGTCGAGGGAGCTCAAGGCTTTGAACTGTGGCACAGGAGAGTCCTGGCTAACCAGTTTCTCGTCCAGCTTGGCTGCCAGTTGCCACAGGCGATCCACAATCACTTCTCGCAAATCCAGCTTGATTCCCCGCTGAACATCCACCTGACGAATAAATTCAAAGGCCAGAAGCGAATGTCCGCCCGCATCAAAAAAGTTATCTTCACGTCCGACAGCATGTCTCGGCTGAATAATTTTTTTCCATAATAAAGCCAAAAACTCCTCGCTGTCTGAGCACAGCTCTCCCTGCACAGTTAACACATTGTGTTGTTCTTGCGGGCGCGGCAAGGCTCGACGATCCACTTTTCCGTTAGGAGTGAGAGGGATCGCATCCACTTCAATGAAGTACTGCGGCATCATGTAATTGGGTAGTCGGGTTCGTAGTGCCTTACGCAATGCAGCAGCCGAAACCGTTGCATCATCACCACGCACATAACACGCCACGATGCGCTGATCTCCAGCCCCCGGCTCCCACAAATAGGCAGCGGCCTGCTGCACCACACCGGCTTGAGACAGGGCCATTTCTATTTCGCCCAATTCGATGCGAAAACCACGCACCTTGACTTGATCATCCATACGTCCGAGGTGTTTCAGCTCCCCTTTGGGCGACCAAAGCGCCACATCGCCGGTGCGGTAAATGCGACCATATTCTCGATGCATAACAAAACGCTCTTGCGTCAGCGCGGCGCGATTGTGATACCCCTCCGCCAACCCGTCGCCGGCGATACATAACTCACCCGGCGTTGAAAGCGGCAAGGGCTGAAGTGCCGCATCCAAGACGTGGATGCGGGTGCCCGCAATCGGCTGCCCAACGGAAACTTCCTCACCGGCCTTAATCTGCTTGCAGCTCGCCCATACGGTGGCTTCGGTGGGGCCATACATATTCCACAATGAGACAACACGAGGTAACAATTTGGCCACCAGATCCCTAGACAGTGGCTCTCCGCCGCATAGTGCTTTCAATCGCGGTGCCCGAAGAGCATCCTCGGCCCAGGAACTACCCAGTAACATGCGCCAGGTAGCCGGCGTTGCCTGCAACACCGAAATATCATGCATCTCTATCAATTCAGCCAGCGCTTCTGCGTCCTTGAGCTGTTCCGATTGTGCAATAACCAATTGTGCACCGCACACCAGCGGCAAAAACAGCTCTAACACCGAAATATCAAAAGACAGCGTAGTAACCGCCAGAAGGGTATCGTCCATGCTCAAGCCGGGAGTCTGCTGCATCGCTGACAAAAAGTGATGCATGGCTTTGTCGCTGACCACGACGCCTTTGGGCTGGCCAGTCGAGCCAGACGTATATATTTGATAGGCGATAGCGTCAACACGCTCTGGTAGCCGTGCGTCTATCGGATCATTGGCCTCTTCCACTAGCGGAATCAATGTGACGCCCGCCGACTCGAGCATGCGCGCGGCATCGGCATCAACCACGACGCGCTTTACGCCGGCATCTTGCAGAATGTATTTAAGTCGTTCTGGTGGGAAATCGGGATCGAGCGGCAAGTAGCTGGCGCCGGCTCGCAAAATGGCTAGCGTATTCAGCAAGAGCGCCGCACTGCGGGAGGCGCACACACCGATTACCTCATTCGGTGCCACACCTTCCACCACCAATCGGCTCGCCTGATTTTCAACCTGCCGCCACAATTCACTATAGCTGAGGGACTGCGTGCCACAAATGACCGCTGCCTTATTGGGATGCGATTGCGCATGACGAGCCAGCGCATCAAGCAAATGGAGCTGCGCGCCGCGAGCTTCTGGCAACGCATTCCGGGTGCGCACAATCTCTGGTTCCGACAGGGCCATCGGCAGGGCGTCAATGCTTTGTTCCGGATGAGATACCGCCGCATTAAGCAGCGTTTCCAGCGCGAACAGCCAAGCCTTGATCGTTTCAGCTTCAAATAACACACTTGAGTAGGTCGCTTCGACGGTCAGGCCAGAATCTCGCGGCACAACATTCAAAAATAGTTCAAAACTTTCGGCCGCTCTGGGCACCGACACCACCGAGGCAACAGCATCGCCAAACGACAGGTCTGGCATCGGCTGATCGATATTGAATATAGTATTGATTAATGGAACTCTGCTGCGATCAAGTGGCATGTTCTTGATCAAGTCGCCAAAAGTAAAGTTGGGGTGTGAGCCCGCCTCCAACACTTCGGCCTTGACCTGTTGCAATACATCCAAAAACGAAGAGGCCCCACTGAACTGAAGACGAACAGGTAATAGTTGCACCAAATGGCCCGCCAGCTTCAGCTGATTGAGCGCGGCCTGACCCGCCACGGGCAACCCTACCACCAGATCTTCATTTCCCGACAAGCGGTGCAACAAAACAAAGTAACCCGCCAACACCATATTCACTAACGAACACTTATGTGCTGCAGCAGCGTTTTTTAGCCTCCGGGTAAACTCGTCAGGAAACACGTAATCAATGCGTTTCGCCGCAAAATGCCGATGAGCGGGACGCGAAAAATCAAGAGGCAGATCCATAACCGGCGGCAACACCTCAAAGCGTGCTCGCCAAAAATCCACATCGCGATTAATGATCTGCTCCGCATCCTGCTGCTCCGAGAAGGTGACAAAAGAAGGGGCTTGAGGCAGATGCTCATCCGTGCCGCCTTCGTTGTAAATGCTAGAAAGCTCTTCAAGTATCAAGCCAAAAGTCCAGCCATCGCAGACGATATGGTGCGCGGCAATCAACAACACGGCTTCGTCATCAGCCAACTGGATAAGCCAGGCAAATACCAGCGGCCCTTCTTCGAGGTTCATCGGCGATATTGCGATATTTCTTTTTAAATCGTGCAGGTGGGATGCGTGAGACGCCTCCGGCTGACTTCTCAAATCTTCTGACACCCAGCGCAGTTTCAAATCCGCTTGCAGGCACAACTCATCGCCCCGCCGTGAAAACGTGCAGCGAAAGACATCATGACGTTGCATCAGGCAATAAAAGCTGCGTTTAAGCAGATCGGTATCGAGACGCCCTTTGAAAGACAGTTCCACCGCCTCATTGAACGCGGTATTAGCTTCTTCACTGACTCTGGAAGCTGCCAGTACTTCACGCTGCGGCCCGGTGCTTGGCACAACGCGTTCTATTTCGCCTCCCGCAAAAGGATTAAAGCTACTCATCAGGGTTTGCCCACCTCGATATACTGCCCCTTGTTGTCGGGATCTTCGATAAAATAAGCCGGTTCACCCTGTTCATTCTTCCCCAAGCGTGCGCCTTCAGGCAGTGGATTTTTTTCTTGCAGGTATTTTTTCGCTGCGAGCATGTCTCCCGCAATCAGCCCC
>JAWWBW010000248.1:0-3842 GCA_033720775.1 Oleiphilaceae bacterium | reverse complement strand
GCTGTCGATCGCACCGGTTTCTTCGCCAACCGCCATCATCTGTAACACCAATGGCGTAAAAATTTCGGTAGCACGTGCCGTGCGCAACAAGCTATCACCGCGCTCAATTCCGTTTTTCATACCAACAATCTTGTCACCGATGTAGCGATTACCCGAAGCCTCTGCCGCGATCGCCAAAGCGTGTGTAATGGGCATACCGGCTTTCAGCATCATTGCAAAATTTCGGGTAAAACGTGACAGTGCAATCTGTTCGAACAGCACTCCCACGATGGGAAAATTCAGCTTGCGACGATCCCACTCGAAATGCCCTTTGTCGGTTTTGACCCAGGCTTTAAAAGCATAGATCGCCGCAATCACCGCGCCGATAATGAGCCACCAATAGTTAAGACAAAAGTTTGATGTGGCGACTAGCACCTGTGTCGGCCACGGTAAATCAGCACCAAACTTGGCAAATACGCTGGCAAATTTTGGAATCACAAAGATGTTGACGATAAACAATGCGATAAAAATCGCCGAGATGACCATGGTGGGATAACGGGTCGCCTGTTTGACCCGCTTGCGCGTATCGCGCTCCATCTCCAGATTTTCACTGAGTTGCTTGAAGGCCTCTTCAAGCTGACCGGTATTTTCACCCACGTGAATCATCGAAATGAACAGTTCTGAAAACACATCAGGATGCGCGCTCATACAGGTTGCGAGATTCACTCCGGACTCCAGGCGCGCAGAAACATCCAGCAGCGTTTCTTTCAGCACTTCTGATTTGGTGGAGTCAGCCAGACCTTTCATCGCACGTATAATAGGAATACCGGCACGCGTCAGCGCATACATTTGCCGACAGAAAATAATCAGCTCATCAAGATTTACCTTTTTCTTGAATAGCGGAATATTGATCTCGATACTGGCGGGTTTCTCGCTGGCTTCCTCGATTTTTATCGGCGTGATACCTCGACGCGTCAGTTCGCCTAACGCGGCCGTCTGCGATACCACCTCAAGCTCTCCCTTAACGGCAGCACCTTGATTGTCACGCCCTTGATAAATGAACTTCGCCATAATTCAGTGTTCACCCAGTTGTGTTTACTTACTCAAGTTCCGCATCGAGATCCAAGGCATCTTCAAGGCTTGGCTCGCTATCCTCAAGCGTTGCGGAAACCCGGAACACCTCATCCAGACTGGTAATACCCTGCTTCGCATAATCCAGAGCACATAACTCCAATGGCCGATAAAAAGGATTCTCCTTGGCGGCCTTTTCAAAGGCATCCGGGTCGGCGCGCCGCAAGGCACTCAAAGACTTGTCGTCCATTTCGAGCCATTCATAAATACCGATTCGCCCTTTGTATCCGGTATTACTGCATTGATAACACCCAGCCCCATGGGTGAAGGTGTCGGGCAGCTCGTAATTGTCTTCAATCATCGATGACAGCCAGATACGCTCCTGCTCAGTGGGCTCGTAATCAGTGGCGCAATTTGGACAGATCCGTTTCACCAGACGCTGCGCCATGACACCCATCAACGAACTCGCCACCAGATAGGGTTCAGCGCCCATATCAATCAAGCGCATAGCACTGGCAATCGCATCGTTCGTATGCAAGGTAGACATCACCAAGTGGCCCGTCATCGCAGCGCGCAAACCTATCTCGGCGGTTTCCTGATCACGCATCTCGCCCACCAGAACGATGTCTGGGTCCTGCCGCAAACAGGCGCGCAATACCGAAGCAAAGGTAAGCCCGACCTTTGGATTAACCTGCACCTGAACAATCCTGGACAGACGATATTCCACGGGATCTTCTGCGGTGATGATTTTTACTTCGGGCTTGTTCAAATGACTCAGTGCGCCATACAGCGTGGTGGTTTTACCACTACCGGTTGGCCCCGTAACCAAAATAAGACCGTGAGGACGTGTAATGGCCACCTTGAAGCGTTCGAGTATTTTGGCGGGCATGCCGGCTTTATCGAGCCCCAGCATACCTTCGGTCTGATCAAGCAAACGCATAACCACCGACTCACCATATTGCGTTGGCATGGTATTGAGTCGCACATCAATGGAGCGCGATTTGACACGGATATTAAAACGACCGTCTTGCGGGATACGTTTTTCTGAAATGTTGAGTCCGGACATCAGTTTCAAACGCAGCACCAGTGCCGCGTTAATCCGGGTTTCCTTCATCACGTGCTCTTGCAAGACCCCATCAATACGTTGGCGAATCCGCACAACACTTTCATCAGGTTCAATGTGTATGTCTGAGGCGCGCGCCTGCACCGCATCTTCAAAAATCGATTGCAGCAATTTAACAACCGGGGCTTCGCTGTCATCGCCGGTGGCAGTGAGTTCTGCCAAATCAAAGGCATCGTCCGCCAACTCACTGTCGAGCTCTTCCGCCAGGTTCGAAATTTCATCAGTGCGGCGATAGACCAGATCAAGCGTATCGAGCAATTCGCTTTCACGTACTACCGCCTGACGCGTTGGTTGCTTGACGGTTCGGCCAATTTCATCGAGCGCCATCAGATCCATTGGATCTGCCATACCGATCAACAGTTCACCCTGCTGCTCATCCAGTACGATGGCACGAAAACGACGCGCATGGGTCTCTGGTAACTTCTTGATCAGCTCCTGATTAAACTGATAGTGACGCAACTGTACAAAGGGTATTTCAAGCTGGCGCGACAGGAGATTCAGCAAACCATCTTCATCAACGTAGCCCAGGTCGGTCAGGGTGCGCCCCAATTTACGCCCGGTTTTTTTCTGCTCCGCCAGCGCAGTCATCAGCTGCTCTTCAGTGATCATGCCGTGTTGAATCAGCAAATCACCTATTCGAATTTTTTTCTTCGGTTCGCTCATGTTCTATCTCGGTTGCGTAAACCTATTGCGTTAATGCATTCAATCGTTGCTGGATGAAATCCTGCAACGAAGGGTTCAAACCCGGTAACTGGATGGCACGACTGTAGGCCAATTTGCCTTCTTCAAAGCGGCTTTGTCGGTCCAGTGCGATGGCCAATCCTGCCCACCAATCTGCGGCATCGGCATCAAATTCCACCAGCTTCCCATACAGTCTAGCCGCCTGCTGGGGATAACCCATTTGCTGATAGTAAGAAGCCAGCAAGGCATAGTATTCGGGATAACCAGTCAGCTCGGGCTGGCGCTCGCGTAGCGTGTGAAGCGCCAGATCCGATTCACCCTGGTGCATATACCAACGCGCTTTCATTTGACGCAAATCCGGGTTGTCAATGTCGCGCACGGCCAACAGCACATCACCGGCCTCGGCATAGCGCCCTTCCTGCATGAGCTGCCCGGCCAATAACGCGCGGCTCTGATCATCTTGTTCGTGGGCCGCCAGAAAGTCATACAGCTTGCGATAGGCCAGATTGTCCTCACCTTCGGCGAACAAGGCTCTGGCCTCACGCACCATCGCATGATCTTTGGCGAAAGGACTCAGCACGATCTGATTTGTCGTCGGCGCTGGCTGAGAAGAGCCGTTGTCTTTGGTCGAAGCCACTGCTCCAATACTGGCAGACTTTGTTTGTGCTCCAATGTCGGTACTGCTGGTTTGAGCAATCGGAGCGGAGCGTTCTTCGCGCATCTTGTCCACCATGACACTCGGCTGCCGTTGCGCTACGACGGGCTCTGGGTCGGGCGTTGCGCCTGTTGATGTTGAGGAAATGTCTACGTTTTGCGCTACCTGAACAGGCAAAGGCGTCGACTTTTCTACTGATACGGAGCTCGGCTCAAGGCGGACAGGCTCCCTCGCAGACGCGTCGGCGGGGGCTGGTAATTGCGGCTTTGTGGTTGTTGCCGCGATCGTCATAGACCGCTGTTCAGTACTTTCTTGCTGCCCTGATAGCCCCCT
>JAWWBW010000247.1:0-3854 GCA_033720775.1 Oleiphilaceae bacterium | reverse complement strand
GCGCCGTGCTCTTCCAGTTTGCGCACAACGGCAGCGATAGAAGAAGCTTTCTGACCAACCGCGACGTAGACACACTTAATGCCTGAGTCTTTCTGGTTGATGATGGCGTCAACAGCGATCGCTGTTTTACCGATCTGACGGTCACCGATCAGCAGCTCACGCTGGCCACGACCGATGGGCACCATGGCATCTACCGCTTTCAAACCAAGCTGTACTGGCTGGTCAACCGACTTACGCCAGATTACGCCAGGAGCAACTTTTTCAATTGCGTCGGTTTCTTTGGCGTCGATAGGACCTTTACCGTCGATGGGGTTACCCAGTGCGTCGATAACGCGACCTTGCAGTTCCGGACCAACGGGAACTTCAAGGATACGGCCTGTACATTTACAGGTCTGGCCTTCGGCGATGTCAAAGTAGTCACCCAGGACTACCGCACCGACAGAATCGCGCTCAAGGTTAAGGGCCATACCGAAGTGGCCACCCTCGAATTCGATCATTTCACCGTACATAACATCGGTCAGGCCGTTGATACGTACGATACCGTCTGATACCGAGACGATAGTGCCCTCATTCTGGGCTTGGGCAGTGACATCCAGTTTTTCGATGCGCTGCTTGATAATATCGCTAATCTCGGAGGGATTCAGTTGCTGCATGCTCTGTTCCTCAATCCTATTCTCTAAACGCTCAGGAATGTAATGCTTCAGCGAGTTTCGCTAAGCGACCGCGCACCGAGCTGTCGATTACCAAGTCTCCCGTGCGAACCACAATGCCACCAATCAGGCTGCGGTCTTCACGGCTGTGTACTTTAACTTGGCGTTCCAGTTTCTTTGTTAATGCGTCTGCAAGACGTTGCTCGGATTCTGAGTCCAGCGGGAAGGCTGTAATCAGTTCGACATCCACCGTTTTTTCCTGGATGGCTTTTTGCGCTTCAAACAATTCGCTGACCACTGGCAACAAAGCCAAGCGCTTGTTTTCTGCGAGAATCCTGATGAAATTTTGAACGCCGGCGTTCAATTCATCACCACAGACATCAATAAATGCCTGGGCCTGCTGCTCGGTGGTCAAAGACGGCGACGCCAGCAATTTGCCGACGTTTTCGCTGTTGGCAACTGCAGCCGCAGTCGCCAACATTTTTGACCATTCAGCGAGTGCCGACGATGCCAGGGCGTATTCGAACGCCGCCTTGGCATAGGGTCTAGCCATCGTGCTCAATTCAGCCATGTCAACCTCACTTACAGGCTCGCGGCCAGCTTGTCGACCATGTCTTTATGAACAGACTCATCGATGGATGCTTCAAGCACTTTTTCAGCTCCAGCCAGCGCCAGCATTGCAACCTGTGAACGCAGCACTTCTTTCGCGCGGTTCACTTCCTGCTCTACTTCCGCTTCAGCCGCAGCTTTCAGGCGCTCGCCCTCAGCTCGTGCAGATTCTTTCGCTTCATCAATAATTTGATTGGAGCGTTTGTTAGCAGCATCGATGATGGCTGCCGCTTCCGCTTTGGCTTCGCGAAGCTGCTTTGCAGCTTTTTCCTGAGCAAGCTCAAGATCGCGACCAGCGCGGTCTGCGGCGTCAAGACCGTCAGCAATCTGCTTTTCACGCTCTTCCATCATGCCGCGAATGGCGCTCCACACAAAGGCGTGGCAGAACCATACGAAGAACAAGAAGGCGATCGATTGTCCAATCAGTGTGAGATTTATATTCACGCCGATACCTCTGCTATGTCATTTGCTGAACGTGTCGTTTCCGTTGGTGTTTGCAATTAAGCAGGCAGACCAGGAACAACAACGAACAGTACGTACATAGCGATACCAACACCGATCATTGGAACGGCGTCGAGCAGACCGGCGATGAGGAACATTTTGCCTTGCAGCATTGGCGCCAGCTCAGGCTGACGAGCAGAACCTTCAAGCAGTTTACCGCCCAGCAGTGCGAAACCAATCGCAGTACCCAGTGCGCCAAAACCGATCATCAATGAAACAGCAATCAGAGCCAAACCCATGGTAGTTCTCCTAGATCTAATTTAAGTTAAGTTAAAAAAAGTAGTTGTGTGAACTCTATTAGTGGAACTGGTCTTCTTCTTCAATCTGGTGAGCCGACGCCATATAAACGATGGTCAACACCATGAAGACGAAGGCTTGCAAGCAGATTACGAGGATGTGGAATACTGCCCACGCCCACTGCAACACACCCGCAAACAGTCCCAAAATCAATCCCGCTCCAAACATGGTAGCTATAAGAATAAAGATCATCTCACCGGCGTACATGTTGCCGAACAGTCGCAGGCCCAGTGAAATTGGCTTGGAGATCCAGGAGATCGCCTCAAGTGCGAAGTTGATCGGAATCAGCAACAGGTTCACATACCACTTGGGGCTGTGGAACGGGTGCAGCGTCAATTCTTTAACAAAGCCCATAAAGCCTTTTTTGGCAATGGTGAAATAGACCATTAAACCGAAAACAGTGAAACCCATACCCAGTGTTACGTTGGGATCAGTAGTGGGTACCACTTTGAAGAAGAAGTGCGGATCGCCAGTGGCCCAGGCCATAAATGCCGGAATCCAGTCTACGGGAACCAGGTCCATCGTGTTCATCAGCACGATCCACATGAAGATGGTCAGTGCCATGGGGGCAATCATTGCATTTTTGTGGTGGAAACCGTCCTTCACCGACTGGTCGATAAAGGCAATAATCATTTCAATCGCGTTTTGCGCACCGCGGGGTACACCGCTGTGGGCGCGCTTGGCAATGCGTGCGAAAACCAAAACAAACAGAAAACCGAGGCCAATTGACCACAGCATGGAATCTACGTGGATGGCCATAAAGCCCATGTCCGACGCTTCCTGACCTGAGTGAGCCAGGGTCCAGGTGGCCTGATCCAACACTTCCACGACTTTACCATCGCTATCGAGGCGTTCGTATCCGGCAGGAAGTTTGCCGTAAGTCAGGTTGGTAAGATGGTGCTGGATATATCCAACGGTAGACTGCGATTCAGCTGCCATGTGTCACTCTCGTATGTGTTTACGCATTGACCTAGTTAGAGGCTTTCCGCTGTCGCCGCGAAAAATAAGCGAGCATTACAGCGTTCATCAGCATAACCATCAGATATGCCGAAAATAAGACAAACACGTTCAGCGGCTTGACCAGTGCGAAGCTGAATCCAAACAGCCCCAGCGTCGCAATAAACTTCCCCGACTCCCCTACGTAAAATGACCGAGCCACTTCGCGCGCGTAAGCCGCACCAGAGAATCTGAACACCTGGCGCGCAAAATACGCATTGGGTACGACGGAAATCAACCCGCCCATCAGCAGGGAATACGCGGCAACCCTGTCGATTGGAAATGTTATGCCGCTTGCCACCACCAGCACGCCTAGCTGCAGGCCGTATATTGTCATCAGGGGTGGACGAATTGAGTCGAGCGCCGATTTCGGCTTGCTCCTGATCGCTTTTTTCACCCTTGACGCCTGCCGCTGCGATGCATTGTGTGCTTGTCTAAAAAGCGGGGCGAATTATAGGTTGTCACTGGCTAAGGATCAACCGATTTCATCTAACTGATACCAAAGTCGGTATTTTGAACAGTTTGCAATTCGTTAATGTTTTCAGGAATTTAGCCCGGTAAAACTGCGATTTCTTCAGCTTCCATACCAGATAGAGTAGTCGCCGGTATTTGTACCCACCAGATAAGCTATTTTATGTGGCTTAAAATTCCTTCCAGCTCGTCGAGACTCGAGTAGGAGATCGTCACCTTACCACGGCCCTTGGCCCCATGCTGAATATTTACCGGCGAGCCAACTTTTTCCGACAGCGTCTCCTGCAGCCGCTTGATGTCGGGGTCCTGGCGTCGAACCGGGTGCTCGCT
>JAWWBW010000246.1:0-3898 GCA_033720775.1 Oleiphilaceae bacterium | reverse complement strand
GTCGCAGTGGGCTTTTACGGCAAACAGCTGCAGGTTGGATGCGGTTCTATGGGCGGCTGGTCGCCATTCGGACCAAAGCGTCTGATCACCCGATCCGAAGAAAACGTGTTATTTGAGCTGGATAGCCGCAGCGCGCTCGCCCTTTATAAAGAGTATCTCGGAGAATACGCCAAAGAACTGCCCTCTTCAGGGCTGCGTTTTCCATTACGTATTACCACCCCAGAAGGCCAAAGTTTTGTGCGCACACTGCTGGCCATAGATGAAGCGGCTGGCAGCATGACCTTTGCCGGAAATGTGCCTCAGGGTGCCACCGCACAACTGATGCGCAGCAATATTGACAGCCTGATTGACGGCGCCCAAGGCGCCGCACAACACGCCTTACAGCACAGCAATACCCCTCCGGAGCTCGCCATACTGATTTCTTGCGTGGGGCGAAAGTTAGTCATGGACCAACGTATAGAAGAGGAGGTCGAAGCCGTTAAAGAAGAACTCGGTGATCAAGTCAGCTTGTGTGGTTACTACTCTTATGGAGAGATCTGCCCTATTCCCGGCACGCGCGAAAACACGCTACACAATCAGACCATGACGATCACAACACTCAGCGAGTTAACGAGTTAAGATAACCGCTCGCATCAAGGATTAGCATGAAGCGTCATCGCTTGCTGACACGGCAAATAAAAAAGCATTTGGGCGAGGTCGCTAATAGGCCGGAGCTCCAGGCTTTTCTTTCTGCAGTAAACGAAGCCTACGAGCAAGCGGACCGTGACCGCACGCTGCTCGAACGTTCCATTGATCTGAGCTCCGAGGAACTCAGTCAGCGCTATCAGGAGTCGCAGGATCAACTGCACGCACTCACCAATACCCAGGCAGCACTGCAAAACTCTTTTTCGTTACTGCATGCCAGCCTGAATTCCATTCATGAAGCGCTACTTGTCATCACACTCGATGGCGACATTGAACTACACAACTCCAATCTTTTGCGTATTTTTGAGCTTCCTGCAATGCCCGATGGCAATGTCGATAAACTGTTGGATACGATGCTTTGGCAACTCGACAATCCGGAACCCTTGCGACTCGCCATGCAAGCCGCCCGCGAACAACCTGAGGTAGAGCACGAGGCTGAATTTAAAACGTCTCAGGGTCGATTTGTCGAGGCCTACTCCAGCCCTCGCTGGCTAGAGCAAAAGCTTGCCGGCGTTGTATGGAGTTTCAGGGATGTCACCGAATTGAAGCTTAAAGAGGAAGAAGCCAAGCATCGCGCCTATCACGATTTGCTTACCGGCCTCCCTAATCGTCGACTGCTGTCTGCGCGACTGAATCAAACTTTGAAGCAGGCACAAACCAGTGGCGAAAAAACGGCCCTGCTGTTTATAGATCTCGACGGGTTCAAAGATGTTAACGATTCACTGGGGCATGCCATTGGCGATGCCTTACTGAAAGAAGTGGCCCATCGGCTGGAGTCCTGCCTGCCTGAAAACACCTTGTTATCTCGCCACGGTGGCGATGAATTTATTGCACTCATGGAGCATCAGGAAGATAGCCAGCAAGCACGCAAATTCTCGCAGGCAATTCTTGAAGCCTTTCACCACCCCTTCCACCTCGGCGACGAAGACGTGTACATGAGCGCCAGTATTGGTATTGCGCTGGCAGGGAAAGAAGGTGATGCCAACAGATTGATTAGCCACGCCGATATGGCGATGTATCAGGCCAAGCAACAGGGCAAAAATACCTACGAGTTTTACACCCCCCGCAATGATTCCCAGTCGGCCCACCGCCTGAAGATCCGCAACCAGCTTAACGTGGCGCTGGAACAGGAAGAGTTTGAACTGTTCTTTCAACCCAAAATCTGCCTCGAAAGCGGCGCCATTCGCGGTGCCGAAGCCCTGATCAGGTGGCAACCCGAGCCCGGCGAGTTCCGCAGCCCGGTAGAATTTATTCCCATCGCCGAAGAAAGCGGCCAAATTATTCCCATCAGTCAGTGGGTCATTAAGCGCTGCTGCGAACACCTGAAAAGCTGGTCGGACTTTTTACAAAACGACTTTGTGCTGGCACTAAATATATCGGCCAAACACTTTCAGCGCGGCCTGTTGCAAGAGGACATGGCCAATGCCATTGAACGTATTCAGGTAGACCCGTCCAAGCTCGAACTGGAAGTGACTGAAACCGCGATCATGGATGATGTTGAGCTCGCTGTAAGCACGCTCGAATCACTGCAAGCACTGGGCATTCGCACGGCCATCGACGACTTTGGCACCGGGCATTCCTCTTTGAGCTATTTACGCAAACTGCCCATCGAAATACTCAAAATAGATAAAAGCTTTATCGATGAAATTCTCACCTCCAAAGAGGATCGCACCCTGGTAAAAGGCATCATTGATATGGTGCACGCCCTCGGTATCGAGGTGGTTGCGGAAGGTGTCGAGAACCACCAAATGGCAGAATTACTCAAGAAGATGGGCTGCGATCAGGTACAGGGCTATCACTACTGTAAACCCGTGCCCGAATCTGACTTCATCGCCCTGCTAAAGAGTCAGCAGTGCTATATCTAAAAGCCGCCAAAAGCCAACTAATGGCGATCGAGACGGCGCTGTCTGAGTAACAGCCAGAGACACAAGAGTACCGCCGGAATACCCATGGCCGCGGCAAAAGTAAAGAACCAGACGTAGCCTGACGCATCCACCAGCCAACCTGAAAAACCACCAATAAATTTACCCGGTAAGGTCATGAGCGACGAAAACAAAGCATACTGTGTTGCGGTATAGGCCTTGTTGGTCAAGCCCGACAGATAGGCAATAAAAGCCACCGTCGCCAAACCGCCGCAGAGATTGTCGGCACTGACCACCAACGCCAGCAACGTGAGGGAAGGTTCGGCGATACCTGCCAGCATGGCAAAAAGCAGGTTCGTTGCGGCCACCGATGCCGCTCCCAGCAATAGTATGGGGAGCGTGCCCCACCGGGTCACGAAGACCCCACCGAGAAAAGCTCCCAACATCAACATCGCGAAGCCGAACACTTTGGTCACATCAGCAATCTCAACCTTGGTGTAGCCCATGTCGAGATAGAAGGGATTGGCCATGACGCCCATAGTGATATCGCTGATGCGGTAGACCGCAATGAGTAACAGAATAATCAGCGCAAACCAGCCCTGACGGGCAAAAAAGTCACGAAATGGCCCAACCACCGCATCAACCAGATTGCTCTTGGCAACCGGCGAACGCAACGTTTCAGTCTCCCGCACCGGCTCCCGCACCAATAGCACCGTCACCATACCAATCCCCATCAGGGCAGCCATACTGATATAGGCCACCGACCAAGAGTTGTATTCGGCAATATAAAAGGCGCCGGCACCAGCAACGAGCAATGCCAGACGATAGCCAAACACATAAGCGGCAGACATGGCCGCCTGATACTCCTCGTCGGCCGACTCGATGCGAAAGGCATCAACGCTCACATCCTGCGTGGCCGAAGAAAACGCGACCAACAAGGCACACAGGGCAACCTGCTGCAACTGCGTTTGCGGATCGGTCAGCGCCATAGCTACAAGTCCCACGGCGATGCCGACCTGAGCGATAAACATCCAGCTGCGACGTTGTCCTAGCCAGCGATGCAAGCATGGTAAGCGCAATCGATCCACCACCGGCGCCCAAAATACCTTGATGGAATAGGTAATCCCCACCCACGAGAAAAAACCAATGGTGGTGCGCGACACCCCCGCTTCGGTAAGCCAGGCAGTTAAGGTTGAAAACACCAGAAGAAAAGGCAGCCCGGCAGCAAAGCCAAGACTGAGCATGGCCAAGACGCGCCCCTGCGTGTACACCGTCCAGGCTTCACGCCAGGAATGCAGTGCCCGTAACTTGGATGAACCCGTGGTCATAAAAAAAGCGCCGAAAACATCGGC
>JAWWBW010000245.1:0-4002 GCA_033720775.1 Oleiphilaceae bacterium | reverse complement strand
TGGAGGAATGATTAAGATTCGCGGCAGACAAATAGGCTTTGATCTGACCCCGCAATTGATTGTTGACCGGCACACGCTTTACTGCGCGCTTTTTTACCTGGTAAGGCTCCGCATCCGAAAACAAATCCTGAATAAGTACCTTACTCCCCTGCTTCTCCATTAACAGAACAAGCTTTTTCTCTTTCTTGTGACGGTACAGCTGGCTTTCGAGTAATGCCTTGAACACGGTTTCAACGCGTTCGTCGTTGACTTCGCTCAATAGTGCTACCGCAGTTTCGATATCACTCAGGCGAGACGAAAGTAACTTGCCCATGCCCTGATCCAGGGCATCTGCACTGGCATGGCTGAGGGGGCTAGTAACAATGGAGCAGAGTAAAACACACCAGGCAAGAATTGCCGTACGGGGTAATTGGAACATTCCCAGCGCTTCCTTGAAGTTGTCGCAGTTAGGTAAGAGGTTTTTATGGTTGTAAGAACAGGGCCCTAAGGCCCTGCTCAATTATCAGGCTACTATCCCTTTGGGATTAGTAGTTTTGACCTGAACACTTACCGGTTTTAACGTTGTAGTTACCGCAAGACAAAGGCGCTTGCCAGTCGGCCATAACATCTTTAGAACCAGGCAGGTAATCAGACCAAGCATCACCAGGAATCAAGCCTTTGGTTTGCCATACAGTCTGGAACTGACCGTCGTCCTGAATTTCACCAATCAGAACAGGCTTGGTGATGTGGTGGTTAGGCATCATGGTGGAGTAACCGCCACTCAGATTCGGTACAGATACGCCAATCAATGCTTTCTGCACCGCTTCTGGGTCAGTGGTGCCCGCAGCTTCTACCGCTTTCACCCACATGTTAAAGCCGATGTAGTGTGCTTCCATAGGATCGTTGGTCACACGCTTCTCGTCTTTAATGAACTTATGCCATGCTTCGATGAACTCTTCGTTGGCATCGTTTTCGATGCTCATAAAGTAGTTCCAGGCTGCAAGGTGGCCTACCAGAGGACCAGTATCCAAACCAGCCAGCTCTTCTTCACCTACAGAGAACGCAACAACGGGAATGTCATCCGCAGAGATACCCTGGTTACCCAGCTCCTTGTAGAAAGGCACGTTGGCGTCACCGTTAATGGTCGACACTACGGCCGTTTTCTTGCCCGCTGAACCAAATTTCTTGATATCAGACACAATGCTCTGCCAGTCTGAGTGACCAAAAGGCGTATAGTTGATCATGATGTCTTTCTCGGAAACACCCTTGGCTTTCAGGTAGGCCTCAAGAATCTTGTTAGTGGTACGTGGGTAAACGTAATCGGTACCTGCCAACACCCAGCGCTTAACACCGATTTCGTTCATCAGGTAGTCAACGGCAGGAATGGCTTGCGTGTTAGGCGCTGCGCCAGTGTAAAAAACGTTTTTGGAAGATTCTTCACCTTCATATTGAACGGGATAGAACAGAATGCTGTTCAGCTCTTCAAATACTGGCAGAACAGACTTACGAGAAACCGATGTCCAGCAACCAAATACAGAAGCAACCTTGTCTTTTTCAATCAGCTCACGCGCCTTCTCGGCAAATAGAGGCCAATTGGAAGCCGGGTCAACGACCACTGCTTCAAGCTTTTTACCGAGCAGACCACCTTTCTTGTTCTGCTCATCGATGAGCATCAACATGGTATCTTTCAGAGTGGTCTCTGAAATGGCCATCGTGCCCGACAGTGAGTGAAGTACCCCTACCTTGATAGTGTCATTAGCAGCAACAGCAGTCGTCGCGCCAAAGCTCAGGGTAAGCGCAGCGGTAATACCCGCCAGTTTTGCTTTTAGCGATTTCATTCTTATCTTCCCCTTCATTAATTTTGAGGTGCATGTGGATTCACACGACCACAGGTTTAAGAGCAAAATGAAGGCCAAAACAGTTTTTCTATATATTTCAATGCGATAGTTGATCAGTCGCATCGCGCCGAACATTTAATGCCCCATGCACGTGCAATCAGGAAGGATCAACGCACCTATTGCATTGTTACGGTGCACTATTTCTTTGGCATGGCGTTTTGAATCGATCGGGCATGAAAGCCAGGTAGCCTGGAGTCTGAAAAAGCGAGGGTGGCTACAACGCGTAGAGTTAAAAAACTGTGGAGTGGGTCTTAATTTAGTATGAACATTCTAATTTTAAATCGTAATCTACACCCATCTTATCTAGTGCACCAGATTCAGGTTTTTGTATCGCTAGCGAGTAAGCTAGAGTGGACTTTGCCCTTGTACCCCAAGGGCTTTTTTTTGCCTGAAATCTAACAAAATCCCCTTGATAGAGGGCCAGGCGGCGAGCTTGGTCACTCCCTGACCCGACAATGCACACCAGTACCACCCAACCCACAGTACCCATTTGGATTCTTCGCTAAATATTGCTGATGATAGTCTTCGGCATAATAAAAAGAGCTGAGTAGGGTAATTTCTGTGGTGATTGAATGATAACCTGCCGCCTTAAGCGCCTCTTCATAGTGCGCTTTCATGCCCTCTGCTTGCGCAAGCTGCACTGAATTCTGGCAATAAATACCCGAGCGATATTGCGTGCCGAGATCATTGCCCTGTCGCATGCCCTGTGTCGGGTCGTGATTTTCCCAAAACCGTACCAACACATCCCTGAACGCAATCTTTTGGGGATCGTACACCACCAGCACAACTTCATTGTGGCCGGTCATCCCCGAGCACACTTCTTCGTAGGTAGGATTGGGGGTATAACCTTGCCCATAACCTACAGCGGTTGTGTATACGCCATCGAGACTCCAAAACTGTTTTTCTGCGCCCCAAAAACAGCCCATGCCAACTACCACACTGTCGAGATGTTCCGGAAACGGCGGCTTAAGCGGTGTATTGAGTACATAGTGGCGATTACCGATCTCGACAGCTTGGGGTCGACCAGGCAAGGCCTTGTCTGGGGCGGGCATTTCAATGTTCTTGCGCGTGAAGTAAGACATAAGGCCTCCTGTTTCAATAGCAACTGCAGGGTTCTAGCGATAAGCACTATAGACACGAAACCGCGCATTTTCTGCAACCACTTTGCAGCTACCCAAACTTTTCTCGATCAATGCCGGGTAGCGTAAAAAGTTGTTGGCAACCAGAAACACCGGCGCGCTTTTGCTGAGTTTTTGGGGGCTTTGTGCAATAAAATTTTCGGTCGTGTCGTACGCGGTTTTAACCCCTTCATGAAATGGCGGATTAGTGAGTACCGCATTCACTCTACCCTGCACTTCGCTCCAGCCGTCGCTGGCATACACCTTGGTTTCGAGCCCGTTTAATTGGGCACCGCGGCGCGCGCACTCCAGCGCCAGCCAACTCACATCTACCTGCTCTAACTCAATCTCGGGCCAGCGCTGCTTCGCAACCAGACCGATTACGCCATTCCCACACGCGAAGTCGAGCACCCGGCCACGTAATTTCTTGGGCAAATGCTCCAGTAACAACGCCGTCCCCTCATCCAGCCGACCGTAGCTGAATACACCGGGCAGGCAAGAAAGAATCAAGTCAGTTTCTGCAATCTTTATGGTGTAGTCTTCAAACCAATCAGACAAAACGAAGGGTTTTACGGCTTGCTCTAACGTGACGTGCCAGAGCTGGCTATGTTTGGCCGCATCAATTTTCGATGCATCTTCACCAAGGCTCGCCAACTGCTTTGCGGCACTGGCCACGCCGCCTTTTTTTTCACCCACCAGAAAAATATCGCCCCCTTTCTCGAGCAAGGGCGTGAGTGCGGCAAGGGTGAATTTCAGCTCTTCTTTGGCCTTGGGAACAAACACCAACACGGCGTCGTATTGTGCGTCGCTAGTTGGCAAACCAAAAAAGGCGTTTTCGACGTGATTCAGCGATTGCTGATAGTGCTTGTAATCATAACTGGCTGCAGCGTGTGCTTTGATATTTGTGAGCACGGAAGCATCGGGCGCACCAAAAGCCAACAAACGCTCATAGGAATGGAAGCGATCTGCGCATCGCTGAACTAACTGACTACTTAACTGCATTAATT
>JAWWBW010000244.1:0-4097 GCA_033720775.1 Oleiphilaceae bacterium | reverse complement strand
AAGTAGCTCACGTGAAACGAGAGACAGCTTCACCGCCCGATGGGCACCGTAATAAAGGAATGCATGCACTTGCGCTGAGTTCAGACATAGATGTGCGGGTGCTGGGACCGATTCTACGCGCGACAGTGACGCAGCGGTTTCGTAACGACACCCAGGTGTGGATGGAGGGGGAATATCGTTTTCCTCTGCCTGAAAAAGCGGGTGTCGATCAATTACGGATTCGCATTGGTGAACGTGTGATTGAAGGTCAGGTGAAAGAGAAGAAAGTGGCCAAAAAGGCATATCAACAAGCCAAACAGCAAGGTAAACGCGCCAGCCTGTTGGCCTTTTTGGATGCGAGTACCTTTAGTTCGCAGATAGCCAACATTGGTCCGGGTGAAGAGGTGATCGTTGAGTTTGAATATCAGCATAAGCTTGATTATCGACTGGGCCGGTTTTCGTTGCGTCTGCCATTGGTGACGACGCCAAAATATCGGCCTGCAACGCAAAGTGCTGTGGATACCCACGTAACAGGTGTGCGGGTTTATCGTGGTCACGCTCAGCCTCCTGCCAACCCCATCGGGATTCGTGTCTCCATTGATTCCGGCGTACCTATTGCGCTGCCGGATAGTCCGAGCCATGTGGTGACTGCACGGCGCGTTAGCGACAAACAAGCAGAAGTAGCGCTGGAGGCGCGACCCGAATGGTCTAACCGGGATTTCATTTTAACGTGGCGGGTGAGACAGAGTGATATGCCGACCGCCAGCACGTTTATCGAAGAGTATGACGGTGAGACCTTTGGCATGGTGATGCTACTGCCCCCGGAGTGGCAGAACACCGGTGTGGCAGAAGTTCAGCGCGACCTTAATTTTGTGCTCGATGTGTCGGGCAGTATGCAGGGCGAATCCATCAGGCAGGCAAAGAGCGCTTTGATTAGTGGTCTTCAGGGGTTGCAGGAGCACGACCGGTTTAACCTAATCTGGTTTAGTGATCGCAGTGCAAAACTGTTTGCTGAAGCGATGCCAGCCACACGTCGTAATGTGATGCGCGCGATCTCGCATGTGGGTAATTTGCAGGCAGGCGGCGGCACGAGGATGGATGCGGCGCTTTCATTGGCGATGCAACGGCATCGCTCCGATGAACATCTCAAACAGATCGTATTTATCACCGATGGCGCGGTGAACAATGAGCGCCAGTTATTTCGGCAAATTGAGAACGAGTTGGGATCGAGCCGATTGTTTACGGTGGGTATTGGTTCTGCACCCAATAGTTTCTTTATGCAAAACGCCGCGCGCGCCGGGCGGGGCACTTATACCTACATTAACGATGTCAGTCAGTCCGAAAAGGTAATAGGCCAACTGCTGCAAAGTTTGGCGAGCCCGGCACTAGTGAATATTGAGCTAATAGCGGATGGTGTGTTGCTTGCTGAGTCGCATGCAAGCGGAGTGGATGTGACGCCAAATCCTTTGCCCGATTTATACATGGGCGAACCGCTGGTGGTGTTTTTTAAAGCGCAACACATGCCGCGTTCGTTGTGGATATCGGGCCTGTTTAATGGCCGCAGTGTGAGCTATCCAGTTCTCTTGCATCACGCACAGCAGCAAGCCGGCATTGCGGTTGCCTGGGCGCGGAGCAAGACCAGTGCCCTGTATGAGGATTATCTACTGGCAGAGGGCGAGCAAAAATCAGCGTTGCGCAGTGAGATCGTGCAATTGGGATTGCGCTCGCATCAGGTGACGCCGTTCACCAGTCTGTTGGCCGTGGATGTGACACCGGTAAATACGAGCGGACAACTGTTAAGGTCTGAGGTTCCGCAAAATCTGCCCAAGGGCTGGGCGGGTAAAGGTAAGCAAATTTCTCTGGCACAAACTGCACTGGGATTGCGGTTCAAGTGGTTACTGGGTCTTGCGTGTCTCGCGTTGGCGCTGGCCGCGTATCTCTTTTTGGGAACGAAACGATGCGCCGTGCAGTAGGATGTTGGCTGTGCGTGCTAAGCTGCACCTTCGGCATTATCTGTCTTGCAGAGGTTGCACGCATTCAAGCCAAGGCATGGCTTGCGCAAAGCTTGCTTGAGCACGCCTGGCAGCAAAGTATTGACACGCAGCAAGCGGTAAAGGCCTGGCCATGGGCCGATAGCTGGCCTGTAGCGGCATTGCAGTTGCCGACCGAGCAATCACCTCTCATTGTTTTATCGGGAGATGACGGTGCCAGTCTGGCTTTTGGCCCTGGTCTGCATCGCGCCACGCATCTGCCTGAAGAGAACGAGATTACCTTGATTAGTGCGCACAACGACACCCATTTTGCCTCGCTTAAAACATTTGAACCAGGCGACGAACTGACGCTCACCACGCTGCAAGGAACGCATGTTTATCGTGTACGAGAATTGGTCATTGCTGATCAAAATGCCTTGGGAGATTTGGCGGCGTCGGGCATGCATAGTAATGCTGTGCCGATGCTATTGCTCAGCACCTGTTATCCATTTGATGCCCTAGGCGCCAATACTGCACAGCGTTTTATCGTAATCGCGCAGAAGGTGTGAGATTGAAGACTGGTGCGCCGGGAGAGATTTGTCGAAATTTACTTAGACGCTGAAACGCTAAAAAACCGAGATACAGATAGATTCTTCTATCCGGCATCCCGATTAATCCGATTGTTTATTGACGACGTCGTGCAGGGTGTCTGATACATCACAAAGTTGCTGCGTCATCACTTTAAGGTTTTTTGCTGCGGTGAGCAGATGCTCTACTGAATCGGCATTCTGCCTACTTACTTCACCAACATTCTCGGTTGCTTTAATGACGCGTTCCATATTGGCGTTGAGCGTGGTCATGGTTTCTGCGACATCGTGAATTTGCTGGGTGACGTCGTTGACTGAATTGGCGGTATTGGATAGCACCTCGGCAGAACGCGTCATCAGCGCAACACCTTCATCAACATCGATAGCACCCTGTTTGATCACGCGCGCGATTTCTTGCGCCGACTCGTCGCAGCGAATAGAAAGCGTGCGTATTTCGTCGGCCACCACGGCAAAGCCGCGACCGCGATCGCCCGCCCGCGCGGCCTCGATGGTAGCGTTGAGCGCCAGCAGATTGGTTTGGCTGACGATCACCGAAATCACCTGGATGACGTCTTCGATCTGCGAGAAGCTGACGCGAATTTTATCCATGCTGGCTGATGCCTGCTTCATGGAGTGGGCCGTTTCTGACACGTTGTGTTCGGTCTCGGCACTCACGCTTTCCATATTGCTGACCAGCGTGGAGGTGGTGGTGAGGGTAGACTGCGTCTGGGAAACGGTCGCCGAGATATCTGTCGCCGCATCAACCTGTAAGTCGGCGCCTTTTTCAATGCTGTGCGTGGCTTCTTCCACTTCTTTCAGGTTGGTGGCCAACAGTTGGGTGGAGCGGGCTAGGGTGGTGCAGGTGTTTTTGGCCTCTGAGAGCATTTCTTGAAGTCTCACATTACTCTCTTTGGTGGACTCTGCCATGTGTGTGCTTTTTTCACTCTCTTCGAGCGCGCGGGAAAGAAATTCCTGACGAATACGAAAGGCATAGCTTTGCGCAAGCCAGATCACAATCATGGGGAGTAGAAACCCGGAGTAGGTGTCTATGCGCTTTCCGGCATCATCGAATTGAAAGTCTGGCCAGACGTAGCCGCTGCGGTCGTAGTAAATGAAGATGGCGATCACTAAAAACGACACGGCGAACCAGAAAAAACCGGAGGCTCTGTTAGTCAACAGGTAGGCGATACAAATAAGGGTGGGCATCCAGAAAATATGGGGTGAGGCCATCCCTCCCAGGCTATAAATCATATTGACGCCATGAGGCAGAATCCCCATGAGGAATATGTTGGCGGCAAACACAGGTGTTAATCCGCGTCGCAATAACACGCTATTGATCAGTACGACCCCCATGGCAAAGGAGGCGCTGTAAACCAGCGTGAAATAGTCTAGCTTTGACCATTTAATGATGCTGTACAGCATCACCAATACCGCAATGAAATGAAAATAAAGCAATACGCGATAGCGCACTTTATTTTCCTGAGACATGGCCTCGACTCTAGGCCAGAAAAAACGGATATACAGGGTTGCGGGATTCAGGCTCATTCTTGTGTTGTTTCTT
>JAWWBW010000243.1:0-4097 GCA_033720775.1 Oleiphilaceae bacterium | reverse complement strand
CGCCGCTGCATCGTCGCCACTCACCACGGCTTCAAGCGCTGTGCGGGCATCGTAATAACAACGCTCACGCATTTCTTTAATCAGCTCATAGCGACCAATTTGTTGCAATGCGCGAATGGTTTCTTCCTGCGCCAGCCAATTGGCCAGACGGGTTCCTTCGAGTGGTGGCAGATCTGCCAAGGCCTGAGCACTCAAATCAGGTTGAATAAACAAGCGGTAAATCATGTTCTTCCAGCTCAAGTGGTCGAACAGGTGCGACTGTACGGTGATCCGCCGGCTACTGGATAGAATCACGTTGGTCATATCACTGGCCAACGCGATGATGCGATTGACTGAGCCTTCCACTTTTGCGGTCGTCACCGAGAGCTGCTGACTGTCGGCGATAATGCTGCCAACCCCTTGCTCGGTTTGTTCTGACTCGGTCACGATGGTGTCGATTAACTGTCGAATCTGATTAATCGCCGTATCCGTTTTGCCAGACAGCATGCGCACTTCGTCGGCCACCACGGCAAAACCACGACCGTGTTCACCGGCACGGGCGGCCTCAATGGCGGCGTTTAAGGCAAGCAGATTGATTTGCGATGAAATCTCTTCAATCATCGCGACGATACTGGTCACATTGTGAATGTCGTTCGTGAGTCGTTTGACGGTCGCCGTGGTTTCGGCGGCCTGTGCGTCAATGGTTTTCAGCTGGGCATTTATGCCAGCGAGAATCTGTTTGACCTCGGCAATGGCTTCGGTCGAGGTCTCCAGTTTGTGTTTTTCTTCTTCGAGCTGTTCAGCATTTTCGGCGATTTGCTCGCGTAGTTGCTGGTTAAGTTGCGCGCTTCGACTGGCGCATTGATCAAAGGTTGAAACCTTGTCGTTCTGCTTTTGCAGCGCCTGCTGATCGGCTTTTAATTGTGCGGCTTCGCGTTTGGCAGCTTCGAGCTCCTGCTCCAGAATTTGAATGCGAGTCTGCTGAGTCTGGTTTTCCGTTTCCAGCTCCTTGATACGCCGAGCTTGGGAAAAAATCACAGTTATCCACCTTGAGTCCAGCTACGTCCGGGGAGTTTTCTCAGCAAGTATAGAAGCTATTTGTCGGCGTGAAACTGACGTCGCCGTTTTTTGTCTTCTTCTTTGCTTGGCTTTTCGCCCGCTCGATCGAGATTGCTCAAAGGAATCGTGATAAAGGGTAGACCCAAGGCGTCGGTCTTAACCTTTGATTGCAATGTGGGGTGCCGGGTTTCTCCGTTTCGGTCGCCCACAAAGTAGTAGAGTTCCGCAATGCCGTGAAACTTTTCAAGCGAAAGAATATTGAGTTTGGTGCTGTCGTCGAAACCGGGCACATACCCCAGAGGAATCGTGAGACCAAAGGTGTCTTTATCGGTGGCAAGCGAGGTGTAAAACACACTCATGGTGTGTTGCGCCAGCTTGGGCTCTTTCGTTATTTGCAGGCCAAAGCGTTGCGTCAGCTCCTGTTTCAGTCGCTCGTCGGCATAAGCCTTAATGCTGGAGTCGTGTAAAAAATAGCTTTGCAGATAGAGAGTCTCGCCGCGCCAACCTGAAAAAGGCTCATCGGGCAACAAACGCACGATGTCATCGATGCTGTGTGTCACCAGACGTTGCGCCGTGGAGCCGGTGAGTGAGCTTTGAATTTCGCGGGTGGAGCAGGCCGTCAGTAGTACGATCGAAGCAATGAGCAGAATTCGTTTAAGCATGGTGACTTCCGTGGCAATGTAGATCAAAGGCCACATGTTACGCAAAGCCAATGGCGCTGCAAAGCGTGTGTAGGGAACTTTTCGGTGCTGCGTGCTTCTGATCAGAACCGGTGTAATCCTTTGTCTAATAAATAGGGGGCATATGCATATGAAGCGATTAACGCGTGTTCTGCTGTGTTTGCTTGTTGTACTCCCGGTTTGGGCCAAAAACGGCTTTGATCTGAGCCAGTCATTATTACCGCTGCACCATATTCAACACGGTGGGCCGCCTCGTGATGGCATACCGGCTATTGATGCACCGCGTTTCGTCTCAGCCCTCGAAGCAGACTTTTTAAGCGACGAAGACCGCGTGTTGGGCTTGCATCTCAATGGTGAAAGCAAAGCCTATCCGATTGCCATCATGAACTGGCACGAGATCGTGAACGATACCGTTGGCGAACGCGCGGTGGCGGTCACCTTCTGCCCTCTATGCGGCACCGGCATGGCCTTTGATGCTCACGTGGCAGGACAAAAGAGAACATTCGGCGTGTCGGGTCTGCTCTATCAAAGCGATGTGCTGCTTTACGACCGGCAGAGCCAATCATTGTGGTCACAATTGATGATGCAGGCCATCAGTGGCCCCATGGCGGGGCAAACGCTTACGCTACTGCCTTTGCGCCATACCAGCTGGAAAGACTGGCGGCAGGCATTCCCCAATACCAAGGTGTTGAGCACTGAGACTGGCGTAGCCCGCGATTACCAGCGTGATCCGTATGCGGGTTATGCGCAGTCAACGCGCGTGTATTTTGACACGCTGCATCGCGCACCACCGCCTTATCATCCCAAAGAGCAAGTGCTGGGGCTGGTACTCAATGGACAGGCGCGGGCATGGCCATTCAAGGAGCTCAGTGCCACCGGTGAGGCGGCTGTTAAAGAGGTCTGGCAGGGACTGCCCCTAACTGTGGAATGGCGTGAGCAGGCCCGCACCGCCCGTGTGTTGAATGAACGTGGCGAGGAACTCCCTGCAACCGTTGCATTCTGGTTTGCCTGGCACACCTTTTATCCCGAGGGCAGCGTGTATCGTGCGCCGCGTTCATCTGCAAAGTAAGTGATCAGAAGGTGTCGTTTAGAAAACGTCCAATTGGTTAACAAATTTACAGGCAAGCGTTAACTTCTTACCTCGGTTTGTTATATAGTGCCCGGCGCTTCAGTGATAGAAGCTATAAAGCATTAAAAAACGAGGATATAAAAGTGAAAAACAAATTAGGAATGGCTCTGGCAGCAGCGTCTATCGTATTGGCATCTGGCTGTGCAACTATCTTGAACGAAGACACTCAACGCGTAAACGTCATGTCTTCTAATGGTGAAAAGTTCAAAGGCAACATCGATGGCATGCCATTCGAAGGTCCTGGCATCGTAGAAGTACGTCGCGCGAATCAGGATCGCATCATCAATGTGGAAACAGAAGGCTGTGCGGCCAATACCGTAATGCCCAAGTCTGTAGATCCTGTTTTCTTTGTAAACATTCTGTCTGGTGGTGCTTTCGGTTCAACAACAGACTACGCGTCTGAGAAAATGTGGAAGTACGAAAACTCTGTAACGGTTAACTGTAAATAAGCTATTCGTTACGATGAGTTTGTTCAGAAAAGGGGGCCTTTGTGCCTCCTTGTTTGTTTTTGGGGTGCTGTTAAGTTCCTCGGCATGTGCAGAATGGCAGTCTCTGTCGCTGAAGGCTGCAGAGCTTAATCTCCACGCAGATCCTGTTTGGAGGATCCTTCTACATACGCCTGCTAAAGAACCAAAAATCAAGGATTCGGCATTTTGGCTCAGTGGGTCGAATTTCAATCTGCACGATGAGTTGCATGCCACCATTCAAGCTCTGTGGGGTAACCCAAACGCAGGCTTGGAAAACCGCTGTAAGTTTCCTGCAAGAATGCGTTGGCTGAGCTATCGGCTGAGCGTTCCTTTACCCCAAGCGAACTGCCCAGAGCTTGAGGAATTTAGGCATAGGGCTCCGGTCGATAGCGTGATTCTGGCGTATTCGTCTGAAAACCTGATGCAAGCGTCGAGCATGATGGGGCACGTTTTTTTGAAGCTGGAAGGGCGTGATTCAGGTGGCGTCATGCGTGCGCACAGTGTTTCGTATTTTACCGAAATACAAGGCATTAACGTGCCTAAAATCATTTTTGATTCCCTAGTGGTGGGGAAGCAAGGTTTCTTTGCGTTAACCCCGTACTCTGAAAAACTGCATTACTATCTTGCTGGCGAGCAACGCAATGTGTGGGAATACCAGCTTAAAGCAACACCACAGCAACTCGCTCTGCTGCATGATCACTTGTGGGAGCTGAAGCAGACCCGGTTTACCTATTTTTTTGATGATTATAACTGTGCCACCTTATTGAGTTATTTGTTGGCCTT
>JAWWBW010000242.1:0-4126 GCA_033720775.1 Oleiphilaceae bacterium | reverse complement strand
GTATTGGTGGTGGTACCTTTACGGTACCCTTTTTAAGTCGCTACCAATTGAGTATGCAGCAGGTAGTGGGTACGGCTGCCGCTTGTGGCATGCCAATCGCCATCGTGGGGGCACTGACCAATATGTTGGCCGGATTGAACTTGGCGGATCGACCGCCCTGGTCATTGGGTTATGTCTATTTACCGGCTTTGTTGGGAGTGGCGCTGGCGTCTGTTGTGTTTGCGCGCATTGGGGCGAGTATGGCGCATCGGGTTTCTTCGAGTGCACTAAAGCGCGTATTTGCCCTGTGCCTGATTGTAGTGGGCGTGCGTTTTTTAATGGTTTCTTAACTGACAACTTTGTTTTTTTAAGGGGGCTGCATGGCATTGCAGTATCCGGCAATCGATCCGGTTGCCGTTGAGCTGGGACCGTTGCAGGTGCATTGGTATGGACTGATGTATCTGGGAGGATTTATCGCTGCGTACTGGCTAGGGCGCGTGCGCAGTCGTCGCTGGGACTCGCCGCTCAAAGAGCAGCAGGTGGGGGATCTGATTTATTACTGCGCGCTCGGCGTCATACTCGGTGGCCGCATCGGGTACGTGGTGTTCTACAACTTCGGTAAGTTTATTGACGACCCCCTGTGGCTGTTCCGTATCTGGGAGGGCGGCATGGCCTTTCATGGCGGCCTGCTGGGGGTGTTGCTGGCGATGTACTGGTATTCGCGCCAGCTCGGTTGTCGCTATATACAGGTAGTGGATTTTGTCGCTCCTCTGGTACCCATCGGTTTAGGGCTCGGGCGCATTGGCAATTTTATAGGCGCAGAACTTTGGGGGCGCACTACCGATGTGCCGTGGGGCATGGTTTTTCCCACCGATCCTGAGGGTCTTGTGCGCCATCCGTCCCAGCTGTATCAGTTTGGCCTCGAAGGAGTATTGTTCTTTACCATTTTATGGTGGTACTCCTCCAAACCACGGCCCGCCTATGCCGTTGCGGGGCTGTTCCTTGCCTGCTATGGTGTTTTCCGCTTTTTGGTGGAGTTCGTTCGTCAGCCAGATGAGCATCTGGGCTTTATCGCCTGGGACTGGCTCACCATGGGGCAGTTGTTGTCGACTCCCATGATCGCCGTGGGCGTTCTTGCCATGGTTTACGCCTACCGCCACCCCGCTAATCAAGTTGTTAAGGTAAGTTCATGAAAGCCTATCTCGATTTATTGCAAGACGTTGTTGATAACGGTATCGACAAAGGTGACCGCACGGGCGTAGGCACGCGCTCGGTGTTTGGCCGGCAGATGCGGTTTAATCTGGCTGAGGGTTTTCCTTTGGTGACCACCAAAAAGCTGCACCTCAAGAGTATTATTTATGAGCTGTTGTGGTTTCTGAAGGGCAGTACTGACAACAACTGGTTAACCGAGCGCGGCGTCAGTATCTGGAATGAGTGGGCCGCCGAGGATGGCGATCTGGGGCCGATTTACGGCAAGCAGTGGCGCAGCTGGCAGGCACCCAACGGCGAAGTGGTGGATCAGATCAGCGACGTGATCGAGCAGATCCGCACGCGGCCCGATAGTCGGCGTTTGATTGTGTCGGCCTGGAACCCGGGTGAGTTACCGGATGAATCCATCTCACCGCAGGCCAATGTTGAGCAGGGGCGCATGGCGCTGGCGCCCTGCCATTGTCTGTTCCAGTTCTATGTCGCCAACGGGCGTTTGTCTTGCCAGTTATATCAGCGCAGTGCCGATCTGTTTTTAGGCGTGCCGTTTAACATCGCCAGTTACAGCTTGCTCACGCACATGATTGCCCAGCAATGTGATCTTGATGTGGGAGAATTTGTGCATACCTTTGGCGATTGCCATCTGTATAGCAATCATCTCACCGATGACATTGTGTTCGAGCAACTTAGACGAGAGCCGCTGCCATTGCCCACCTTGCACATTAAGCGCAAGCCAGCGTCGATTTTTGACTATGAATACGAAGACTTCGAAGTACAGAATTACGAATGTCATCCGGCCATCAAGGCCCCCATTGCCATATAGAGTTCAGTCATGTCGGATGTGAAAAAAGCCCTAATCGTTGCGATGGCGCAGAATCGTGTGATTGGGCGCAATAATAAACTGCCCTGGTACCTGCCCAACGACCTCAAGTACTTCAAGCAGGTGACCATGGGCAAGCCGATTATCATGGGGCGCCGAACCTACGAAAGCATCGGCAAGCCCTTGCCCGGCAGGGTGAATATCGTCGTCACACGCAATAGCGAGTGGCAGGCCGAGGGCGTGCGAGTGTGCCATAGCCTTGAAGACGCCTACGCACTGGCGGCATCCATCGCCGAGATTGATGGCCAGAGCGAGGTGATGGTCATTGGCGGCGACCAGATTTATCAGGCGGCCTTGCCTTTGGCTGATCGATTGTATTTGACCGAAGTACACGCCGAGGTAGATGGCGACGCGTATTTTCCTGAGTTCAATCGTGACGACTGGCAAGAGGTGGCCCGTGAGCATTTCGAAGCCCAGGACCCAAATCCCTACCCTTATAGCTTTGTCGTGCTCGACCGGGTTTGAACCTTAAATAAGCCGGAGCACGTTTCAAACGTGCTCCGAACATGCTTCATCGTTATCTTCTTCACTATCTTCGTTGTTACAAGGTCAGGCTGACGTAAAGGCCCACATGGTCACCCTCGATACGGGGGCTGTCATCCACTTTGTAATCAATCTGAACCGCTCTGAGTGAAAATTTCAATTGCGGGTTGTATTGATAGCCGTATTCAATCACACCCCCCAGACTGTCATCCAGATCGACGTCACCGCGAGCACCAGGCAAGTCAGCCTCAAACTCTACGTTCGTATGGTAAGTAACGCCCAGCCCAAAGCGGTGTTTGTTGTGGTGGTAGAAGCCAATCAGCTCCAATGGAATACGCGCAAAAGATGCATCGCCATTTTCGGCGTTGATGCTGTCAAAAAAGTAGCCCACAGTCGTCTGTACACTGGCAATTTGACTGGGCAGATTAAATAGCGCCCCGATTTTTAAATCGATCAACCCGCCCGCTTCGATGGTTTCGCTGGTGCCATTGTCAAAACGTGCTTTGAGCAGGTCGTCCCCGCCAAAGGTCAATCCGGCTCCAAGGAGCAATTGCACTGGTTTGACTGGCTTTGCGGTCTGCTCAGTGTTCTGATCATTGGCGCAGGCGAGGCTTGAGAATAAAAGAAAAGATGCGGCCAGTAGGCGCGTGATGGCAGGTCGTTTGCCCATAATACTGCTTCCTTTATAAGAGAATCATTCACTACCTGTGTCAGGCGCGCGAATTATAACGAAAGCAGTCAGATAAAAAAGAGGGAGGTTTTAGCCGCTGGGCAACATGCCAGACAGCAATAGTGCGATCCCCAAAAACGACATAAAACCGGCGATGTCTGTAATGGTGGTCAGCACAATCGATGACGACTGGGCCGGGTCGAGGCCGAGCTTTTTCAGGGCGACAGGCACCAATGCCCCGGCACCACAGGCGATGGTCAGCGACGAAATCATGGCCAGAATCATCACCAGTGCCAGACCGCTTGATCCACTCCACCACCACACGCCGATGGCGCAGGTGATGGCAACCGCTATGCCATTCATAAAGCCCACGGCACTTTCTTTGCGAAATACCTGCAACCAGTGACGCGTGGTGATTTCGCGCAGAGTTAGGCCGCGCATGGTCACGGCAAGCGCCTGCGCCCCGGCGTTACCACTTTGGCCAGCGGCCACCGGCAACAGAATGGCTAGTGCGGTGAACTGGGCGATCAAGTCTTCAAAAGCGCCGACCACGGCCGCGGCAAGAAAGGCCGTCAGTAGATTGATCTGCAACCAGGGCATGCGCTTTTTCACTGCAAACCAGCTGCTCGATAGGGCCTTTTCATCTTTACTGGCACCCACCATCGATGCCATGTCGGAGGTCAGCTCTTCTTTGGTGTCCTGAAAAATATCCTCATTGCGAATCACGCCGATAACGCGGTTGTTGGCATCGAGCACGGGCAGGGCCGTGAGGCGCTGATGTTCAAACATCTCGACCACTTCATCCTTGGGGTCCAGAGCGCTGGTGGCTACGCGAATGGGCTGTGCCAGCTTACTCAGGCGCATACGATTGTCGGCCAATACCAGTTGTGCCAGCTCAATGCTCCCCG
>JAWWBW010000241.1:0-4148 GCA_033720775.1 Oleiphilaceae bacterium | reverse complement strand
CGTTATGCAGAGATCGTGGAGGGTAGAGCCTCCCACCAAAAAGCCGGTTTAGGCAAAGAGAACAAGGGGACGCAGCGATAGCGAGTGACCAGAGCGCTATGCGGCAACCTCTAAATCTCGAACTACGCCTGCGTTTCCCAATCTTTCACACCGTAATCTGACCCTTCAGGTAAGGGGCCGCCTTGCCGCAAACCATTACCCCGCCCGCATCAAGTTCGCACAGTAACTCGCCACCTCGGGATGATGCCTGGTAGGCATGCATCTGATCTTTATCCAGCCTTGGCCCCCAGAAGGGAGCCAGTCCGGCGTGAATGGAACCGGTTACCGGATCTTCGATGCCCCCATTCGCGGGCCAAAAATAACGCGAGACAAAGTCGAAGCGTTTGCCTGGCGCAGTCACCACCACGTCGTAGGGCGCCAGCGTTTTTAATGGCTCCAAATGTGGTCGTGCATTCAGCACGGCTTCTTCGTTGTAATACACCGCAAAATAGGCTTGCTCATTGCGCCATACCTCATCAGGTTTACTCGATAAGCCTTCTAGCAAGGCCTTGGGAATTTCGGTTACCGCTTCGGGCATGCGATTGGGAAAGCGCATTTGTATATAGCCATCGTCGCGTCGTGTCACCGGTAAGTCACCGACGGCTTCAGCGTGGAATGTGAGTTCCTTGAGCGCCGGGTCCGCAGCGAACCTGACATAGGCCGATGCCAATGTTGCGTGGCCACAAAAGGCGATCTCGGTGATGGGGGAGAACCAGCGTATGTCATATCCACCGCGCGTATTGGCAACACAGAAGGCGGTTTCAGAGAGATTGTTTTCAGTGGCGACGGCCTGCATCAGGTCGTCTGGCAGCCACTGTTTGCAATAGATCACCGCGGCAGGGTTGCCATGAAAAGGGGTATCGGTAAAAGCGTCGATGACGTGCATGTCCAGTTGCATGGGCGGCCTCCTTTAGAGATCTGCCGTTGAGTTAACACAACTCTAGCAGCTGCCTGTAAACTGCGCGATAGCGCCTGTATGAAAATGCGTGTCGCAATTGCATAAATCAAATAGTAGAAGAGTCGCTAAACTCTTCGTTTTACATGAACAGATTAAAGTAGAGGAAAATATGTCCCAAGTTACTCCGGTCAGCCGCGCCCTGTTTGATGAAATCATGGTGCCCAACTATGCACCTGCGGCGATGATTCCCGTGCGCGGCGCGGGTGCGCGAGTTTGGGATCAGGAGGGTAAGGAATATATCGATCTGGCCGGAGGCATTGCCGTAAGCGCGTTGGGTCATTGCCATCCTGCTCTGGTGAGCGCCTTGCACGATCAGGCGCAAAGGCTATGGCATGTGAGCAATGTGTTGACCAACGAGCCGGCGTTGCGACTGGCCAAACTGCTGGTGGAGCATACCTTTGCTGATCGCGTATTTTTCGCCAACTCAGGAGGCGAAGCCAATGAGGCCGCCTTCAAGCTGGCACGCCGCTACGCCTGGGATCATTATGGCGAAGAGAAGAACGAGATCATCTCGTTTTATAACAGCTTTCATGGGCGTACCCTGTTTACTGTTTCGGTGGGCGGGCAGGAAAAATACACCGAGGGCTTTGGTCCTATTCCGGGCGGCATCCGACACGCCGAATACAACAATATCAAATCACTCAAGGCATTGATTTCAGATAAAACCTGTGCGGTGGTGCTGGAGCCGATTCAGGGGGAGGGGGGTATTCAGCCCGCCGATCACGCATTTTTGCGTGAGGTGCGTGCCCTCTGCGATCAACACAATGCTCTATTGGTGTTTGATGAGATTCAAACCGGCGTTGGGCGCACGGGAGCCTTGTATGCGTACATGAATTCCGGCGTTGAACCCGACATTCTTACCACCGCCAAAGCGCTGGGCGGCGGCTTTCCCATTGCCGCCATGCTGGCCACCAAAACGGTGGCCGCCAGCCTGAAGGTCGGTACTCACGGTAGCACCTATGGGGGTAATCCACTGGGCTGTGCCGTGGCCGAAGCCTTGCTGCATGAAGTGTTGCAACCGGGCTTGCTCGATGCCGTCAAGGCGAAAGGCGAACAGCTGCGTGCCGGCTTGCGTGTCTTGAATGACAAGCATCACGTGTTTGCCGAAGTGCGTGGCGAAGGTTTGCTGATTGGTGGCGAAATGGCATCCGCCTACAAGGGCAAAGCCAAACTGCTGATGTCGGCCGCCGCCGATGAGGGCGTGATGGCTCTGATTGCCGGGCCCGACGTCTTGCGTTTAGCGCCTTCGCTGCTGATTGAAGAAAACGAAATTGAAGAAGGTTTGGCGCGCCTGGATAAAGCCATTGCGCGTTTTTTGACTCAGGACTAACACCTAGGGGAGAAACTTCATGATGCTTGTGCGTCCCTGTCGTGCCGAAGATTTGGCCGATATCGAAACCGTGGTCAACCAGAATCGATCGCGTATCTCTTCTTTGCCCCATGACCGGGACAAATTAAGTGAGCGCATTGATCACTCTATTCGCTCTTTCGAGCAAGACCCCGAAGTGGCGGGGCAGGAACTGTTCCTGTTGGTGCTCGAAGATACCGATAAAGGGCAGGTAGTGGGGACAGCGGGCATTAATATGAACCGTGACAAGCGCCGGCCTTTTTATAATTACCGCCTGGATGAACTTATCCACTCTTCACCCAAGCTGGGGGTGCATACGGCGGTGCCGGTGTTGTACCTGACGCATGAGCTCACCGGCAATACGGCCTTGTCTTCGTTCTCGATCAAAGAGGAATACCGACAGAGCGAATACTTCGATTTGCTGGCACGCAGCCGCTTGTTGTTTATGCGTCAGTTTCGAGACATGTTTTCGGAGCAGGTGGTGGTCGAAATTCAGGGCGTGCATGGCGAGAACGATGCTTCGGTATTCTGGGACAGTCTCGGTCGGCACTTCTTCGATATGGACTTCGCCACTGCGGACTATTATTCGGGCGTTAAGAGCCGTACCTTTATTGCCGAAATGATGCCGCAGCATCCCATCTATGTGCCCCTGCTGACACAAGCGGCTCAGGACGTATTGGGAGAGGCCGACCCGCGCACTGAGCGCACCTGTAAGCTGCTTTACAAAGAGGGCTTCAAGAAAAGTAAATACGTCGATATTTTTGATGGTGGCCCCACCTTGATTGCTGATCTTGAACGCTTGCAAACGGTGAGTCAGGCCCAGCAAAAACAGGTGCGTTGCAGTGATGTGCACACTGGACTGCGTTATCTGGTGGCGAATCACTCCTTCGATGATTTTCGTTGTGCCATTGCACAAATTACCGATGGCATTGGTGACATTCTGCGCATCGACGCTGCGGCGGCTGATTTTCTGCGTCTGCAGGATGGCGATAGCATGAGTTATGCACCCTTGTAGAACAGGGGCAGGAGGGTGTCGTTATGATGTTGATTCGTCCGATACGTGGCAGCGATCTCGAAGCGCTGTACTTGCTGGCCAAACATGCTGGTGTGGGGGTGACGACGTTGCCTGCCAATGCCGAATTGCTTGCTGACCGAATTGAACTCTCTGAAAAATCTTTTGCCGGGCATGTACCGCGCAAACGCGCCAACTATATGTTTGCGCTTGAAGATACCGCAACGGGCAAAGTGGTTGGCGTCAGCGCGGTTGAAGCATACGTCGGCGCGGATGATGTCTGGTACAACTTCCGCTTGAGCAAGTGTGTGAATGCCTCAAAAGAAATTGGGGTGCACACCACGAACGAAACACTCTACCTAACGAATGATCTCACGGGCTGCTCCGAGGTGTGTTCCCTGTTTCTGGACGCCGATTACCGTCATGGCCTCAATGGTCGGCTCTTGTCGAAGTGTCGCTTTCTATTTATGCGGGAGTATCCCGATCTGTTCAGCGATAAGGTGATCGCTGAAATGCGTGGCTATTCCGATGCGCAGGGCCGTTCTCCCTTTTGGGAGTCCTTGGGGCGTAAATTCTTTCAAATGGATTTCTCACAAGCCGATTATCTGAGTGGTTTGGGTAACAAGTCATTCGTCGCCGAGCTCATGCCCAAATACCCCATCTATTTGGCATTTCTTTCAGAAGAGGCCCAACACGTAGTGGGTGAAGTGCATGAAAACACACGCCCGGCCTTGCAGATGCTGAAGAGTGAAGGCTTCAACTTTAATGGCTTTGTCGACATTTTCGATGCG
>JAWWBW010000240.1:0-4187 GCA_033720775.1 Oleiphilaceae bacterium | reverse complement strand
CATCATTCTTCGCTACGGCGGTGTTCTCAATACGCCAGTGCTGGTAGCGCAGTTCGAGTTGCTGAGGGAAGTGCGCAGCGGCTTCGCGGTAATACTGACGTGCTTCTTCGATGCGTCCGACTGTTTGCATGGCGCGGGTGATGCCACCATAGAGATTAGGACTTCGGGCACCCAGGCGATGTGCCTGTTGATAGGCCTTGGCGGCTTCGTCGTAATGCTGCAGTTGAAATTGTTCCTGTCCCATCAACTCGTACAGGGCGGCCTCTTGCGGAGCGAGTTGGATCGCCTGTGCCAAGGCACTCACCGCGCTTTGGTGTTCTTGCATGCCTGCATGATTGACGGCTTTATAATACAAAACAGAATGATGCGGGCCTTTGTTGCGAATGAGCCAGTCATAGTGGGTATTGGACGCGGCAAACTGTTTAGCCTGACTTAAGAGCCGCGCGAGTGCAGCGCGCGCATGCGCATGGCCCGGCGCGACGACAACCGTTTGCTCCAATAGTGCCAGCGCCTTGTTCAGGTCTCCCTGTTGTTGGGCAATTTGGGCTAGGCCAAACAGGGCATCAGGCTGCTTGGGTGCTATCTGCAAAATCGCCATAAACAGTTGTTGAGCGGCGGGTAATTGCCCCTGCTGCAAATGCTGTGACGCCTGTCGTAACTGTTGGATAAGTTGTTGTTGAGTAGCGGAGGAGTGCTGGTTCATAAACAAAGTTGGCCCGATTTTTTTGGTGCCAAGCTTAGCGCGTGCTGGCGGGCTTGTCAGTGACTTGTAACACTGTGTGGGCCAGCCGAAGTTTTACTAGATAATCTGTTTGCGGTCGTTCAGGGCAAATAATCCTTTCAGCAAACGGTACAAGACCCACACGCCAACAATGAGTAACATGGGAATGCCAATGACCATGCCGATTACTGTCGCAATCAGTACCCAGCCAATAATCAGCCACACCAGCGCCACCCAGAAGGTGCGAATGAGCCAGTCGAAATGGCTCGCCAGATACGTGCCCACTGATTCATCGCGCCAGATGTAACTCATGATGAGTGCGATAATGGAGGGCCAGCCACTGAGAAAGGCTGTTACGATCAGTGCGGGCGACAAGAGCCCGTTTACGGCGCTGAACAGATGCAGGGCGTATATCAGGTAGACCAGTTTGATGAGACTGTTTGGCGGCTGTGATGACGTGTCGAGGTGCATGACAGAATCCCTGCAACAATGGGTGAAATAGCTCGCTTAACATGCCTTACGATGGGTTGGCTGGCAAGCCTCTAATCCTGAAGATTTGATTAAAAATACGGCTCGTCCCGCGAAAACTTGCCATGGGCACGGTGCGATGCAATGATCCAGTTCCACTTTGATCAAAAGGAGGGGACGAAGTATGTCTGATTACCATCTGGCGCAGTTGAACATTGCTCGCCCCTTGGCGCCCATTGATTCGCCTCTGCTGAAAGAATTTAACGATAACCTTGGTTATATCAATGGTCTGGCTGAAGCCGCAGCCGGTTTTGTATGGCGATGGGAAACGCGCCCCGGTGACCCAATCGAAGGCGAGGTATTTGGCGCAGGCTGTATTGTGAATCTTTCTGTCTGGGAGAGCATGACCCCATTACGTCAGTTTGTGTATCACAGCGAACATCTGGCGTTTTTGCGTCGTAAAAAGGAATGGTTTGAATCGATGGCTGAAGCGCATATGGTGTTGTGGTGGCAGGCGGCAGGCAGCTTGCCAAATCTGCACGAGGCCAAACGGCGGCTGGATCTGTTGCGTAATGAAGGGCCAAGTGAACAGGCATTTTCCTTTAAGCGACACTACCCCAAACCCAAGGCTTCGATGGGCTCAGGCACGGCTAGCGATAACAGTTGTTTGATCAGTTAATAACAAGAGGCACGACCATGCCCTTTATTCATATCCAATCTTTGCCCCTGGTGCGAAGTATCGAGACGCCGCAAGTGCTCAAGGGTATTGTGGAAGATTTCGCGCAAGCGACTCAGATCGACCTTCGGCATATCCACGCCACCTGGCAGTATCTGGAGCCGGAGCACTATGCGCGAGGTCTTTCCACCCCCTCCAAGCAGCCACTCAGTGAACACCCGGTACTGGTGGATCTGTTAACGCCCGATCTGCATGATGATGAACACATTGCACTCATGTTGCGTACGATTGCCAATAGCATTGCCGAGCGCGCGCAGTTTCCTTACAGCAATATCTTTATCGCGCATCGCGAAGCACGCTCAGGGCGAGTGTTTGATGCTGGAGAAGTGGAGCACTGGTAATTGGGTGCTCAAAAAAATACCGGAGCCTTCACTCGTGACACCTCACCAGTGCAGACCCCGGCTATCAGGAGACCGCTTTATTCTTGTGATCAGGCGTTTACTGCCATCGCTGGCGTATAAACCTGTTCGACGGCTCGTAGAGCCAATTGTGGATCGCAGTCGTAGCCCTCGCTTTTGAGGACTTGTGCCAACGCGGCCACACAGTGCAGCACGTTTTGGCGATTACAGCCGTTGCCCATGAGTCCTATGCGCCAGGCTTGTCCGGCAAACTTGCCAAGGCCCGCGCCAATTTCGAGATCGAACTCTTCGAGCAAGCGTGAACGAATATAGGCGTCGTCCATGCCTTCAGGAATTTTTACCGCATTTAATTGTGGTAAACGAATGTTTTCAGGCACCAGAAACTCAATACCCAGGGCGCTAAGACCGGCAACCAGAGCATGATGGTGTTGTTGATGGCGTGACCAGGCATTTTCAATACCTTCTTCCTGAACGACCAGCAGCGCTTCATGCAGGGCATATAAGCTGTTCACGGGGGCGGTATGATGATACGCGCGTTTGGCTTGTCCACCCCAGTAATCCATGACCAGATTCAAGTCGAGAAACCAGCTCAGATTCTTGCTGGCACGCCCGCGAATTTTGTCGACGGCTGCCGGGCTGAAGCTAACAGGCGAAAGTCCAGGAATGCACGACAGGCATTTTTGTGTGCCGGAATACACGGCATCTATGCCCCATTGGTCTACGCGTAATTCGCAGCCACCCAGAGAGGTCACTGCATCGACGATGGTCAAACAATTATGACGTTTGGCGATTTCGCACAGTGCCTGCACATCGGAACACACGCCGGTTGATGTTTCGGCGTGCACAAAGGCTAGCGTGGTGATATTAGGATTGGCCATTAAGGCTTCATTGACACGATGCGCGTCCACCGCATCGCCCCATTCAAAATTCAGCTCTGTCACGACCGCGCCCGCGCGACTGGCTACTTCGGCCATGCGTTTACCAAACACACCATTAATGCACACCAGTACTTCTTCACCGGGTTCGAGCAGGTTCATAAAGCAGGTTTCCATTCCTGATGAGCCTGGTGCTGAGACCGGTATAGTCAGTTCATTGCGGGTTTGAAATACATATTGCAGTAAGGCTTTGATCTCATCCATCAGCTTGATAAAGCTGGGGTCGAGATGACCAATAGTGCCTTGTGACAAGGCGCGCAATACGCGAGGCGATACATCCGAAGGGCCGGGGCCCATGAGAATACGGTGTGGGGCTTGGAACGATTGCATAATCAGGCCATTTTTCTGTTGTTGTTAGTGTGTATTCTTTTTTATTGCGGCTGTCAGGCACAAATGCGGCAGGTTCAGCCTCTAAAATCGATGACGCGAGCCCACATAAGGGTTCGGCTGCCCGCATCACCGAATTTCAGTATAGGGGGTGGTGGTGTGTAAAAAGATGACGACGGCCACATAAATTGTGAAAAGCCGTGAATTCTGCGGGGTAGCAGACATTTGAAATGTTCAAAATGTTAGCTGGTTCAAGCTCAACGGCCGAGACTTTCGGGGGTCACGCGCAGTACTTCTTCGATAGTGGTGAGACCCGATGCCACCTTATGTGCGCCACTCAAGCGTAGGGAATGCATACCTTCACGAATCGCAGTTTTGCGGAATTCAGTGAGATCGATCGTGTCGCTAATCTGTCGTTTGAGGGCTTCGCTCATGGGCATCACTTCGTACACGCCGGCGCGCCCTCGATAGCCTGTGTTGCGACATTCCAGACAACCAACGGGTTTGTTGGCCTTGGCAGGGTGACTGGTCTTCCAGGGCTGAATCAGCATGGTCCAGTCATCGTTATCGATCTCGGTCGGTGCCTTGCATGCTGGACATAAAGTGCGCACCAGTCGCTGCGCCATCACGCCGAGCAGCGT
>JAWWBW010000239.1:0-4211 GCA_033720775.1 Oleiphilaceae bacterium | reverse complement strand
CCGATAATGACGTGTTTTTTATCGAAGGCTTTCCGTTCGACAGCTATGAAGAAAAGCCCTACATAGACCCCATGCAGGCCGAACGCCAGCGTTTAATGGAGGGGCTCAGTCAACTCTAACCAGACAACAATAATAGGGAGCCGTAAAGCGCGGGAAGCGTGATGTACCAGGTCTGCCCGGCAGACGAAAACAAAAACAAGATGGAGTAATCATCACAATGAAACACTACATGATAAAACTGATGGCCGTGCTGCTTGCCAGTGCTGCTTTTTCCTCGGCTCATGCGGCCATAGACGGGATGAAAGTGATTTTGGTGCACGGCTTTCAGGCCGAAGACCTGAATGACTCGCATCGCAGCCAAAAGGCCAGTCAGTATGGCAGCTACACCAATTACATGAAACATCGTGCCAACAATGTTTACTGGAATAATGGACCATGGAAAGGAAAGGCCGACGCGATTATTTGGTGGGATAGCAAAGAGCGCATTACCGGCGGTATTGCTAGCGATATCAAAAACCAGTTCAAGGCTCTCGCCAATAACAGCTCGTTTCGCGGCAAGCCTCTGTTAATCGTTACCCATTCCACCGGAGATTTGGTGGTACGCCATGCGCTCAAGCGTTTGGGAAGCTGGGGCATTAGCTCATCAGACTTTAAAGTGGCGGCTGTATTTGACTTTGCCGGTGCTGGTGGCGGTACAGAAATCGCGGATATTGCCAATGATGTGGCCAATGGCAGTGGCCTGATCAATAGCGCACAACGTGCGGCGATCAACGCATTTATGGGCTTTACCCCTGAGAAGGGCAAGCTGGGCGTGTTGACCGACTTGCGTCCTGGTAACGCACGTGGCATCGACGCGGGTAGTAGCGCCTATCCCCGCTTCCGTTTTGTGGGCACGGGTTGGTCTTTTGCCGGTGCAACCAAACCCTTCCTGAAAGGGATGGACGACAGCGTCGTGCCTCTGCACAGTGCCTGCATGGCGAACTACAATGGCGCCTATGATTCTTGCTCACGTAACATTGCCAACAATGGCGTGATCAAGACGGTAAGCAAAGCGCCTTCCGGTATCTGGAATAACTATCATCCTATTCTGATGGGTGAGAAAACCAATCACGGCGGTGCGATTGGTAGCCAAACCGGCAGCGAGCTTGCGACGGTGAATAGCAGCAACTCCATTAGTAAAAACCGCGTGCGTTTGAGCTTCAGCACTAAAACTGAACGTAAATGGTGGAGCTGGGGGCGCTATGTACGCTGGGTGAATGGCGGTTCGAGTAAGAACATGTCAAACGTTGTGATTACTGCCAGCAGCTACGATTAAAGGCTAGCAATAAAAAAGAGGGTTCATGCGAACCCTCTTTTTTTGGTTAATGATCAGGCATCCACCAAATCTTCAATTTGCGCCTTGGCGCGAGCGATTTTCTCGCGTAAGGCCTCTATATTGCGTTCGATGGTTTGTGATGCCTCATCTTTGAGGTCTTCCGAAGCCTGCTCATTCTTCGCTTTCGCGTAGTGTTCTTTGAGTTTGGCTTTTTCGGATTCCAGTTCTTTTTCCCAGGATTCCACCTGAGCGTCGAGTTTGTCTTTCATGCTGTCTAATAAAGACATGACTACCTCCTTCGTATTTCAGTCTAAGCCGGGCAAATATCGGTATCGTTGTCCTTTCTTAACACTCTTGGTTCTCCAGTTTCATACCTTCTTTCGCTTGCTCACACAGGTCTTCGACCTTGTTCTCTACATCAGTGAGCGTTTCATCGATACGTTCTCCTGCCTTCTCCGCACTGGAGTCGCTACAGGCCACGACGGCCATAGCCATTACTGCGATCATTAATAAGCGATAAATAAACTTCATGATTCTCTCCCTTTATCTGTTATTCCTGCATGCGTCTGAATGAAAATGTCAGGTTATGGCCTTGGTGAATGGCCACGTACCGCATGTGCTACGGCAGAAATTGCCAACAACACGAGAAAGATCATAAAAATGATCTTGGCAATATCCGCTGCCGCTCCGGCAATGCCACCAAAACCCAACACGCCCGCGATGAGCGCGATAATGAGAAAAGTCAGTGACCAACGAAGCATGTTTCCTCCTTGCACTTGGCATGATTGAGAAACGAATCGGGCGATCAACCTGTAAGGTTTCCGCCTGACACCCGTACTAAAGCGAGGGCTGTGCCAAGTTGCTTTGATGTTGGTTAAAGTATTGATATATATGGATATATATTTAATTTAGTTGGCGCCTTTTAGCGCCATGTGCCAAGGCTGAGAGAAATTTTTACAGGGGAGCAGGTAAGACTTGCTGGTGAAGATTTAACCGTCGGCTTCAGTCTGAAGTGATCTGGTTTTCACCGTCGTACTTTTCAAGCTTGTTGTAGAGTGTTTTGACGCTAATACCCAATTGTTTGGCAGTATCGGTTTTATTGCCGCCGTTTTCATCGAGTGCTTTAAGAATGGCGATGCGCTCGAGTTCTTCCAGCGGCATGCCAGACGGGATATGGTCGCTCGCGCCCAAGGGGTAGTCGTCAGCGGCAACCGGATCAAGCACCAGGTCGTCGGCGGTAATGACTTCGTCTGCCAGGATATAGGCGCGTTCAATGGTGTGTTTGAGTTCTCTCACGTTGCCCGGCCAATGGTGTCGCGCAATTTTGTCCAGGGCTTCACTGGTAATCTGGGTATTACTTTTTTCGGTAGCGTTGCGATAAGCGAGAAAATGTTTGGCGAGTCCGACGATATCATCACCGCGTTCACGCAAGGGCGGTACATTCACCGGAAACTGCGCGAGTCTAAAGTACAAATCTTCTCGCAGAAGTTCGTCCTCTATGGCCTGGGAAGGGTCCCGATTGGTCGCCGCAATAATACGCACATCGGCCAGCTCAGTCTGTTTACTGCCTACCGGTCGGAACTCACCGGTTTCGAGTACCCGCAGTAATTTTACCTGATGCTCCAAAGGCATCTCGGTCACTTCATCCAGAAACAGCGTGCCGCCTTTGGCTTGTGCAAACACACCTTCGTGCTGCCGATCTGCGCCCGTGAAAGCGCCTTTGAGGTGACCAAACAATTCACTGTCGATCAGTTCAGGGCTAATGGCGCCACAATTGATTGCAACATAAGGTCCGTCAGCTCGGTGACTGGCGGCATGTAGCGTGCGTGCTACCAGCTCTTTACCGGAGCCACTTTCTCCAATAATCAGAACATTGGCTTCGCTGGCGGCTACCCGGCGAATGGTGCGATACAGCTTGTGCATGGGGCGCGAGGAGCCAACCAGAAGACCAAATTGATCGAGCTCGCTGCTCAGTGCTTTTTCTGCATTCGACGGTGACGACGCGAGCTGTTCGCTCAAGTCGGCAAGCGTATCGTTAAGCAGGTCGAAATCGACCGGTTGCCGAAAATGATAACCGGCTCCACGAAGCATGAGTTTATCGATTTGCCTATTCGGTGTGCCATCGCTCACAAATAAAAACTCGGTATGGCTGAGGGCGTCTGAGTCGAAAAGGGTTTGCACATCAACGGCCTGATTTACCGAGATTTCGACCACTGCTGCGTCGGGCTGCAGGGCATCGATTTGTTCAGGCCAGGGCTCGAGCGGGTTCGCGGTAAGTGCATCAAACTCCGATAAAGCGGCTAATTGTGACACCGAATTAAGCAGGGTCTCGTTCTTCACGAAAATACAAATTGTGGGCCGACTCATTGAGTGGATTTCCTTAGTAAAGAACAAGACAAAGTTTGCAAGGTAGAGACATTATGGTTATGCCTTCCGGGCTCCGCAATAGGTGGGTGCATTTAACGGTAATTCAAGCGCAGGACAGCGGTTTATAGGCTATTCTTCAGTGGCGCCCCTTAATACCCGGTCGCCTTTATTTATGATTCGAAATTCTTTTACAGCGTGTGTTCTCAGTGTTTTTCTGTGTTGTCTTTCTACACTAGCCTGATCGAGTGAAGACCCGATTGTGTTCGAGTTTTGGACACCCTATAGCGGGGGAGATGCGCGGCCCATGCAATACCTAGTGCAACAATTCAATGAGGCCTTTGTTCAGGTATTGATCGCCGCGCTCGACGGGAACTTAAATGCCGAAGCGATACTGGCCGAGGCCGAACGTCAAATCAACGCCATTTTGTCGCAATAGGCTCGATTCGAAACGGATGCTCCGCCTGTCGTCAGAACCTTACTTACGATGCCAGTTTACGGTTACGCCACTCTGAACTGTTGCGTGATTTGT
>JAWWBW010000238.1:0-4234 GCA_033720775.1 Oleiphilaceae bacterium | reverse complement strand
TGACGTTGCCAGATTTCAATATGTGCCGCCGCTCTGCGATACCGTCCCCGTCATAATCGACTTGAACATATAAATCGCACAGTTCGACTTCTTCAGATGCCCAGCTATTTAAAGTATCTTCGTCATCGCCGCCGCTGTCTTTATGGCGTAGCGCACGAATGCCTGAGCCTTCTTCTGAGCTTTTCGCCAGCCTAGGCAGCTTAGCTACTGTGTCGTAATCAAAGCCCTCTGCAATCAGCTCTGAGCGCGTTTTAACGGTACGATCACCCACCAGGGCTGCTGTTTCTACTGATCGCGCATTGCGAGAGATTAGAAATTCATCAGACGGGACATTTAATAGAACAAACTCTTTTATTTTGCGCCGTATTTTGAACTGAACGTAATAAGTAAGGTCGTCATTCTCGTTTTGCCCAATAATCTCGACCTTATCCGCTTCGTTCTGCAAGTCTTCCACAAGCTGCATTAATTCGACTTCGTTTAAGCCGTCATACTCGACTTCGCGAACGTCTTCACGCTCTTGATATACGACTTTTAACACGCCCGCTTTTTGCATAAGCGCGTCTTTTATCCAGTCGTGAATAATCTTATAGCTGTCTTCTTGGTTCTGAATAATCCAGTTGACGTATTTGGTCTTTTCTTCCGCTTCGGCCTCATCCGCTGGATTAGATGACTGCGGCTCAAAGGTAATAACGTCATTAACACCAAGAAACACCCGCACCAGGGCGGGCATATCTGACTCGATCAAGTCCTGCACATCAGTAGAGATGACTTGTGATTGCCCCTCTACTTCATCGCCATAGGGTTCACCTAAATAGCGCTCTAATAGGTCTTGATTTTCTTGCAGAAACTGTCCGTTGTAGGCCAGAGCATCGCGCTCCGCATCACCTACAATTGCAAGCAGTTCGTGTTCGGTCATTTTTGGCATTTACTTGCCCTTTGCTGCCCCGTTGGATTTTGGGTTAACTGCAATGCCTACTTTCTTTTTAATCTGGTGCAATTCTGCGCGGAGTACTCGCAATTCCTCTTTTAAATCGCGAATATCGTTGGCCATTTTGATGCTCATACTATGCTCACTTTTGGATAGTTAAGGGGTTGCCACGTTTTTTTGGTGTGATGCGCTCTCATGCTCATCATTAAACTGTCTGCCATGTTTGGAGACGGGATTTTTAACTTCTTCATCTGCTCTTTGTTCAGAATCTGGATTAATCCATTCCCATTGGGATGCTTGGGTATCCGGCACACTTCAGAGCGCAGCTTTTCAATGTTGGGGATATCAGACGAAAGAGAGATCATTTCATCGGGGTCGATGTATTGCCCCTTCTCTACCGCTAAATAAGTGTTAAAGAAGCGATCACGTAATGCCCAGTAATACTGCGCCCGCTTGTTTTTGAACGTGTCTTTATTTGTGCGGTTAACGTCTGTTGATTTGGGGTCGCTCATGTAAATCTGGTCGGGGTAGTCCACACCCTCGGAGCCCTTAAACATGGCGTATTCAATCTTTTTGCCGTCGAATGACTCCGACACCTGACGCTTGAGCGAAACGCCTAACCCGTCACCATCCCAAACGAATACATCTGCGCCCTTTTGAATTGCGTAATCGGTCGCCCAGTCACAACCATCATTCACGTCACCCTGCTCTAGTTCTTGCGCGTCTAGAATGACTGAGCCGTGCCTGAACACCAGACCTTTGGCATCTTCGCCAAGGTCTGAGGGATCATGCGCAACTACTTTTTGCCCTTTGGGTTTAAATCCTAGTTTAAGATGCGCATCTATCGCCGCTTCGAACCACTCAGCCGGAATGATGGAGTTTTCAACTGAGTCATTAAAATGCCCTTCCCAGATGTGGTTATATAAGTTTCTGGGCAGGTTGGCGTAATCCCACAATCGTTCCTTGTTGAGCTCTTCAGGAAACCAAGGGTTATCGCGCCAGTTAAGGACGATAATTAGATGCAGGTCATCCTCATAGTAACCGTCTTTCAATAGCGCGGCCTGAAAAGGCACAATGAAGCGCTGTGAAAAAGGATCGGCACTAGACATAGGGTTGGCCGTGAACCAAATCTCGCCGCCTTCCGTCCGTAGTGTAGGCGTCAAGAGCTTTAGTGATTCTTCAGAGATGCTTTGCGCCTCTTCTACCCAGAAGAAGTTGAAGCCGTGCATTGACTTAACTGAATCAGGGTTACGCGCCAGCCCTTTGAACTTAAAAACCGTCCCGTTTGCGCCTTCGATCTCGTCTCGGGTCGTCTTGTAGCCAGGAAGCGCCAAACGCTCTATTTCTTCTTTGAGCAGGCCTTGAACTGAGTCCTGAATAGAGTTTTGGAACTCCCGAAAACAGCCCGCTTTCATTGGGCTTGCTTGCCCCTTTACTAAAAGGATATCGCCTACACCCTGAGACTTGCCTGAACCACGCCCACCAATGACAATCTTAAAACGCTTGGGGATATTAAGAAGCGGCAGTAGCTTCTCGTTAATTTGAACTTGCAACGGGCAGAATCTGAATCGTTGTGGCTAGTGGTTGATCGGGGTCGCTGGATACCTCCACCGCACGGCGCTTAGGTGCGACATACTGGGCCAGCTCTTTGTACATATTGCCCGCCAGCGTTAACGCATCCTTCTTATCTTGGAAGCGCTCTTGTATTGCGGCTTCGTCTTCAGCTTGCATTGCAATCCGCGCCATACCCTCAATCGGGTCACAGCCCATTGCTTTTATTTTTTCAGCGACTTCTTGAGACCGCTTGTTAGGGGTGCCTTTCGGTCTGCCTGCCCCTTTTCTGCGCCCACCGGACGCGCCTTGTTTGCCTGCCATGTTTCACTCCCGAAGGTTGGTGAATGTGTTGCTATGAAATTTGCAGAATGGACGCACCAAAATCGACGGTAAAAGTTTCAGTATCCGCCAAAGTGATTGAACTGCCGTAATCCCACCAGCCGATTAATTCATCGTTAGTTGCGGTATCGTCATATAAAACCGCATACCGAAATGGCCCGATTGAACCGCCCGAAGCCGTAAAAACCACATCGCTACCAACCAAACTATAGGTGCCTGAAGACTGCGAAGAGCCCGTAATCGTTACAGCTGTGCCGCCTGCTGTGTAGCCGTTGCCCGCGCTAATCTCGGTAAGGTTCGATTTTTGAGTGTTTGTGGCGACTGGCGCGGTATTGGTCAGCATCACTTTAAGCGTGTTAGAGCCTAAATTGTGTACCGCCTCCGGCATCGCCTCTACGAAGCTGTTGAATTTATTAAAAGCCGCCATGATTCACCTTTATTGAAGCGTCCAATTAGTTGTAGAGTCTGTTTGCAGCGTCCAGGTTGTTGTGCTGTCGCTTTGGCCCGTCCAAGTTGTTGTGGCATCGGTTTGCTGCGTCCATACCGACGCGCCGGAGTATGTGAGATCAGCCGCAACCCCTGTGAGCGTAAAACTGCCGCTATCTGCGGGCATGACATACGTTCTAAGCAGGCTCGCAGTCTGTCCAGTTAGCGTGTATGAACCGCCGTTAGCTGTGAGCGTGAAGTCACGTTTTAACCCAGCTGCCTGCCCCGCTAGCGTAAAGCTGCCACTATCCGCAACGAGCTTGCGCTGAACAGTTAGGCTTGCGCTCTGCCCTGTCAGCGTGAACGAGGCCGAATCCGCTGCAAGGGTGTACGTTGAGCCGGAATAAGTCAGCGTTGCCGCTTGGCCGGTAAACGTGAACGCGCCTGAATCAGCCGCCAACATGCGACCAACTTTGAGCCCTGCTGTTTGCCCGCTTAGGTTATATGTACCTGAGTCGGCACTTAACACCCGCCCGTATTGAAGGCCAGCCGTTTGGCCTGCAAACGTGTAGCTACCGCTATCAGCCGATAATGTTCGCGCTGTGCGGAGTGTTGCAGCCTGCCCCGCTAGCGTGAAAGAGCCGCTATCTGCCGTGAGGGTGTAATTAGTGCCGCCTGATGCGGGCAGTTCACCTATCGTAAACTCGCCTAGTGCGCCTTGTCCTAAGCTCATTTACTAGCCCTCTATAAAAGGTCTGCTCTGCTGATATGCAAACTCGATCAGTTCTTCTGGTATGAAGTTATAAACGTATTCTTTGTTGCCGCGATCAAGTTGCGCATGGCATCCCATACGATCACCAATGCTGTTCATTTTGTGCTTAGGGAAGATCAGACCATGCTGCTCTCGCCCTTTGTCGAGCCGTAAGAGTTTGCACTGGTGCGCCACACTGCCAAATGCTGCCCACTGGCTCTGCCACTCGATGTAGT
>JAWWBW010000237.1:0-4249 GCA_033720775.1 Oleiphilaceae bacterium | reverse complement strand
TAATAATGAGGGTATTGTTGCCCTGATCTGTACTGAGTTTTCCAGAAAAGATTTTCATGATCCGGCTCCCGGCCTTTCTGATTTATTTGTTGATCTTCGTTTTGTCCATTTTTAACGCGAGGTTGCCACAGCCACATCCAGGAATTTGTCATCCTCCGTCAGCGAAAAGGTGTCAAATACGTGCCATTCGACGTCACTCTTGCTGTACGCGCCTTTCACATAGGGCTGTGCGGAGGGCGGCAAACTGTTGTTCGCAACCTCGTGAAAACTTTCTTTTGGGAAATACTGCATACCCAGCACACTATCGACAATAAAGCCGCTCAGCACTTCACCGTGCTCAATGACAAGTACGCGCTTTTCACGACTCTTCGCCGACGCATGGTTCAGTCCGAAGAAGCGGGCCAGATCCATGATAGGCAAGAGGCGACCACGCACATTTGCCACACCTAGCATCCAGTTCTTGACGCCGGGTACAGCCGTGTACTTGGGTAAATGCAATAGTTCAGACACCGACCCCATAGGCGCGACGTAATACACACCATCTATGGTGAAACCGATGCCATTCCATAGCTCAACAGCTTCATCTTGCGCTGGCAATCCAGCCGCCAACGCGATACTGCGTTTGGCTATATCGGCAAGCGTTTGAAATGGTGAAGAGCTTGATGCCATGTTAGTGCTTTAACCTAGCCCAATAACTCATTGATGGTTTGCGTCAAACTGTCTTCATTCACGGGCTTGACCAGATACCCTTTGGCTCCCTGTCGAGTACCCCAGACGCGGTCTGTTTCCTGATCTTTCGTGGTAACGATAATCACGGGGATGTCGGCAGTTTCGGGCGCACGCGTAAGCTGCCGCGTGGCTTGAAAGCCGTTAAGACCTGGCATTACCACGTCCATCAAAATGAGATCGGGCTTTTCTGATCGGGCTACCGCCACGCCATCGGCGCCATTGTCGGCAGTAATTACCTCATGGTTATGTTTTTCTAAAATGGTAGAGATTTTTCGAATCTCGGTTGGAGAGTCGTCAACGATTAATATGCGAGCCATGGTTCCCCCAAGCAAATTCTCACACTGCCCAGAGCAGCTTGATTTAAACAGTTCATAATCACCTAACTACCCGGCATGTGATTGCGGATAGTATTTAATAGTTCGTCCTTACTAAACGGCTTGGTCAGATACTGATCCGACCCGACGATGCGACCTTTGGCTTTATCGAACAGGCCGTCTTTACTCGACAGCATAATCACCGGTGTCGATTTAAAAGCACTGTTGTTCTTGATTAAGGCACAGGTCTGGTACCCATCGAGCCGCGGCATCATGATATCGACAAAAATGATATCGGGATGAGAGTCGGCGATTTTGGCCAGAGCGTCAAAGCCGTCTGTTGCTGTGATAACGGTGCAGCCAACCTTTTTTAAAAGCGTTTCAGCTGTGCGACGAATGGTCTTACTATCGTCAATCACCATTATTTTTAGATTTTCAAAATTTTCTTCCATTCTTTTAGCAGCCTGGGGCACTTGCAGATTACGCTCGTCACAGACTTCGGATCGAAGTACTGATTCACGACACCTTGTTCAAATATTGAACCTGAAATTTTACTATAGACCAATATGTTAAAAGCTGTTTCTAATACAAATTCACGAAGCATAAGATAAGCTCTTATTATTTATAGTGTAATAAGAAAATGTTGGAAAGCTTAACTTGTATCTAAATGTAATGGCCCGGAATATGGACTAGAATCTCGCCTCAAAAATTGCTCTATGCCCAAGACTCATGTGAAGCCGCCAATTGAAAAGCGCAGTGACAGGCACGAAATCGAGTCCCGGATACCATAAGACTAGTACAAATATTTTGTTTAGCAGGAATTAAATGACGATTAAGCTCGGAATTGTGATGGACCCCATCGCGACCATCAATATAAAGAAAGACAGCACCTTCGCCATGGCACTGGCGGCGCAAAAAAAAGGTTGGGATCTCTATTACATTGAACTTGCTGACATGTATCTGGACCAAGGGTTGGCGAAGGCTAGCGTTCGGCCACTCACTGTCGAACGCGATCCCGCAAAATGGTTTGATTTGGGTCCACAGGACGACATAGCGCTGCATCAATTAGACGTGATTCTTATGCGTAAGGATCCACCGGTGGATGCGGAGTTTATTTACGCGACGCACATTTTAGAGCGCGCAGAGGAGCAGGGCACGCTCATTGTGAACAGAGCTCGCGCTCTGCGTGATTGCAATGAAAAGCTTTACGCCACTGCTTTCCCGCAGTGCTGCCCCCCCGTGCTGGTCTCAAGGGAGCCCGAACGCTTGCGTGCTTTTCATCGCACCCATCGCGACGTTATTTTCAAACCGCTCGACGGCATGGGCGGAAAGTCCATTTTTAGGGCGCGCGAGGACGATCCGAATCTTTCAGTCATTCTCGAAACACTCACTCAGCATGGGCAACAACAAATCATGGCCCAAAGCTATTTACCCGCCATAAAAGACGGAGACAAACGCATACTCATTATTGATGGCGAACCTGTCAGCCATGCATTGGCCCGCATCCCCGGAGCCGGTGAAAGCCGTGGCAACCTTGCCGCTGGCGGCAAAGGGCTGGCCGTGCCGCTGACCGAACGTGACCGCTGGATTGTCGAACAGATTCGGCCCGATTTGAAAAAACGCGGTTTGATCTTTGTCGGCATTGATGTCATTGGCGACTATTTAACCGAAATAAATGTGACCAGCCCAACCTGCATCCAAGAACTGGATCAGGCTTGCCAGCTGGATATAGCCGGTGATCTAATGGCTGCCATCGAGCGCCATCTGGACGCAAAATAATAACAGCTTGCAGGTTTGGCAGGAGAACTCAGTGTCACTAATCGTCAATCATGGTGTAGGAGCAGGGGACCGCCTCTGCTTCACATTGTTTTTGGCTCTCGCGATGCATGCCGTCATCGTACTGTCGGATTTTATTCCCGACGATCCCAAACCCGCCGCAAAAACCATGGAGATTACCCTGTCGCGTATTGACGATGTCGTCGAACGCGACAAAGCCGACTTTCTCGCCGCCACCAACCAGATTGGCAGTGGCAGCGAAGAGCAGAAACAGCAGCTCACCACACCTACCCCCTTACCTGAAATGTTGCCGGGTGAGCAGGCGGCCGCAGCGCCACCACCCGCCAAACCTAAACAAACCGAGAAAAAGCAGTCTTATGTCACAAGCACGCAAAGTGAACGTAAGCGCCCGTCTCTGTTTGAACGCGCTCAGGTGAAACGTGAGAGTGAAGCCAACACACCCCAGCAATCGATATTGGAACGAAGCCTGGAAATAGCGGCTCTCGAAGCGCGCCTCGACAATCAACTGCAAAGTTACGCGCGCCGCCCCCGGGTTACCCGTCTGACAGCAGCTGACACCATGAAGGCCATCGACGCACGTTATGTGGAAGCGGTTGTGGCAAAAATTGAACGCGTTGGGCGACAGTATTTCCCGATGGATAACAATCGCAAGCTCTACGGCAAGCTACGTGTACTCATCTCCATCTATGCCGACGGCAGTATCCGCGACATCAAAATATTGGAGAGCTCTGGCAACCTGGTACTCGACGCGAAAACCCACGACATCATCCGCCGTGCAGCAGACTTTGCTCCCTTTCCCAAAGAGGTGCGTAAAGAGCGCGACGTAATCGATCTGATTCGCACCTTCTCGTATCAACCCTCGGGAGTCTCCAGCTTTTAGGGGGTATTAACTGGCAACACTTGCCAAAGCCGGACACCCCAGTGATACTTGTAGCATGACTGATCAAGCACCTAACCTACAGAATCATTTTTTGATCGCCATGCCGCAATTGCTCGACCCAAACTTTAGCGGCACGATCACCTATTTGTGCGAGCACAATGAGCACGGCGCTATGGGCATTGTTATCAATCGGCCCACCGAACTCAGCCTTCAGGACATTCTCGAACAGCTCGAAATACCGCTCAAATCAGACGATCAAATACTCTATGCAGGTGGCCCAGTTCAATTAGAGCGCGGATTCGTTTTACATACCGATCAGCGTGAATGGCAATCCAGCATGAACATCACCCCACAAATTCGCCTGACCTCTTCCAAAGACATCCTCAGCGCGATTGCAAACGGTGAAGGCCCTGAACAGTTTCTGATCGCCCTGGGCTATGCCGGCTGGGGTGCTGGCCAATTGGAGCAAGAACTGGCTGACAATGCCTGGTTAACATGTCGGGCCAATCAGGAAGTCATGTTCAACACT
>JAWWBW010000236.1:0-4254 GCA_033720775.1 Oleiphilaceae bacterium | reverse complement strand
GTGGGGGTGCGATGATCGCCAGGAGTAGGGCATGACAACAACGATGCTGGTTGTAGACGAAACAGGAGCGCAAAAGGATGCGCTGGTGAAGGAAATTCAGCAAGTCATGGATGGTACGCAAGTAAAAGTGATGGCAGACACCGAGCAAGCCATTTGCGCGAGCGAGGTGCATGAGAAGCACGTGTTGTTGATTGTTGTGCGCGAGTTGCAGTCTGATCACATGCGTTTACTGCAGGTATTACAGCAGACCAGACCATGCCCGGTGATCTTGTTCACTGAAAACGCTGCTCCTGAGATGTTGAAGCAAACCATTGATCTGGGCGTGAGTGTGGTTATTCATGGGCCGCTTGAAGCGCATCGCCTGCCTACCTTGTGCGCTATTGCTAATGCGCGTTACGAGGTCAATCAAAAGTTATATGGCGAGTTGGCCGATGCGCGCAATCGTTTGGCTGACCGCAAACTGCTGGATAGAGCCAAAGGCTTGCTGATGGCGCAAAAACAGCTGAGCGAACCCGAGGCCTACGCATTGTTACGTAAACAGGCGATGGATAAGGGTCTGCGTTTAGGTGTTGTCGCGCAGCAGGTGATTGAACTTTTTGACATGCTGGCGTTAAACGATTCGTCAGCGCGAGCAAATAGAGAAAGAAAAGAACACCACAATGGCCGCGTGAAATCGGCCTAGTTCACACTACGTGATTCGATAGCGGTGCCCAACGTCGGGTACTAGCAAATCAATGTGCGGCCAGCGATGTGGTTGGCAGCACGAGGCAATGGCGCCTATTGCAGGGTTCGAGAGCTTTACTCGGAGTCCGCAATAGGCGCTTTTTTTATGGGGCAAAGACCCTTTGTTGATGAGGAATAGACACATGAGTGGTAACAAAATCGCAACACTTGCATTGGCCGTCGCAGCAGTGAGTCAAGGTCAATTGGCCATGGCCGAAGCAGCAACCATCGGAGACGCACTGGCTGGAGGTAAGGCTTATGGCGATTTTCGTATGCGCGTAGAAATGGTGGATCAGGATAACGCATTGAAAGATGCCGAAGCGGCCACCATACGTACTCGCCTGGGTTACACCACAGCCGCCTATGAAGGTGTCACCATGACGCTCGAAATGGAGGATAGTCGCAGCGTGTTGGGGCAGGACGATTTCAACAGCACACAAAATGGTAAAGGCCAATACTCGGTGGTGGCCGATCCCGATCACACCGAGCTTGATCAGGCGTTCCTTTCGTATGGAACCGACGACTTTTCAATGAAACTGGGTCGTCAGGTCATCACGCTCGACAACCACCGCTTTGTTGGTCACGTAGGCTGGCGTCAGGATCGTCAGACCTTTGATGCCCTCACACTGGGTTACACGGGTGTCGATAGCCTGTCTGTCAGCTACTCCTTTGTAGATAAACGCAATCGCATTTTTGCTGAAGCCGCCGATGTGGATTCGCGCGACCACCTGCTGAACATTGGCTTGAGTACGCCGGTAGGTAAGGTGACCGCTTACGGTTATTTGCTGGAGGATGAAGATGCCACCAACAATGCACTCGACACCTATGGTTTGCGCTTTGCCGGCAATAGCAAGCAAGACGATTTGAACTTCCTGTATCAATTGGAATACGCCAAGCAAAGTAACGAAAGTGGTACCAGCGATTTCGATACCGACTATATGCTCGCCGAGGCTGGGTTAGGTGTGAGCGGTATCACCGTAAAACTGGGTTACGAAGTGCTCGGATCAGACGATGGCAATAAAGGCTTTGCTACGCCATTGGCAACACTGCATAAATTCAATGGCTGGGCGGATCAATTCCTCGGCACGCCAAATCAGGGCCTTGAAGACATGTATGTCTCGGTGGGCGGTAAGCTTGCTGGTGGTGCCTGGTTAGTTGCCTACCATGATTTTTCTGCCAATGAATCCACGGCAACCATTGATGATCTGGGTTCCGAAGTAGATCTGCTCTACAAACGCAAGTTCGCAAAATATTACAACGCAGGTATTAAGTATGCGGCGTATTCTGCTGGCGACGCGGCGGCAGGAAAAGTGGATACCGACAAGCTGTGGCTGTGGGTAGGCGCTTCTTTCTAACCACTGGAGCAAGTGATATCGGGCTGACAAGGTTGTATGCCCGGTAAAACAAACAAGTATTGAAAAAGTGAAACAACAGACAGGCGGTGCAGCCTGTCGTAAAGAGCAAAGGCGCTCACTGTTTTTCTCCTTTTTTGAGGCGAGGGGAGTGAGACAGTGAGCGTTTTTTTTGGCCGGAACAAGACGGCTGATATTTGACGGCAACGTAAGGCCGGAGGCAAACAATGAGCGCAAAAGCTGTGATTAATCTGCGCACAATAGCAGGCGATACCCCAGCGTTGGGGAGTGATTATCGTGTTGCCTGGCAGTATTTGATCGTGGGCGCAGGGCCCGTAGGTATGCGTGCTGCGCAAGAAATTCTCAGCCTGGACCCACAAGCTAAAGTGCGGGTGATTGGCCAGGAAAACGTAATGCCTTATGACCGCATCAAGCTCACTTCTTTATTGGCCGGCGATGTAAAACGACCTGCCATTGACCTCGCTTTGCCGGATGTGACGCAACATCCTAATTTCGAATTTATCCACGGCACCGCAAGTCATATCGATCGCGATGAGCGGCTGGTTATCGATGAGCTGGGCCGTGTGCACGAGTACGACAAACTCATTCTGGCGACCGGATCGCGCGCGCACGTGCCAGACGTGCCGGGTATCACCTGTGACGGTGTGTACCGTTTACGCAGTCTGCGCGACACAGAAGAGTTATTTGCGCGCTTAACGCGCTCACGTCATATCGTCGTGGTGGGTGGTGGCCTGTTGGGTATTGAGGCTGCCAAGGCCCTGCTGCGCAGCAACACGCACGTCACCCTGATCCATCAAGGTCCGTATTTAATGAATCGCCTGTTGCACGAAGCTGCCGCGAAGGCGCTACAGGCCGAACTCAAAGCGCTTGGTATTTACGTGATATGCAACGCGGGGGTGCGCAAAATTCACGGCGAACAGCGCGTGTCGGGTGTGCGCACGCGGGACGGTAACGAGATCAAGTGCGATTCAGTGCTACTGTGTACAGGCATTCGCCCTAATATCGATCTTGCGAGAAAGTCAGGGGTGAAAGTCGCGCAAGGCATTGTGGTGGATGATCATCTCGCTACCTCAGACCCCGACATTTTTGCCATTGGTGAGTGCTGTGAACACCGAGGGGCTACCTATGGCCTGGTAGGCCCCGGTTATGAACAAGCGGCCGTGTTGGCGCGGTCGTTACATGCCCAGTGGCAACACGGCGCCCGTATCAAGCCGGTAGATGCAAGCCAGCAAGCCGATGGTGAAGCAAGTACTGAGCAACACACCTATGCCGGCTCGCATGCACTAACCCGCCTTAAAGTACTCAATGAATCAGTATGCAGTATGGGCGAAGTAGTGGATTTACCACGACGGCCATTCCAGTCTGAAATCGATTTTTCGCGCAAAAAAGCAGGCAGCTATCGGCGGGTTGTGCTGTACCGTGGGCGCATTATCGGTTTCGCCGGTTTAGGCGAATGGCCCGAGTTGCCACGGCTGCAACAGGCTTACCTGGATGAACAACGACTCTGGCCCTGGCAGACATGGTGGTTTCGATTAAGTGGTCGTTTGTGGCTCCGCTTACCCACTCAGGACGTTAATCAGTGGTCTGCCGATACCATCGTGTGTCAATGCAATCGCTTAAGCAAAGGTAGTCTCTGTGATGCCATTGGCAGTGGCTGCGATTCGATGGCAGCCCTGCAATCCCAAACGCGTGCGGGCACTGTATGTGGTAGTTGTCAGCCCCTGCTGAGTGACCTCATCACTGAGCATAGCGGCAAAGCCGTGACAGCTGAACCGGAGCGCGACGGGCGTGTTGCGCTGGGCGCCGGTGTTCTGGCCCTGATTCTGCTGGCAGTATTTATGATGATGCCATCGGCGCAGGTGGCCGATTCGGTACAAACGCAATCGTGGTATGAACGTATCTGGAACGACGGCTTCTGGAAGCAAGTCACCGGCTTTAGTCTGCTGGGCTTGAGTCTGATCGGTTTGCTGATGTCTCTGCGCAAACGGCTTGGCTGGGCGTGGATGGGGCAGTTTGCCGCCTGGCGCGGTGCGCATGTGGTGATTGGTGTGCTGTGCCTGGGCATGCTGGCTCTGCACACCGGGCTGCATATGGGGGTTAATCTAAACCGCTGGTTGTTGGTGGATTTTCTTCTGGTGTTGGGGCTCGGTGGCTTGTC
>JAWWBW010000235.1:0-4255 GCA_033720775.1 Oleiphilaceae bacterium | reverse complement strand
CCCCTCAGGACTTTATTCCCATGTCGTTGGAGGGCAATCACCGCGCAGGCTTCGAAGCAGTCAAATCCTCCGCCGAAACTGGTATACACCTGATGCTGTATCAACAGCGCGATTGCAAGGTGATCTTGCATACCCATTCTAAAGCCGACACCCTGATTTCCCGGGTCTATCATGCCGCCAAGCAAATCGAGCTCGAAGGTTATGAATTACTCAAGGGCTTGCGCGATATCGACACCCACGAGAGTCAGACCATCGTCCCTATCTTCGATAACGATCAGGATATTTCCCGTTTAAGCGGCGAGATGAAACGCTGGCTTGAACAACACCCGGATTGTCAGGGTTTGCTGATTGAGCGGCACGGTTTTTATTGCTGGGGACGCGATCTGGCAGAAGCCAAGCGCCATCTCGAAGTCTTTCAGTTTTTATTTGATCAAGAGCTGGAATGGCTCAAACTATCCGCCCTAAAATAGCACGCTTCATTCATAGAGGATGTACCGCATCATGGCCATTTTGGAAATCCCCGAGCAACAACGCCGTATCGAAAACCCGGAGGAAATAAAAGCATTTCTCAACGAAGCCGGTGTGTTCTTTGACCAATGGCAGGCAAGCAAAGCATTGAGCCAAACTGCCAGTCAGGATGAAGTACTCGAAGCCTATGCCGACACGCTCATGCCATACATGAAAGAGAACGGCTACGAGGTGGCAGACGTCATTAATATTCATCCGGCCATCGAAAACTACCCCGCCATTCGTGCCAAGTTCTTATCGGAACACACCCACAGCGAAGACGAAGTGCGTTTTTTTGTCGAGGGCCAAGGGCTGTTCTGGTTCAATATCGAGGGCCGGCCCGTCTTCAATGTACTGTGCCAACGCGGTGATTTAATCTCGGTGCCCAAAAACACCAAACACTGGTTTGACGCGGGTGAAACTGAACCCAATGTGAAAGCTATTCGCATTTTCATCGATCCGGCTGGCTGGGTACCGCACTACACCGAATCCGGCATCGAACAAAAATACCTCTAGGAGTCGCACCCAAGTGACGCGCTGTATTCTTACCGATATTGAAGGCACGACCACGTCTGTCAGTTTCGTCTACGACACCCTGTTCCCCTATTTCGTCGAACATATCGATAGCCTGTTGGCGATGCAGGACAAGCCCGAGGTGCGAGACACCTTTGCGGCAATCAGGACGGAACAACAACTCGCCAACGACGAGGCAGTGCTTGATCGCCTGCGCCAGTGGGTTGCCGAAGACCGAAAAGAAACCCACCTTAAAACACTTCAGGGCATCGTGTGGCAACAAGCGTATCTCAGCGGTGCCATTAAAGGGCATGTTTATCCCGACGTGGCGCCCTGTCTGGAGCGCTGGTACGCCGAAGGCCGGCAACTGGCAGTGTATTCCTCCGGCTCGGTGGCCGCACAAAAACTGCTGTTCGGTTACTCTGAAGCGGGCGATCTGACGCCTCTGTTCAGCGCGTACTTCGATACCAAAGTAGGCCATAAACGCGAGAGCGACGCCTATCGCACGATAGGTTCAGAATTAAACTTACCCGCATCAGACATCCTGTTTTTATCCGATGTAGAGGCTGAACTGGATGCAGCCGCGGCCGCAGGCCTGCATACGCTACAGTTAGTGCGTGCCGGTACCACCCCCGGCACACGCCACGCAACGGTTTCAAGCTTCGACGACATTCAGCTCGATTAAGGTTCGCAACACATTCACCAGCGCCAAGGAGATCGCTATGAAATACAACAATATTCTCGAAACCATCGGCAATACCCCCCATGTGCGCATCAATAAGCTATTTCGCGACGACATTGAAGTCTGGATGAAGGTCGAACGCTTTAACCCCGGGGCCAGCATTAAAGACCGTATTGGTCTGGCGATGATTGAGGACGCTGAACGCAACGGCACTCTCAAGGCCGATACGGTAATCATTGAACCCACTTCAGGTAATACCGGTATCGCTCTGGCGCAGGCGGCAGCGGTCAAAGGTTATCGTTTGATTTTGACCATGCCCGAATCCATGTCGATTGAGCGGCGTCGCTACATGCAGGCGCTCGGTGCGGAGCTGGTATTAACGCCCAAAGAAAAAGGCATGGGCGGTGCCATTGAGCGTGCCAAGGAATTGCTGGCAGAACATGCCAATAGCTGGATGCCGCAGCAATTTGAAAACCCCGCCAATGTGGCCATACATCGAGACACTACCGCGCAGGAGATACTCAAGGACTTTCCTGAAGGGCTCGATTACCTGATTACCGGCGTTGGCACCGGCGGCCACATCACCGGCTGTGCCGAAGTACTCAGCAAGCAGTTTCCCCAGTTACAAACGTTTGCGGTAGAGCCTGAAAAATCACCGGTCATCAGTGGCGGTGAAAAAGGCCTGCATCGTCTACAGGGCATTGGCGCCGGGTTTATCCCTGCCGTGCTCAATACCGACATCCTCACCGGAACCATTCAGGTCAGCGAAGAAGCCTCTTTTGACATGGCGCGACGTTGCGCTCGCGAAGAAGGCATATTTGTTGGCATCTCCTCGGGCGCATCGCTCGCAGCGGTTAAGCAGAAAGAGTCGGAACTGGCAGCCGGCAGCCGCGTACTGATCTTTAGCTACGACACCGGCGAACGCTATCTCTCCATTGACGACCTGTTCGTCTAATCTCGATAAAGCCCGGGCCAGTTCGCCCGGGCGCATACTAACTACTCTTACGAAACTGAGACGGAGTGCAACCCAACCAGCGACGAAACACACGTGAAAAATTTGAGGTATCAATAAAGCCAAGGCGGTCGGCAATGTCCTCAATACTTGAATCGCTGTTCTGCAAATACCAACACGCAAGCTCCTGGCGCACTTCATCCAGCAGCATCTGGTACGAGGTATGCTCCTGCTTCAGTTTGCGGATCAAGGTACGCGAGGATATTCCCAACATTTCACTCATCTCCTGCAAGACCGGATACGGCGCCCCCTGATCAAGCAGTCTGCGCTTGATCTGTTCCGCCAGATCGCCCCCCTGATTCTGTACCGCCAACAACTGCTCACACTCACGCACCGCATTACGATAGGCAAATTCATCTGCCGTGAGACAGTGTAAATCGAGCAAGGCTGCCGGCATATCAATGGTGAAATGTTCGTAGTCGAAACCGATTTCGAGCCCCGGAAATCGCTCGGCATACAGGTTACTCCAGGGCGGCTCCTCAAAGGGAAAGTGCACGCAGATATCGGTGGTGTGTGTGCCCGAAGTTTTCGCCAGCATGTCCTGAAACGAACCCAGCAACATCACATAAATAAACTCGCGCAACTCACCCGGATCAAGCAGTTCTCTTAGGGTGAATCGTGCCCGACCATCGACTTCATCCAATTTGAAATCGTAGATGCGAATGCGCGTGGCCATGGTGCGCTCGACCAATTTGAACGCCTGTCGTACCGTTTGCGCCGCCACCGCACCATAGCCCATGGGGCCATGTGCCGACACCTGAATCATGGTCGAGATTTCAAGGCCAAGCCAAGGGCATTGCGTTAAGGCCATGGCGTTCAAACCAATACGGCTAAACTGCTCAAAATTAATAAAGCGGTTGGTTTCGAGTAGTTTTTCCCAGCTGAGCGTGTTTCCTCGAAAGACCTTTTCCATATCGATCCCCTTATTGCGCAAGTGTGCACATAAAAGGCGTGGATAAGCAGGATGTAGCGAAGGCTCCAGCCACGAAATTTCAGAAGAGGATGGTATGGGATCAGGCATCAGCGGCATCTCAAATACGTCATTTATGCAATACAGGATGGCACAATATGACGATTTATTGCCAATTTAATCGGTGTTTTTTCTTGCCCACGAGGTTTTAAATAGCACAAGGTCCACAACAACAAACAGTAAGAGGAGCCTCATATGAGCAGTGCCGCAACCTTTACCGCCAGTAATGGCGATATCTACGTCGATAAAAAACGCCACATGTGGCTGGTCTCACTGATCATTCCTGCCATGGGTGTGGCAGGCCCCCTGCTCTACATGCTCTATGGCAATGAGTTCTTTATCTGGATGTTCTTCCTCATCGCCTATGGCGTGTTTCCTGTCATCGATTACGTACTCGGCGAAGACACCAGCAATCCACCGGAATCGGTGGTGCCGCAACTGGAGGCCGATCCCTACTACCGCATGTTCTCCATGTTGCATGTTCCGATTGTGCTGGCATCGGTGATTTTCTGCGGCTGGTTTGTCGCCAATCATGTGTTATCCATTTGGGGTTATATCGGTACCGCATTGG
>JAWWBW010000234.1:0-4270 GCA_033720775.1 Oleiphilaceae bacterium | reverse complement strand
GGGTTGTGGTGCCGCAGCGGGCCATCAAACGCCTGGTTATCGATACGGACTTTATTGCCTTCGAATCGCAAACCTTTCTTTTACACTCTGCGCTAAGTTTTGATGCCTCGACGCTTGAATTGTGGGGCGGACTATTGAACGGCGGCACTTGTGTGATGTTTCCTCAAGAGCAGGTCTTGTCTCCTGCGAGCCTGCGACCGGTGATCAGGGAGCAGGGTGTGACCACGCTATGGTTAACTGCGTCAGTGTTTAACTGGCTGACGGAGGAAGATTGCAGCGTATTGGCCCCATTGCAGCAAGTGTTGACGGGCGGCGAAGCGCTCTCGGTCAAGCATGTCTGTGAGGCAGTCAGACAACTCCCCAATACCCGCATCTTTAATGGCTACGGGCCAACAGAAAATACGACCTTCAGTACGGTCTACCCTATACCGGAAGACATCACTGTCAACTGGGAAAGTGTGCCGATAGGTTGGCCGATCCCGGGCACGGACTGTGCTGTGGTCAATGCAGACAAAGAGCTTCTAAGCGGCGAGTGCGAGGGACAATTAGTCGTGACGGGTAGCGGGCTGGCAATGGGGTATTTGAACCAGCCAGACCTAAGTGAAAAAGTATTTATCCATATAAACGCCAGCGATGGAAAAAGCGAGCAAGGCTATTTGACGGGTGATCTGGTACGTCGTGATGCGCAGGGCTGTTTTCATTATTTGGGCAGAATCGATAAGCAGGTGAAGATTGATGGTCGACGCATCGAGCCGGGTGAAATTGAGTCCGTGCTGAAAAAGCTAAAGGGCGTAAAGGATGCCCGAGTCGTTGCCTTGGCGACACCGCAGGGGAGTATGCGTCTGGTGGCATATTGGACGGGCGAGCATGAAGTTGCCGCTTCGTTGCGGGAGCACCTGTTGCATGTGTTGCCGCGCTATTGCGTACCGCACTTTTTTATTCAAGTTGAACGCTTTCCAGTGACTCAGAATGGCAAGCTCGATGTACAGGCCTTGCCTTGTCCGTTCGATGAGCAATCCGCAAACGCGCAACAGGATGATATCGATGGCTTGGTCGAAGCATGCTGGCGCGCAGTGTTAGGTCGTGCAGTAGAGCACAATATCAACTTTCTGGATGCCGGAGGAACGTCACTTGAAGCATTGAAACTGGCGCAGCGTTTAGCAGGAAGTGTTGGGCGCGAGTTACCGGCGACCTTTGTATTTGAATTCCCGACGATTCAGGCGCAAGCCCGCCATTTGAATTCTGCAACCGGTTCCCATCAGTTGGATAGTGCACGTGAGCCTGAAGCAGATGTAGCTGAGCTGGCGGTTGTCGGCATGGCATGCCGATTGCCGGGCGCCAATAATGTGCAGGAGTTTTGGCAGAATCTTACCGAAGGCAGAGAGAGCATTCGTTTTTTCTCACCTGAAGAGCTCAGCCCTGAGGTGCCTTTTGAAGAATACCAATCGCCACATTATGTGCCTGCCAAAGGGGTGATTGAGGGGGCAGATTGTTTCGATGCGGCGTTTTTTGGTATTTCACCGGCCGAAGCGCGCTTGATGGATCCGCAACATCGTCTGATGTTGCAACTTGCCTGGCATGCGCTTGAAGATGCCGGTTATGCGCCCGCTGAAGAGGGGCTTGATGCCGGCATCTATGTGGGGGCGAACTGGGGGCGCTACTATCAGCAGTATGTGTTACCCAATAAGGCCGCGACGGACCGTTTTGGCGCGTTCAATACCGCCCTGTTGAATGAGCCGGATTTTCTCAGTACGCGATTGTCTTACAAGCTGAATTTGCGCGGCCCAAGTGTGAATGTCTATACAGCGTGTTCAACCGGATTAGTCGCTGTTGCAGAGGCCTGTGCCGCGATTGTGCGGGGCGACTGTAAAATGGCGCTGGCGGGAGGCGTTTCAGTGAGTATGCCTTTGTTTGCTGGGTACCGGTATCAGGAAGGGGGCATGCTGTCTGCAGATGGACATTGTAGGCCCTTTGATGCGCAGGCATCGGGCACCACTTTTAATGATGGAGCGGGTTTTGTGGTGCTCAAGCGGCTCGATCAGGCTCTGCGTGATGGTGACAATATCTACGCCTGTGTAAAAGGCTATGCGGTCAATAATGATGGCAGTGGCAAAGCCAGCTATACCGCGCCGAGCGTGAGTGGCCAGGTGGCGGTGTATCGCGAAGCGCTCAAGCGCTCGGGCGTGAACGCCGATACCATCGGCTTTATTGAAACCCATGGTACGGCAACGCCTCTTGGCGACCCAATCGAAGTGGCGGCATTGAAGCAGGTGTATCAGCGTGACGCCGACGCGGACAGCCCCTGCGCTCTGGGATCAGTAAAATCCAATATTGGGCATGTGATTCACGCAGCAGGTATTGCTAGCTTTATCAAGACCTGTCTGAGTGTGAAACACGGTATCGTTCCGGCTACCCTGCATTTCAGCCAGGCGAATCCCAAGCTGGAATTGGATTCCTCGCGATTCTTTGTCAATGCGGAGTATTGCCCTTGGCCCCAGTCTGGCTTGCGCCGCGCAGCGGTCTCTTCTCTGGGAGTAGGGGGCACAAATGCGCATGTGATTATTGAGCAGTTTGAGCAAAACGCTGCGTTGCAAGCCGAGAAACCTGAAGCGCCAGTGCTATATCTGTCGGCCAAGTCAGAAGTCGCTTTGAAAAAGAGAATGGCCGATTGGGTGACCCTGCTCCAACAGCCGGATGCCGATGCCTTGTTTCGTCATCAATGTTATGCAATGGCACGCCAGCCGGCGTTTGATTACCGCTGTGCTACTACCGCCAGTAGTGCAGCATCCTTGGCCGATAAACTTAACAAGAATATCGATAGAACAAGTAAGGCTCTGTCCAACACGCCAAAGAAAACCGGTCTGCTGTTTACCGGACAAGGGGCGCAACGGCCCGGTATGGGATCTTGGTTTTACCAACATGATCCGGAATACCGAGAGCGTCTGGATCATGCTGCCAGCATATTGCATCGGGATCACCAACTGGATTTGTTGCAAGCCCTCAATGATGCGACGAACCCGGAGCGGCTTAATCAGACGGCGCTTACGCAGCCAGCCCTGTTTATATTGGAATGGGCGCTCGCGAAACACATGCTTGAGCGTGGCGCGCACGTCGATTTTTTAATTGGGCACAGCATTGGCGAATATGCAGCGGCGGTCATCGCAGGCATTATGGAATTTGATGATGCCTTAAGGCTGGTGATTGCGCGGGGCACTCTCATGCAAAGTATGCCGCGCGGGGCGATGCTCGCGGTAAAAGCCGAGCCGGACGAGGTTGCACCACTGCTTACAGAAGGGCTGGTGATTGCGGCGGTGAATGGTCCGAAGCTGGTCGTGCTAGCCGGGCCATGTGAAAAAATTGACGCGGCAGAAACCCAGGCGGCCAGATCTGGGTTGTCGGTGACGCGATTGAAGACCAGTCACGCTTTTCATTCCCCCATGATGGACGACATGCTCCAGGATTTTGCAAAGGTAGCCGCGAAGGTGCGGTTTTCTGAACCAGGCATTGCAATTTATTCAACGCTTACCGGTAATCGGGTCGAACGGGAAATGTGCAATGCGGACTATTGGGTGCAGCAGGTACGTCAACCGGTGCAATTCAGTGCGGCATTGTGCAGTGCCAGCGACACCTATTCCGATCAGGAGCTCGCGCTGATCGAGGTGGGGCCGGGCAATACGCTAACGTCACTTGCGCTCATGCACTCCCTACAAAACCTGCGTTGTAGCGTTGCCGCTGCGCCAGATGCGTGCCGCAGCCAGCAGGCAGAAGAAGACATTAATAGTGTGTTGGCACGACTCTGGCAGCACGGTTTTAAGGTAAACCGTAGCGCACTGTTTAAAACGAAACTTCAGCATGTACCGATTCCTCTTTATCCCTTTGACACGCAGCGTTATTGGCTGGAACAGGGCGGGAGTATTCAGGCAACGGAAGCCGCAACGGTATCAACCACTCAAGCTATTACAAACCTGCAGGTATCCACTATGAGTGCCTCCGATCATCGAGAACAGGTGTCCCAAAAACTTTTAGCGGTTATTGAAGATATTACCGGCTACGAGCTTGGCGATCTGGACCCTGAGACGCACTTTAACGAAGCCGGCCTGGATTCTTTGCTCTTGACGCAGGTTGCGATCGCTCTGGATCAGCAATTTGGTGGCAATATCACGTTTCGAGATCTGGTTGAGCAATACAACACGCTTGAGGCCCTGTGTGACTTTTATGTGGATGTGATACCGGCTGAAACACCGGTTTCAAACACGGCGCCAGTGAATAG
>JAWWBW010000233.1:0-4296 GCA_033720775.1 Oleiphilaceae bacterium | reverse complement strand
CAGGTGTGTAACAGCACCAGAGTGTCCATCTCAAAACGTAAGGTTACGCTGCTGCCGGGCTGACTATGCTCAGGCGCAAGCCGCATGGCGCCGCTTTCGCTGACCCGCACCTTACTGAACCAGTTAATGTTCGCAGCAAGATCGCGCGCCCCGAGGCCGTACTTGGCCAGCTCTACCAAAAAGGCATCGTGACCGTTTTGCTTCCACTCGTTGCGATCGTGCTGGTAATCGCGCGCGCCCCAGCGGGCTTCTACATGGGCGGCGTGGCTATTACCGCTCACGGTATCGTGCCAGCCCAGGGTATCTTCTACCACCGAGGCGAAGATACGCCCCATATCCGAATACAAACAATTTCCGCGTGCCAGTTTGAACGTATGCTGGCACTTGAGGGTATCGGGAGCGTTGTAGCGCTCCAGCAGGTTTTCGGGGTTATAAAACAGCATGCCCACATTGGCGCCACCGCTCACATCAGTCAGCCGTATTACTGTGCCTCGTCGCATGCGCAACGACCAGTGTTTGCCCGAGTCCAGTGCAGTGGTGTATTCAATCGAACGGATGTACTCGCTCATTTAACACTCCAGTTAACATCATTAAGTTCAAATCTGAGCCGGTACCACCGGGCGCAGATCGTCATCGATTTGTTGATAGAGATTTTGATCAACCTGGCCCACAGGCAGGTCGTAGGTAATACCGGCGCCATAACGCTGAGGATGCTGCGGGTCGTGTCGAAGCTTGTCGAACACCCAAAGTCGCGACCCTAGATAAAAGCCTTCTTTTAAATCATGCGTAACCATAAATACCGTGAGTTGATGGGCACGCCACAATTCCAGCACCAACTGATGCATGTCGGCTCGAATACCCGGATCCAGTGCTCCGAAAGGCTCATCGAGCAATAGAATACGAGGTCTGCCGAGCAAGGCTTGTGCAATCGCCAGCCGCTGTTTCATGCCGCCCGACAATTCGTGGGGATATTTGTTCATGGCGTGATCCAGCCCTACTTGCGCGAGCATGCTCTTGGCGTCTTCGCGCGCCGCGCGCCGTTTGGCTCCAAACAGGTAACCTGTGAAACCGCGTTGCTGGAAGCCACGAGTGGCCATCACATTGTCGAGCACCGTCATATGTGGGAACACAGAATATTGCTGAAACACAATACCGCGATCGCTACCCGGCTCATCAGGGATAGGCTGACCATCAAGCAAAATCTCGCCTTTGCTGGCTGGCACAGTGCCCAATAACATGTTCAAAAAGGTACTTTTGCCACAGCCAGAGGTGCCTACGAGGGTGACAAATTCACCTTCGTTCACCGTTACATTCAGCCGCTCAAGTACCACGTTATCGTCGTATTGCTTCCAGACATTTCTCACCTGCAGCATAGGTGCCGTAGCTGCCTCCTTGTAAACGTTCATGCCTTACCTCCCTGGTCATACCATGGGAACAGGTAACGGTTGAGCTGCCTAAGTGCAACATCGATGACAAAAGCTAAAAAAGTGATCCACATTACATAAGGCAGAATCACATCCATGGCCATGTATCGCCGCACCAGAAAGATCCGGTAACCCAAGCCCTCCGTGGCAGCAACGGCCTCCGCTGCGATGAGAAAGAGCCAACCGGCTCCAAGCGATAAACGCACCGCCTCTATCAGGCGCGGGAGTATTTGCGGCAGGATGACACGCAACAAAATTTGCGGCGTATTCGCGCCCAGTGTTTGCGCCTTCACCAACTGCTCTGCAGGAATCTCCTGCGTCCTGCGTTGAATGTCGCGCGCAATAAAAGGCGTTATACCAATAGCAATCAGCACCACTTTGGATACCTCACCCAAACCAAACACGATGAACAGAATAGGCAGAATAGCGAGCGGAGGTATGAGTGACACCACCGTCAATAATGGCGAGAGTGACGCAGCAAAGAGCGGCAGCGCACCGGTAACAACTCCCACCAATAAACCCAGTGTTGCCGCTACCAACACGCCCAGGCCCAGTCGTTGCAGACTGCTGGCGCTGTCTTGCCAGAACAGATAATCACCGCTCCGTTTACTTGGTTCAAACGCCATACGCTCAATGCCATCACCAATCTGACTGAAACTAGGCAGTAATTTATCGTTGGGGTTTTCAGTCAGGCGCGCATCGGAACTCACCATGTACAGCAAAACAAGCAAGACAAAAGGCAATACACCAAGAAATATCTTGAGAGTATGCGGCGGGGTCCGATTGATGAGCTTCTTCATAACACGCCTCTATGCCAATTTGATTGAGGCGCGACCGCATGCCGACTTGGACGATCGCGCGTTTTAGACCAGCCTTACAGCTTGCCTTTAGCGGCCATATCCATGTAAGTCGGGTCAAAACGGAACTTGATATTCCCCTTGTCGCCGAAGATACCGGCAGGCATTTCAATACCAATAAAACCGGCATCAGGAGCACCATCGCCCAATAATCCATGATTAAACGAAAAGTTAGCGACATGCTTCATCGTGTCGACCAGTTTTTGACTATTGGTCAATGCCAGTGCCGCTTTTGGCGTATAGAACATTTCGGTGCTGGCCAGCTGCGCTTCGTAACCCTTAAGGTCGGTTCCTGAAGCGGTCGCCATATAGCTCTTGGCTTTGGTAGCCAGCTCTCCGCCACCACTCATATGGCTCATGATTTCATACCAGGCGCCGACCAGTGCTTTACCCAATTTCGGATTTTGCTTAAGGGTCTCGGTATTGATTACGAGAAGGTCGATGATCTCGCCGGGAATCTGAGACGAATCAAACACTTTGTGGCTATTGGGCATAGCGGTAATTTCGCTCAGCAAAGGATTCCATGTCGCAACTGCCGTCACATCGTCGGTACCATACACCGCCACCAGATCTGCATCGGAGGTATTCACCACAGTCAGGTCTTTTTCGCTGAGAGCAACACTCTCAAGCCCACGTGCCAGCAAGTAGTGTGAAACACTCAGCTCTACCAAATTGACGCGCTGCCCTTTAATGTCGGCCAATGATTTTTTGCCCTTGAGCACCACACCGTCATTACCATTGGAAAAGTCACCAACCACCAGTGCAGTGCTGTCAACACCACCCGCCGCCGGAATCGTCAGAGCGTCCATATTGGTCATGGTGCAGGCATCGAATTCGCCTGCCGTGTATTGGTTGATCGATTCGATGTAGTCGTTAATCTGCACCACATCGATGCTGATGCCGTATTTGTCCGCCCATTTTTTGACGATGCCCTGCTCAGCACCATAGGCCCAAGGCATCCAGCCAACATAGATCGACCAGCATATTTTGAAGCTATCGCTTGCATGGGAAAGCGAGGAGAGTGAAAACGCGAGAATAAGTGCTGCAATTCGTTTCATGAAGAACCCCTTGGTTGCATGTTGTTTACACGTTCTAAAAGCGGAGTACCCCTGGCAATGCCAAGCAAGTCTCCCGGGCTTTTATCCCGCCGTGTAACCCATGCCCCGAAGGGGAAGGTCGAGCGCTCTCGGACCAGTCATCCAAGCTCTTTAACCAATATAAAGTGATGAGCTTGATCGGAACCCTAGCGTTCTATTTAAACAAATTGTGATGCCCAGTATGTCAAGGGTACGGACACCCTGAGACAATACAAGATGGATACCAACCCTTTATAGTTGTTTTATAACAGCCACTTACCAAAATATTTGGCTTAAGCCTCTAATAATAGCGCCCGTTTTTGGCGCACATCGATATTTGGAGCACCATGATAAAGCCAAGCCGACGTAACAGTGCATTCCACCCCAACCGGTGTAATCACCTGCCGAGGCTACGTAGCATCAACCCCGGCGATCCATGTCTCATTGGCCACCGTAACCTACACTCATTTATCAGGTACACACGCATCTTCAGGAGCTCGTTTTTATGGCAGATAAAGAATATACCCCGCCCAAAGTATGGCAATGGGATAAAGAAAGTGGTGGCAAGTTTGCCTCAATCAATCGCCCCATTTCTGGTGCGACACATGAAAAAGAACTGCCGCAGGGAGCGCATCGATTTCAACTCCACTCCCTCGCCACCCCCAATGGGGTCAAAGTTACCGTGATGTTTGAAGAACTACTGGAATTGGGGATCGATGACGCCGAGTACGATGCCTACCCCATCGATATCAGCAAGGGTGAGCAGTTTTCCAGTGGCTTTGTTGCGATCAATCCCAACTCCAAGATACCAGCCCTCTATGATCGCGAGAAAGACACTCGCGTGTTTGAGTCCGGAGCGATTCTGCTTTATCTGGCTGAGCAGTTTGGGCACTTTTTACCCCAAGACCATCGCTCCCGCACCGAAGCCTTAAACTGGCT
>JAWWBW010000232.1:0-4394 GCA_033720775.1 Oleiphilaceae bacterium | reverse complement strand
TTCGGCACATTGAACAACTTTGGCAGCGGTCCGAACACATCGTCATTAAAGTTACCCAGTAGTTGCTTGTTGACATAATCGTAATCAAACGCAGCGACATTGATTTTTAATCTATTGTCGAGCCAACTGGTTTTAGCACCAAGTTCGATTGCCGTAACTTTTTCTTGTACGACTGGGTCATATTGCTCGCCCTCTGTGGCCCCCAGTATCGGAAAACTACCGGACTTGAACCCGCGACTGAGAGACAGATAAAGCAGTTGATCTTCCCAAACTTGCCAATCCAGGGAGAGCTTGCCAGCCACGCTGTCTTCTGCCAACCGGCCTTCTACCAGCGATGGGTTACGCGTATTTCTGTCAAGCGTAAAGCAATCGCCTTCGTCCGCACCACCAGTGCCTCCACGGCTAATACTTACGGTATTAAATGTGGATGCCAAACCTGCCACCCCGGTATCCTCCGGATCATCCTGGCCACACCCTGAAAAGTCCCGGGCTTCGTCGGTGTACCGTAAACCCAGGGATATCGCAGCGGCACTGTTTATAGCCCAGTCAGTATTGAAAAACGTTGCGATGCTTTCTGAAACCTGATTTCCACGCAGTATCGCCGATGTTGCGAGGGGGTGAACGCCAGGCACTGTGTTACCAGTAGCAGATGACGAACTGATAAGCTGCCGTTGAATCTCGTCAACTTCGTCGCGACTGCCAAAAATGCCCGCCACCCAGTCCAATCTTTCTTCGTACAGACTGCCATCTGCGCGTATTTCCAACTGAAAAATTTGAGTGTCCGTCGTCTGTTGGCGCTCACTATTGTTTGTATCCAAACCAGATTGTGGTATGAACGCATCATCAGTTTTAAACTTGATATAATTACCTATGATCGCCATCGAAATATTTTCTGTTACGTCTAAATAATTTCGCGTCGCAAACATCAGAAACTTGTCGTTTAACTGCCAAGGCGTATTAGGCTCCCAGTCTGCCTGCTCTGCATCGTCCTCATCCGCCAGCGGATGGCTGGAAACTTCGGGGTTCAGCGTAAGTTCACCTCCACTGCCCTGAGGGGTAATAAGAAATGCTTGCGGAGCTAACGGCTCACTTTTATCCCGCCAATAATCTAAACTAATATTTGAGCGCAGGTTTAGAGTCGACTCCGGCTGCCATTCAGTGGTGATACGCACGGCTTGCTTATTTTTCTCGCCAAGTCTATCTCCTGGCCGTGTTACCGACTCTTGCCATCCTTCTGTAGCATAGATATTTCGGCCCGCTATGCGAACACCCAATGTCTCGCCAAGTGGTGTTGAATAAAACCCGCCAACTTCATAAGTTTGGTAACTGCCGTAACTGCCTTGCAGCCCGTATTCCAGCGATTCAGTGGGTTTAGTGGTTATGTAATTAATTGCCCCTCCCGTGGTATTGCGCCCATACAAGGTGCCTTGCGGCCCTTTGAGGACTTCAATTCGCTCGATATCCAGGGTTGGACCTTTGCTTAGATAGGAATATGGCAGGCTTACTTCGTCGTAGTAGATACCCACCGTCGAGCTAGCAGTACGGCTAGCGTCATTGAAACCGACGCCACGCAACGTGTAAATGGGATTGGATAAACCGCTATCAGAATGCGAAAAGCCCGGTATCAATTTGCTTAAATCCCGGGTGTCGGTGATACCCAAATCTTTAGCCATATCCCCGGTAAATGTTGTAATTGCGATAGGCACATCGCTAAGTGTTTCTTCACGCTTTTGAGCCGTGACAACCACCTCTTCTATAAACTTACTGCGGGAACTGGACTTTATCGGCGTCGTCTGGGTGGTTCCTGTGGAACTTTCCGCTAGCTCAGCGGCAATAGCTTGAAGGCTAATAAAACTTAAACAGATCGCCATGTAGCAGGCGCGGGGCTTAAAACGTACCATATAGCAGGATCTCTTTTATACATTATAGGGGCCGGAGAAAGTCACGCCAATTCAAATACTCCGAGCGGAGATGACGCAAATACCGCCAAACTCCATTGTGGAGCTCAAACAGTTGGAGCTACCATACAGACTATGTGTTTACTTTTGAACTTAGAAAAAGATACCAAACCCCCAGAAATTGTCAATTCGCGCAATAGTGAAGGGGCGACTTTCCTCCCAACCGAGTGATCATGATACTAACGAGAGGAACTTCTAAGGCGTGGCACTAACAACGGGAGCCCCTCACTTCCTCCGGCACTTTGCATTTGCATCATCGCGCGTTTTGTTAGAGCCTTCGTTCCAGAAAATTGATAGCAACGGTGACGAAGATGGAATACCAGTGTTTAGAAATTGAAATCAGAGATCGGGTAGGCATTCTCTCCCTGAATCGCCCCGACAGCCTCAACGCCCTGACGCCACGCCTGGTCGAAGAATTGCTGCACGCCACACAGGATCTGCCCCGGCATTGCCGGGCGATGATTCTTACCGCCAAGGGCCGCTTCTTTTGTTCCGGGGCTTCCCTCGACCCAGCGGAGCCCTTGTCTCCTCTGACCAATAACCCTGCAGAACGGGATTTGGGCAAAATCGTCGAGGACAAGCTCAATCCGCTGATCAACCAGCTACGCGATTTGCCTATTCCCTGGATTTCAGCAATCCGCGGTGGCGCGGCCGGCTACGGGGCCTCTCTAGCACTGGCCGCCGATATGGTGGTGACCACCGAGGGTAGCTATTTCGCGCAGATTTTTTCCCGAATCGGCTTGGTGCCAGACGGCGGCTCGACTCATCTGCTGACCCGCAATATTGGTCGTGTGCGCACCATGGAAATGTTGCTATTGGGCGAAAAGCTCCCCGCAGACAAAGCCCTGGCCTGGGGGCTGGTGAATCGTGTAGTGAGCACCGATGAACTGGAAGAAGAAGCCTTTGACCTTGCTCTGCGTTTAGCCAACGGGCCGAGCCAATCGCTGGCCATGATCAGAAATGCGGTGTGGGCTGCAGTCGATGGCGACTGGCAGAGCAACCTCGATAATGAGCGGAATATGCAGCGCACCGCGGGCCGGCACCCCGACTTTGACGAGGGTGTCGCGGCCTTTCTGGAAAAGCGCCCCCCCAAATTCGGCCAATAATCCAGTAAATATAGCAATACTATACTTTCAAACGACCTGCGGAGCTGCCTCCGCTCCGCAGGTAACGTCCCCGTCCCATAGGGGCAAATCGCGTTCATCTCCACCGCAATAGCATCAAACAGTCAACTCACCTTACGGTTAGCTTACAATTTGAGCCATAGACGATGACTAAATCGGCCTGAACCCTTAAACTCTCTCTCTTTCGCGATTACAACAACAAATACTGACAGGCTGTGGTTATAACAGGCCACAACGCAAAAAACAGGAGCCCTTAAATGAGCCAGGAGCATTGTATTATCATTGGCGGAAGCCACGCTGCGGCAGCACTCGCAGCAGGTCTTCGCCAGGAAGGCTGGGAAGGCAAAATTTCGCTGATCGGCGCAGACCCCCTGCCCCCCTACCACCGCCCTCCGCTGTCAAAGGCGTTTCTTTGCGGCGATAAAAGCGAATCGGAGCTGTTGATTCGCCCTGCCGATTTTTACGAAAAGAACAATATCGACTTGGTTCTGGGCAGCCGTGTCACCAATATTGACCGTGAGAAGAAGACCGTTACCCTGCACGACGGCGGCGTAATCAGCTACACCAAGCTGGCACTGACCACCGGTGCAAAGGTTCGCAAAATCCCCATTGAGGGCAGTGATCTGGGTGGCGTCTTCTATCTGCGCGACCTTGGCGACGTGCAGCAGATCAAGAAGTACATCGGCAAGGGCAAGTCAGCTGCGATTATCGGCGGCGGCTACATCGGTCTGGAAGCCGCGGCATCTATGCGCAAAATGGGCATGAACGTTACCGTGCTGGAAGCCATGCCGCGTATTCTCCAGCGGGTTACGGCGCCGGAAATATCCGCCTTTTATGCACGGGTTCATCAGGAAGAAGGCGTTGAAATCATCACTGAAGCCTCTGTGAAAGCGATTGAAGGCAGTGGCGACGTCAACGCGGTAGCGCTGGCAGATGGGCGCAGCATCCCCGCTGACATTGTGATTATCGGTGTTGGTGTACTGCCCGACGTTGAACTGGCCGAGCAAGCGGGTCTGGAGCTGGACAACGGTATTGTTGTAGACGAATACGCACGCACCAGCGATCACGACATTGTTGCAGCCGGTGACTGCACCAACCACTTCAACCCGATTTACGGCCGTCGCCTGCGCCTGGAGTCTGTTCAGAATGCCTCCGACCAGGCCAAGATCGCCGCGAAAACCCTGTGTGGCAATTTAACCGAATACCGCGCCCTGCCGTGGTTCTGGTCTGACCAGTTCGACCTCAAACTGCAAATTGCCGGTTTGTCCCAGGGCTTTGACCAAGTGGTGACCCGTGGGGATTACGCCAACAC
>JAWWBW010000231.1:0-4413 GCA_033720775.1 Oleiphilaceae bacterium | reverse complement strand
CCTCAATGATATCGATGACTTTATTGGCTTTATCGGGCTCGGCATCAATGACTGCCTGAGACTGTTCGAGGATGTCACCCAGGGCTTCCGGATTAGCAATAATCTTCTGGATATCTTTAAGCAGGCGTACACGCAGATCTTCGAGATACTGCGGCGTCAGCTCAAACATATCCTGGGTAAAGGAAGCCTTACCGACATGCACGGGAATTGAGCCATCGGCATTGCCGGCTTTTTCGGCACCAACCTTGGTCAAATCCTTACCAAGACGTGCCGCCTCTTCAGCGCTGACTTTCGCCAAGGCCGGGTTAGCACTAATACCTATTGCTGCAAGCAGCAACAGGCCAAGGGTTTGCAGGGATCGCATTATCATCCTCCTAGACGCAAATGTAGGCCTAAATATACCTATCAAAAAGTGTGAATAAAATTTTTATTAGCGGCAGTGCAAAGCAGTCAATTGCCCAGCCAATCTACCTTTTAGCGGTTAACTGTACCTGATGGATAGGCAATCTCATAGTGTTTCAGCTGAAAACGTCTCATTTGTTGACGATATTGTGTTGCAAAACCCGGATACATGGTGGCGTTAAAACCATCATCGGTCAGATACCAGCTCTTGCAGCCCGAGTTCCAGTTGGTTCGGCTTAAGCGTTTTTGAATACGCTTGTTGTAGCTGATCTGGGCCTGTGCCTTTACATCAATAAACTTGAATTGGTTCTCGAGGATTTGGCGTATGCCCTGCACGATGTAATCGATCTGGGATTCCATATAAACAAGGGCAGAATTATGGCCCGGCCCGGAATTGGGACCGAAGGTTAAAAACAGATTGGGATAGCCCGACACGCTCACACTCTTGTAAGCCTGCGGCCCACGTGCCCATTCTTCATTGAGCTGACGGCCATTAAGCCCGGTCACCGGATACGGCGCACCGTTTTTAGATACATCAAAGCCCGTAGCAAATACGATGCAATCAAATTGATGCTCAATGCCTTCAGCCGTACGAATGCCTTTAGCTGATAAGCGATCGATTGGCCAGGTGATCAGTTTGCAATTGTGTTGTTGCAGCGCTGGATAAAAATCACTGGACATCAGCACACGCTTACAACCAATACGAAAATCTGGCTTTAACTGGCGCCGCAGCCATGAGTCTTTAACTTGGCTATGCAGATGGGCCAAGGATAGACGCTCCAACACCCTGGTTAACGGGCTATTCCAGATAATGCCCAGCGCCATAGACTCATGCAGCACGTACAGCAAATTGCGTGTTGCCCGTTGCGTTAATGGCAGCTTGTTGAACAGGCGTTTGTTCCATTCGGGCGTGCCGAAGTCCATCCGCGGCAAGATCCAGCCCGGCGTGCGCTGGAAGACTTTGACATGCTCGGCCCGCTTCACCAGTTCGGGCACGATCTGGACACCGGATGCGCCGGTACCAATCACCGCAACGCGCTTACCCCTAAAGTCATAGTCGTGATCCCAGCGGGCACTGTGAATCTTGTGGCCTTCGTATTCATCAATGCCAGCGATATCCGGAAAGCTGGCATTGGATAACGGGCCTGAGGCTGACACCACAGTGCGTGCCCTAAGCTTTGCCCGCCCCTTTACTGCCACTTCCCATACACCGTCTTTTTCATTAAATACCATGCCGGTTACATTGGCATTAAAACGAATCAGTGGACGCAGTTGATACTCATCTGCCAGATAGTGAATGTAATCCAGAATTTCACCACTACCAGAAAAGCCTCGCGACCAATTCGGGTTCAGTGCGAATGAATAGGAGTACAGGTGCGAAGGTATGTCGCAGGCCGCACCGGGGTATTGGTTATCCCGCCAGGTGCCACCGATTTCACTGTCACGTTCCAGAATAACAATGTCTTCAATACCCGCCTGGCGCAGCCGGATAGCTGTTCCCAGGCCGGCAAAACCAGCCCCAACGATCAAACCATCGTGGGTTTTATCTTGGGTCTTTCGGGCAGCACTCATGCGGTCGGACTCCAGGTAATTTCTTTCACCCAGGTAGGTATGGGTTTAAACAAGCGCCTTGGGTAGTAGTTGGACAGTTTCACTACCGAATCCACGGGTTTGTGATACAGCCACATATTCTTACGTATCACCAAATCGCTCTGATTCGCCAACAGATGGAACCAGGGATTACGACGTCCCGCCGGCGTGCCGCCAATGCGACGGAACTTGGCCAGTGCCTTGTAGAGTTTTTCTTCCGGCAAGCCAAGTTCAACCAGGTTGTCACGCATGCGATTAAGCAAGGGTAGATAAACCGCAATACCCAGCAGCAATTTGGGATTACTCAATGTTGCACCCGCTTTCAGCAGGTTCTTATAAATCGGGCCGTGGCCCAGCATTTCCAGGACATGGAAGCCCACACCCAGATGACGGGCTTCGTCGGCATTGATCTTCTCGAATACCTGATGACAGAGTGGATCTTCAACTGTGTCGAGGAGGAACTTACACAAGGCGCCGTCGAGCGCGATCTCCAGCGCAGGGATCACCGAAGCCAAAGGCTCCAGCGGCATATCATCCGAATAGGTGTCCAACCATTCAATCACCAAACGCAGATTGACGTTGGGTTCCGGCACTTCGCCATCTTCGAGCATGCCCCAGCGACGCATCAGCGCCAGCTCGGCGTTGGCATGACGCTGCTCTTCGGCATGGAAGTAGGTGTAGATCTCCCTGAGCGTATCGTTGGGCGCCTTTTTAGCCATGGCCGCAAAGCCGCGCGCGCCTACATGCTCGATCCAGGTGAGATCCGCCATAAAGGTTTTGAGCTTTTCCCACTTTTCGCGATCTGCTGTGACAAGCTCAGCGCCCGGTGCGTCCCAGTCGAAATCCGCCAAGGCCCATTGAGTGTCCTTGATTTTGCCTAGCATCTTGTCGAGATCAATCTGCATGTTCTACACCTTATATAAATCCGTTTATGAACAGTCTTGTAATCCAATCAAACACTACGCGACAGCCGTCTTAGGCCGCTGCGGCTGGACAACTTTGGTCAAGTTGTCATTCAACGAACCCTCGTCACCGAAGAAACGCTCCTTCAGATCCTCGAGCATGGCAGTGGAATCGTGATCATTCGGGTGAAAACCGGGGCGAAAATAATCCAGCACTGCCGGGGTAATGCGGCTGATCAGTCCTTTGGGTCCGTAGATGGAAGCAATGCCCTTACGGTACTTCCAGATGTTTTTAAGCGTTAAGTCGCCCTGCGCCTGTAGGAGATACAACTGAATGGCAACAAAAACCGGGAACAAGCCCACAGCGATCGGCGCCATAGTGCCAGCACGCACAAAGTAGTTACCCACCTGTTCCTTAAATACGTCGTAGGCCACTGACTTGTGTTCCAGCTCTTCCATCATGTGCCACAACATGAACTCGCGCGTACGACCTGTGAATTTTTCCTGACGCTCTTTACTAGAGATCGTGTCGTAGGAAATGATCGCCGTGTAATGCTCTAAAGCCACGGTAAAGGCCAACTGAAATGGCTTGGGCAGTTTGCCAATCGCCCAAAGTAACTGCTCAATACGATCTTCCACCTGCTGACGTGGTAGGCCATGCGCTTCCATCGAGGCATTGGCGGCATCGTGCTCACGGCTATGAATAGCCTCCTGGCCGATAAAACCGCGAATACGTTCTTTTAACTCAGGGTCTTTGATTGCATCGCGGTAGTTACGTACAGAATGGATAAAGAAGTGCTCACCCTTCGGGATCACTAGCGAAAACGCCGCATAAAAAGACGTGGCGAAGGGGTCATTGTCGTAAAAGTACAGTTCTTCCTTATTGTCCTGAAAACCAAAATCCATATGTCGCACGGGTATTGGCGACGCCGTGGCTTTGCTCGATTTGCCTTTCAAGAGACTCGTAATACGACCCATGGCTTGCTCCTTTGCAACGATCAGGCTGCTTTACTTTTTGCTGGCGGTTGCTTGCGACTCTCCACAGGTTCATCGGTAGAAGCTGCGGATTCGACGCCCATTAATCGATCCATCACACGACTGATCGCGCCCGTGCCGCGGTTGTAAACAACGGGTGCGAAGCGCTTAAGCCGCCATACGGTGCGTGCATCTAACTGCGGCAACACATACAACTGGTTGCGGTCCAGGGCATTGAGCGTTTTGCGAGCAACTTTATCGGGTGATACACCCGTCCAAGCCATGGTTAGCTCAGCAAGCTTCGACGAGGCATCGTCGATACGCCCGTCGCGCACGATATTGGTTTTAACAAATGTTGGGCACAGCGCGGTTACATGCACGCCGCTGCCCTGCAGTTCGGCGGCCAAGGTCTCACTTACTGCAAGAACCGCCGCCTTGGTAGCGTTGTAAGCGCCCATTTTCGGTGCCGCTGCAAAACTGGCTGCTGAGCAGACATTGATAATGCCGCCACGACCCTGCTCACACATGGCATTGGTAAAGAAGT